>NZ_FXBB01000001.1 GCF_900177735.1 Dethiosulfovibrio salsuginis | reverse complement strand
TGGTCCTGATGCCCTTCGGAGACGGCTATATGTGGGCTCCAGCCGCCGGACCTGCGGTTGCAGTTGTGCAGGTCGTGCAGGCTAATCCGGTCTCTGGGCAGGGTTCTATGAGAGTCGAGCCCTCCTGGTATACCTATTCCCTTCCGAACAACCCTTAAGGGTATCTCTAAAAACTCTAATCCTCGGAGAGATCGTTCCGACGGAGCCCATTTGAGCCCGTATACTCGACATGCCGTCGTGTAGTCGAATGGGGCGACAGGACGTCGCCCCAAGCCGAGGGGGCACAGGACGTGCCCCCCGAGGCGGTTCGTACGAAACAGGCAGATCGAGTATACGATTGGGCGAAACAGGGCGTAGGCGGAACGATCTCTCCGAGGGGACTCGAAAGTGAGTTTTTAGAGGTTCCCTTAAGTTTGTACAGCCATAAAAGAGGTGGCGATATGGGTCTCCCATGTCGTTGCCTCTTTTTTTTTATTTTCGCACAATAGACAGCCTTTCTCCCTGATGGTACAATTTGTGCCGAGTTCAAAAGTCTTTTTAGTTAGGCAATTTATTTCCTCACTTTATCTAAGGAGGCCTCGGTATGGTTCTTGAAGAAGACCTTCAAAATCCCTTTAAAGTAGTGATAGCCAGCGACTCGAGGCTGGAGAGAAGTATCCTCGTCGACGGTATCGAGAGGGCTTTTGATAGATCCCATAACTA
Organism: Dethiosulfovibrio salsuginis; assembly: GCF_900177735.1. Classification (NCBI taxonomy): domain Bacteria; kingdom Thermotogati; phylum Synergistota; class Synergistia; order Synergistales; family Dethiosulfovibrionaceae; genus Dethiosulfovibrio; species Dethiosulfovibrio salsuginis. Next base: position 330,471 of record NZ_FXBB01000001.1, on the reverse strand, counting down.
CATCGTCGAGATGTGCTCCAGAGGGGACGATGCCCTTGAACGTATTATATCCACTAAACCGGACATGGTCTTCATAGATTGGGTACTGCCCGGGATGGAAGGCCCTGAGGTCTGTCATAAAGTTAGATCTACGAATAAAGACAACGACCAAGGGTACTGTTACATATTCATCACTACGTCCAAAGGAGACAGAAAATCCATCGTTCACGGATTGTCCTCCGGTGCGGATGACTTTGTAACTAAACCCTTTGATACTGAGGAGATGAACGCCAGGATCTCCGTAGGTATCCGGTTTATAAGGGCCTACAGAGAGCTATGGAGGCAGAAAGAGGAGATAGATAAACTGTCCAGAACCGACGTCCTGACAGGTAACCTCAACAGGCGATCCATAATGTCCATCTTAGGCGGCGTTTTAGAAAAGTCTCAAAGGAACAACAACCCTGTGGCTATCTGCCTTTGCGATATAGACTTTTTCAAAAAAATTAACGATACCTACGGACACCAGGCAGGTGACTTCATTTTAGCTCAGGTCGGTATTCTCTTCGACGAGGTCGCTGTGGATACCGGAGCCGTCGGCAGATATGGAGGAGATGAGTTCCTTTTCCTCTTCCCAGGAATGGATTTTTTCTCCGTCGCCAAGGTGATAAAAAAGCTCTACGACAGGGTAAAGAAAGAGATATTCGTTTTTGACGGAATACCGCTTAAGGTCTCCCTGTCCTGCGGTGTCGCCTATCTTTCCTGCTTTTCCGGTAAAAGCCTTTGGACCTCTGGAGGGCTTATAAAGGTGGCCGATGACGCCCTCTACGAGGCTAAAAGAAGAGGCAAAGGTCGGGCTTGTTCCTGTGATGGGATAAAATGGTCGGAAAAGCAAAAATCTGATCCAGAGGTTTTTCAGGACCTTGCCTGATCGGATAAAACGTGATAGAATCTCTTTCGTTGAAGCGGAGAGGTGTCCGAGTGGTCGAAGGTGCTTGCTTGGAGTGCAAGTGTGCCGCAAGGTACCGAGGGTTCGAATCCCTCCCTCTCCGCCACTACTTTGTTTAATTTAAAAAGGCCCTGCATATGCAGGGCCTTTTTTGCTATACTTTAGACAGGTATACTAGTCTGTGTTTTTCGTTAGCTGCGTTCAGTGATGAGAGGAGGTTAAGAAAATGTATTCTAAGTTCAAGTCTACCGTATCTACCCTAATAGGTCTGTTGGCGGTGTCGATGCTACCTGTGCTAGCGGTGGCTCAACAGCCTCAGATCGGCGTAGAGCAGCTGGAGAGATACAAGGCGCTGAGCCCGGAACAGAGGCAGAAGATAAGGGAAATTATCGGTGCAGAACAGGCGGCTCATCTAGATCGTTTGCTAGGTGGGTCAAACCAGACGAGCGGAGGGAATAAGCAGGCCACGATCACCGCAGGGGTGCCAACCAGGTTGACCTATACCGTAGTGGTTCAAAACCTCTCCGGCGTTCCGGTGGTAGACCCTGTGGTCAAGGATAACGGAAATATCCTGAAAAACGACGAAGCGGTAAAGACCGGAGGAAACCAGGATCACGTCCTCGACGTAGGGGAGACCTGGACCTGGACCTACCATGTCGACGTTACTGGCAAGGTAGGGGAGAAAATACTCAACTCCGTCACAGTTCAAGGGCCGGACGACCAGAACAGGGACTCTGACTTAGGGAATAACTCCGATAGCACCGAGGTCGTAGTCCTTCCTCCTCCTGGAAATTACGATCTTTCCGTCACGAAATCGGTATCGACGTCCGACCAGTCCGGGCCAGGAGGGCTTCCTAGCGATAAGGACACGGAAAAACGGGACGACGTTCTGGACCAGTGCAACACCTGGAAACAGGCAAAAAGCGGAGGATACCTGGGGACGAAAGATACCTGGGATATCGGTACCCTCCCTCAGGGAACAACCTTCGACATTCGTTACGACGCTCTGTCGGTTCCCGACAGATACGTGGTTCAGTATCCTGCCGGCGTTACGGTGTTCGATTCAGGATGGAGAGGTAGCCAGTCCAGACTGGATCAAAAGGCCCATCTGTATCCTGGAGGCCTTGCGGGACCTGGAAAAGGAGAGAAAATGGGACTATTCACCAAAGGAGCGTCAAACTCTATGGTGGTCGTAGTCTACGGTCCAGAGGAAGGGACCAGATGGCACTACGAGGTAAGGGCGAACTGCCCTTAACCGAGATTACGTTAGGATGTGATGTGTTTGGATTGGAGGGTTCTTCTGCTTTTTGCCCTGTTGTTTGCCCTTACCAGGCTGAGCAAAAAGCTGAGAGATGGCAGGATAAAGGATGTCTTTGAGGCAAATAAGGCTAAAGGATTCGACTGGGAGATGCCCAGGCCCCCTAAGATGGGGGCCTGGGGGAAAGGTCTTCTAGGATCGATAGTGGTGGTTGTTATCCTGTTTTTGGGGCTATCCAAGTCTTTCTACATCGTTCCATCAGGATCTATGGGAGTTGTTTTCAGGTTAGGGATCGTCTCTCACGTGGCGGATCAGGGACCTCATCTGAAGATCCCCTTTGTGGACCATGTAGAGGTGGTCAACACCGAGAATATCCGCCGTCTTGAGTACGGTTACAGAACTGTTCAGGTAGGTCCTCCTGCCAGATATCAGGACGTACCTGAGGAATCCAGGATGCTGACCAGGGACAATAAAATCGTCGAGATAGACTGGGTATTGCAGTACCAGATATCCGATCCGGTGGACTATATTACCCACATCCCGGAGGATCGGGCCTACCGTGAAAAGATGATAAGGGATTTGGCGGAATCCTACCTCAGGGAGGTCGTCGGTTTTCGTATCCTGGACGACGTGCTGACCAAGGAAAAACAGGCTATCCAGACGGAGGTCAGAAAGGGCCTTCAGGAGAAGATGAACCAGCTCTCCACCGGAATCTTCGTCTCCTCCGTATCCCTTCAGGACGTGGTGCCCCCTAAGGCGGTCCAAAAATCCTTCAACGCCGTCAACTCCGCTAGGGCGGAAAGGGAGAGGATGATACTGGAGGCGGAGCGTTATGCAAAGGAAGTGCAGTCCGAGGTAATAGGCGACGTCGAAAGGGTAATAAACGAGGCCAACGCCTACGCCTTCAGGCGGGTTGCTCTGGCGGAAGGGGATGTGGCCAGAATACAGGCTCTTACCGAATCCTACAGGATAAACCCGAACTTGGTTCGGCTGAACCTATGGATGGAGACTATGACAGACGTCTGGAAGGATATGAATCCGACTTTTATCAGCTCCTCCGAGGTGCTTAAGATACTGCCTCTCGATCGTATTCTATCTTTTCCCTCCCAAGATGGACAGAAATAGGAGGTATGGAGATGAAATATAAAAAAGCCATTATCTACGCTGTCCTTCTGGTCCTGCTGGGACTGTCTTACGACTCCTTTTACGTCATAAGACAGGACGAACAGGCGGTCATACTGAGGCTAGGAAAGATCGTCGCCACCAAAAAATCCCCAGGCATATCGATGAAAATACCTTTTACCGATACGGTGGTTAGATACACCAAAAGGCTCATAGAGTACGATGCAAGCCCTGTGTCGGTGGTCATGGCGGACAAGAAGAATATCATATTCGACTCTATCGCTATATTTCAGATAACCGATCCTGAGGCCTTTCGAAGAAGGGTCAGGACCATTTCGGCGGTCCAGCAGAGGCTCGACGATTCGGTCTACGCAGCGGTAAGGGCGGTTGCTGGTCAGATAACCTTCGACGATATCCTGTTTCTCAAAAGGGATGAGGCGGAGGCGGAGGCCTTGAGGATCGCTGCGGAGGAAAGCGAAAAGTACGGAGTTACCGTCAGGACCGTTGAGTTTAAGCGACTCTATCTCCCTCAGGAAAACGAGGACGCCGTCTATCGTTCTATGGAGGCCGAGCGTAACCGAATGTCCGCCCAGCTTATATCCGAGGGAAGGGCGGAGGCCATGAAGCTCCGATCCGCCGCCGACAGGGATAAAGTAGAGATACTGGCTTCCGCTATGAAGGAATCGGAGGAGATCAAAGGGGAGGGGGACATGAAGGCCCAAAAGCTTCTGGCGGACGCAAACCGCTCCGCTGCCGGTCTGTACGACTTCATGAAAAAACTGGAGTTCTACCATCAGGTCCTTCCCGGCAGAAACGTCATAGTGACCGCCGGAGACGGCGTTTTCGACGGAATGAATGTCCCTTAGCGGCTATACCACTTTTGTGCTATACTTCTGGTCGAAAAGTAATATCCGACGTCCTGTAATCAGGGAATCCGGTTAGAATCCGGAGCGGCCCCGCCACTGTAAGTCCATCCTCGATGGGCGAGCCAGATCGCTGATACAGAGGCGATGTGTACCTGCGTGGGCGGAGGATCACATGATGTCTAAGAGGACTCTGTGGCGGTTGCCTAAGGGTCCTCTTTGTCATAATCTATCGGAAGGTGATGTTCGATTTGAGAAAAGGCGTTCTAGCGGTTCTGGTTTTGTGTTTTACGTTATTTTCGGGTTTAGCGTGGGGAGATGATTCGGCGGTGGAAAAGAAAGGCGTTTTGATGGTGTCCTTTGGGACGACGGTTCCCTCTGGGCAGAGGGCTATCGATAATCTGCACTCGACACTTAAGTCCTCCTGTCCAGGTGTGGAGGTAAGACTGGCCTACACGTCCAATATAATACGCCGTAAACTGGCGAAAGAGGGAGTGGATATCGATAGCCCTATGATCGCCCTGTCAAAGATGAGGGACGAGGGCTTTACCGACGTCGTCGTGGTGTCCACCCACATCATCCCTGGAGAGGAATACTGCGATCTACAGGCGGTTGTAGATGGATTTCGCTCAATAGAGGGCAAATACGGCTTTGACCGGCTGGTTCTCTCCGAGCCCCTTCTCTACAAAGAGGAGGACTTCAAGGCGATGGCGGGATTCCTGAGCAGGACTTACGGTTCAAAGGTGGACGAGGATAGCGCCGTAGCCCTTATGGGACACGGCTCTCCCCACTTCGCCAACTCCGCCTACGGTCAGCTTCAGGTGGTGCTCGACGATCTTGCTCCCGGCTTTATCGTCGGCACTGTGGAGGGAACTCCTGAACTGGACGACGTCGTGAGCCGCCTCAATCACCGTAAGGGGAGAAAAGTTACCTTGGTCCCCTTTATGATGGTCGCCGGGGACCACGCCACCAACGACATGGCGGGCCCTGAGGACGATTCTTGGTCTACCGTCCTTAAAGGTGAGGGTTTCAGAGTGTCCTCCGTCCTAAAAGGACTGGGAGAGTACGACGAAATCGGTGCCATGGTCGTTCGCAAGTTTCGCTCCGTCGCAGGGAAAGGTTTTTAGAACTCGATTATAGTTCGACGTCCGAAGGATCTTTTCCCGGTCCTTCGGACGTTTTTTTGAGGTGATTTCATATGATGTTAATCGATCCCAAGGGAAGGGATAGAGCCTATTGGATCCTTTTTCTCCTCCTCTCCGTCTGTCTCGTCGGGGTTTTTTTGATACGAATGACCTCAGGGGAGATGGGGTTATCGTCATCTCAGGTCCTTCTCTCCCTTTTTTTCCCGGACAGCCAAGGAGTTCAGGTTAATCTGGTGGTCAGGGATATCCGGTTGCCTAGGCTACTGGCCTCTGTAGGTGGCGGTGCATCTCTCGCCCTATCGGGGGTCATCTTACAGGCCCTTCTGTCCAATCCTCTAGCGGAGCCCTACACCTTAGGAATAGCCTCCGGTGCCGCTTTCGGTGCCTCTTTGGCTATCCTTATCGGGTGGTATGTGTCCCTAGCCGCCTTTTTAGGTGCCCTCGGAGCGATGGGGTTGGTGTCCCTTCTAGCCTGGAGGTCCGGCGGGTCGTCGGGACATACTATATTGGCCGGTATAGTGGTGGGATCCACTCTTTCCGCTGGCGTGACCTTGGCCAAGGCTTTGGCAGGTGAAAAGGTCGGTGGTATAGTGTTCTGGCTCATGGGAAGTTTTGCCGGTGCGTCCTGGGGAAACGTCCTGTTCGTCTGGGGAGGGGTCTTGATAACCTCATCTGCATGGTGGTTTTCATCCGATCTAGACGCTATATCCTTAGGCGGGTCTAATCCATCGGTGCTTGGGGTGGAGGAAAAAAAGCTGAGGGTGCTTTTATTGTCCACCTCTGCCCTGGCAACTGCCTCGGTGGTATCCTCCTTTGGGGTAATAGGCTTCGTGGGACTGGTGGTCCCCCACCTCATACGGATAATAATAGGGGCTTCTCACAGGTCGTTAATTCCTCTCTCCTTTATGGCTGGAGGTGTGTTGTTGTCCGTCGCCGACGGTTTCGCAAGGGGCTTAGGTGAGCTCCCTGTGGGAGTTCTGACCTCTCTCGTGGGAGGTCCGTTTTTCTGCTGGATTCTGATAAAAGAGAGGGGAACGTCTTGAACGGTCTGGCTATAGAGGATCTAAAGTCCCTCTACCCCGGTGGCGGGGGGGTTGAGGCCCTATCAGGTGTGGTCAATGAAGGAAGTATAACCGCCGTCATAGGGCCAAACGGAAGTGGAAAAAGCACCTTACTCAGGGCGATAGCTGGATTGATGGGGTTCTCCGGAAAGGTTAGGTTTAGGGATCTAGATCTGTCCAGGCTATCCAGGTCCGCTATGGCACGGACCGTAGCTTTTGTCGATCAGAGCCCTCAGATGGCCTACCCTTTCTCCGTTTTGGAGGTCCTCAGAATGGGGAGGTTGCCTTACGGCAGAAAGGAGCCCTACAGCACAGAGTCCGTCGAGAGGGCCTGTTGCGCCGCCGATTCTATGGATCTTACAGGGCTTCTCGATCGTCCTGTAACCCAGCTGTCCGGCGGCGAAAGGCAGAGAGTCGCGGTCGCCAGGGCGTTCGTTCAGGACTGCCCTGTCTTCCTTTTGGACGAACCCTCCTCCGCTCTCGACCCAGGCCACGGTGCTGCCCTGTTTAAACTGCTTCAGAGGGCCACCGAATCGGGGAAGGCGGTGCTGGTCACCGTTCACGACGTAAATCTGGCCGTCGCCTTTGCCGATAGCCTGTGGGCTATGAAAGGCGGCAAGGTTATAGCCCAGGGCGATCCCTGTCAGGTCGTTGACGGGGGGCTGCTTTTTCAGCTCTATGGCATAGAGTTCCACCGTTACGACGATGAAAGGGGAGGCTCTAGATGGTTCTTTCGCTGATAATAGGGTTGCTCTGTCTCTTTGCTAACCCGTCGGCCTCTATGGCTGATTCCCCAAAGGCGATATCCCTTTACGCCGGTCACAGCGAATCCCTGCTGGCTCTGGGCTACGGGGATAGGCTGGTCGGAGTCTCTCAGTCTGACGACCCCGATCTTTTCCCAGGCAGGGTGAGGTTGCCTGTGAGGTTTGATCCTGAGTCCATAATAGCCCTGTCGCCGGATCTCGTGTTGATAAGGCCGATGATAGAGACGGTGAACCGCAGGGCGGTGGATACCCTGAGAAGATCGGGCTTGACGGTGATCTCCATGGAGCCGTCGTCCTGGGATGGCCTTGAGGACTACGTCAGGAGGCTCTCCGAACTGATGGGGGGAGATGCTGTGGAGTCGGTTGCAAAGCTCCGGAGTGAGATATCCGAGCTTACCGAGATGTCCTCTGAGAGGCGAGGTGACAGGGTGCAAAAGGTTTACTTCCTGGAGACCGGAGAAGGAGGCGTAAGGACCTGTTCTCCAGCTAGCTGGGCGGCAGGGGTCCTCTCTCTGGCGGGGCTTGAAAACGGCGCACCGGATGCCGAGCCGATAAAAAACGGGAGCCCTCTGGCTTATTACGGCCTAGAGAGGCTTCTATCTCTGTCGTCGAAGGGACTGGACCTGTATATAGTCCAGAAAGGGACCATGAACGACGTGGACGAGGACGACGTAATCCACAGACCTTGGATGAAGGCCTTTAAAGGAACCGAATTGGTCTTTATCGACGAAAAAGACCTGACTCGCCCCTCTCTATTCCGTCTCGAGAAAACGGTCAGGATGCTGGTCGAGAGGGCGTACGGTGAAAAAAGATGACCGTCTCGTTCTACGGATTTGTAGCAGGGGAAGCCAGACTCACAGTCAGCGTCTTAACCGGGGTTTTCGTGGGATGGGTTATTGTCAAACTCCGAGTGCCTCAGAGGGCCTTAGGCAAAATAGGGCCCTTAGTCTGTCGCTGTGGGCTCCACCCCGATCTGGTGGTCGCCCTGGCCCTCAGCCTTGGGACTTCCCGAGTCGCTACAGGGATGATCGCCTCGGCCTACGAAAAAGGGGACCTAGACCGGGATGAGACCGTCTTCGGCACATTATTGCTCTCTTTTCCCGGCTATCTCCACCGTTGGGTGGGAACATTCGGAGCCTCCGTTGGACTGGCTGGGACCGCCGGGGCACTGTACGCCCTATCCCTTCTGCTGAGGAGCGTCGTCCGCTTCGCCTTCTTTCTGCATCTCCTAGTCAGAGCTAGAAAATCCTTTTCCTCCTGTGCCGTCCAGTGGGAAAAGGAGAAGCCCGTTCCTCCGTTATGGCCGATGATAAAAAAGACGCTCCCCTGGGGATGGGGAGCCTTTGCCCTGGTTTACTGGGTTATGCCGATAATAGAGCCCTACTTTTATCGTCTTGGAAGCTCCGTCCCTCCGGTGCTCCTCTCCGTCGCTCTTGCGGGGATCGCCCACAACACCGCCGCTCTAGCCGCCGCTGGAGCGGGACTTTCGGCGGGGGCCCTCTCCGTCGGTGACGCCGTTTTCGCCCTTCTGCTGGGCAACCTGCTGGGGACATTCTCCAGGGTTATAAGGCAAAACCTGGCCTTTTGGGCTGGCGTATTTCCCGGAAGGATCCTGGTATCTCTGATGCTCTGGCATATAGGGACACTGGTTCCTCTGATGGTCCTTTGGGTCTTTATAGCCGCCTTTTTTTGCGAGGTTGTATAACCAGGCCAGGTCTGGTATAATCCCTCGGTGTCGGAAGGCCTCCAACAGGGGGCCCAGTCCCGTGCGGCGAGAGCCCGTGAACCCCGTCAGGTCCGGAAGGAAGCAGCGGTAAGCGGTGTCTGTCGGGTGCCACGGAGCCCTGGGTCCCCTGTTGGGGGCCTTCTTCTATTCTTCCTGTCCCTGCTTTATCGGAGCTATCTCCACCAACGCCTCTATGAGCTTCTGTAGCCGGTCTACGTCGACGGTTCCGTCCTCTTCTTGGGACACCATACACTGGGACATGTAGTTCTTAACTATCTCAATGCAGGTGTTCTGCATCGCTTTTCTGGCCGCCGAAAGCTGAAGCAATACATCGCAACAGTCTTTCTCCTCGACGATCATCCTCTGTATTCCCCTCATCTGTCCCTCTACCCTTTTAAGCCTGTTCAACATGGCTTTTCTGTCCGGCGACATTTCTCCTGTTTTGTCCTTCAAAGGTTCCAACTCAATACCCCTCCCTGATCCTGTGTGGAAACGATCTTTCCCGATGACCTCCAATGGTAATATGAACTATCTTGTCGGTCAAGGCCGGTTATGATATACTCTCCGATGGTCCATATTCCGCACATCGGTATGGAGCACGGAGTGGTGCCTTACGGTTTCCGTGTTTGTCGTCCGATGGAGGATAAAAAACCACATATCAAGGAGGAAATACCATGTCCGTAGTAAGCATGAAGCAGCTTTTGGAGTGCGGTGTCCACTTCGGCCACCAGACCCGCAGATGGAACCCCAAGATGAAGCCCTATATCTTCACCGAGAGAAACGGGGTCTACATCATCGACCTTCAGAAGACCGTAAAAGGTCTTGAGAAGTCCTACTCCTTCCTCAGAGAGGTCGCTAAAGAGGGCGGAAGCGTTCTTTTCGTAGGGACCAAGAGGCAGGCCCAGGACACAATAAAAGAAGAAGCTGCCCGTTGCGGTCAGCACTACATAAACCAGCGTTGGCTCGGTGGTATGCTCACCAACTTCCAGACCATCCGCAAAAGGGTTCTCCGTATGGTCGAGCTCGATCGTATGGAGTCCGACGGCTCCTGGGACAACCTCACCAAAAAAGAGGTCGTCCTCCTCAAGAAACAGAAGGAAAAGCTCGAGAAGTACCTTCTCGGGATCAAAAACATGAAGACCGTTCCTGACGCTCTTTTCATTATCGATCCCAGGAGAGAGGATATCGCCGTCAAAGAGGCCAGAAAGATGGGCATTCCGGTGATCTCCATAGTCGACACTAACTGTGATCCCGAGGTCATAGACTACCCCATCCCTGGCAACGACGACGCTATCAGAGCCATTAAGCTCATCTCCGGCCTCATGGCCAGTGCTGTGATAGAGGGACGTCAGGGTGTCGACGGCGCTGACGACGGAGCCGACGACGATGCCGACGGAAACAGCATCATCGAAGTAAAGGAAAAGCTCACCGAGGCCTACGGCGACGATACCGCTGAGGGCGAAGATAAGTAACGTCTTTAGACGTTTTTTGATAAAGGGAGGAACTTACCATGGCAATCAGCGCTTCTGACGTCAAGGATCTTAGAGAACGTACCGGTTGTGGCATGATGGACTGCAAAAAAGCTCTCGTGGAGTGCGAGGGCAATATGGAGAAAGCCGTCGACCTTCTTCGTGAGAAAGGTCTCGCCAAGGCCGCCAAAAAAGCGGATAGGGCGGCTAAAGAGGGAAGGGTGTTCTCCTACATCCACACCACCGGCAAGATCGGAGTCCTTCTCGAACTGGACTGCGAGACCGACTTCGTCGCCAAGACCGACGAGTTCCAGCTTCTGGGACACGAGATCTCCATGCACATAGCCGCTGCCGCTCCCCTTTACGTCTCCCCTGACGATGTCCCTGCGGACGAGCTTGAGAGGGAGAAGGAAGTTTATCGTCAGCAGGCCCTCCAGGACGGCAAGCCGGAGAGCATGCTCGATAAAATTGCCGAGGGCAGGGTTAGAAAGTTTTACGAGACTATCTGTCTTCTTGAGCAGCCGTGGGTAAAAGACGGCGACAAGAAGATAGGTGATCTGTTGATGGACGCTGTCGCCAAACTCGGCGAGAACATGGTTATCCGTCGTTTTGCCCGTTTCACCATAGGCGAGTAACGTATAAGACCCGTAAAAGGGGCTCAGGGGTTCTATTCCTGGCCCCTTTTTTGTGTACAAATTATGGTCAAGGGAGGGGCTTAAATGACAGGAGTAACTTACAAGAGGATCCTTCTAAAGCTATCAGGGGAGGTTTTGGCAGGTAACCAGGGTTTTGGGCTAGATTTTGACGCTATAAGGGGTATCTCTTCCCAGATAGCCGAAGTGGCCAAAGCGGGAGTAGAGGTCGGTCTCGTGGTTGGGGGAGGAAACTTCCTGAGAGGTAAACAGGCGGTAGACGAGGGAATAGAGAGGGCTCAGGCGGACTATATGGGAATGCTGGGGACGGTCATAAACTCCCTCGCCCTTCAGGATGTCCTAGAGAAACAGGGGATACCGACCAGAGTTCAGTCTGCCATCCAGATGCAGGAGATAGCCGAACCCTACATAAGACGGAGAGCCCTTAGGCACATGGATAAGGGAAGGGTTCTTATCTTCTCCGCTGGCACAGGATCGCCCTACTTTTCCACCGATACCGCCGCTGCCCTCAGAGCCGCTGAGATAGGGGCACACTGTCTGGTGAAAGCCACTAAAGTCGACGGAATATACGATAAAGATCCTATGAAAAACCCCGACGCCGTTCTCTACACCAAGTTGACCTACATGGAAGCCCTGAGACAGAGAATTGAGGTTATGGACGCGGCTGCTTACTCCCTCTGCATGGAGAACAAGATACCTATAGTCGTAATGAACGTCCTTGAGGACGGTCGTCTGGCGGATTTCTTGATAAGAGGCCGTAAGATTGGTACTATAGTCTCGGAGGAGTAACCTAAAGGAGGGTGATTTTATGAGCGACAGTACTGCTAAGTTCGACCTGGAAGAAAAGATGGAAAAAGCGGTAGACTTTCTTAAAAAAGAATTTATGGGTATCCGTACAGGAAGGGCCCATCCCGGTCTAGTTAGCGATATCAAGGTGGACTACTATGGAGCTCCTACCCCTATAAAGCAGTTAGCCACGGTGAGCGTACCTGAGGGGCGAACTCTGTTGATAGCCCCATTCGATAAAACCGCTCTGAAGGACGTGGAGAAAGGTATACTCGCCTCTGACCTGGGGGTGACCCCTCAAAACGATGGTCAGGTTATAAGGCTAAACCTGCCGGAGCTCACCGGAGACCGTCGTAAGGAACTCACCAAGATGGTGAACAAGCTCTCCGAAGAGGCCCGTATAGCCGTCCGCAACCTCCGCAGGGACTGTAACGACTTTTACAAGAAAAAGGAGACCGCCGGAGAGATAAGCGAGGACCAGCTTAGGGACTTCCTCGACGATGTCCAGAAGATCACCGATCGCTATATCGACAAAATAGACGTAGCGATGAAGGAAAAAGAGGAAGAAATCCTCACAAAGTTTTAGAGCTAAGAGGGAGCGGCTTAAGCCGCTCCCTCTGCTTTTCAATAGTTAGACGAGAAGTTCCTTCAGAACGAAGATGGCGAAAAGCCCCCACATAACCGGGCTTATCTCGTTTTTACGGCAGGCCGCGAACTTCAGAGCGACGAAAGTGAGGATTCCGAACTCTATCCCGGTGGCTATGCTGTAGCTGAAGGGCATCATGAAGATAGCCACAGAGGCGGGAACTATGTCCGTAAAGCTGGAGAAATCCAGATCCTTGAGGCTCATCATCATGTAGATACCGACCATAACCAGAGCAGGAGCGGTAGCACAGGCTGGCACTATAGACACGATAGGGCTGAAGAAAATGGCGAGAATAAACAGTATCGCCGTAACCATGGCGGTTAGGCCGGTTCTGCCTCCCTGTTCCACTCCGCTGGCGCTCTCCACAAAAGCGGTTACCGTGGAGGTCCCGAGGACCGCACCGACGGTGGTTCCAACGGCGTCGGCCATCAGAGCCTCTCTGGCTTTAGGAAGGTTGCCGTTGGCGTCCAGCAGTCCCGCTCTGTTGGTAACCCCGACCAAGGTCCCTACGGTATCGAAAAAGTCGACGAAGAAGAAGGTAAACACGATCACCCAGAAAGTACCGGATGCGATCTGTGAGAAATCTATCTTCATGAATATAGGGCTGATGGAAGGAGGCATAGAAACGATTCCCTGAGGCATAGACGCCACGCCTAGAGGTACCGCCATCGCCGTCACTGCCAAGATACCCCACAGAATAGCCCCTTTAACCTTATGGGCCTCAAGGGCCATCATTATGACGAATCCCACCATGGCCAAAATAGCGGGCTTGGAACCTAAGCTTCCCAGAGAAACTAGAGTGGCTGGGTTTCCTACGATAAGCCCCGCTCCTTGAAGGCCTATCAGGGCTATGAAGAAGCCTATACCCGTCGATATCCCTATTTTAAGCGACTTAGGGATGCTGTTTACCACCGCCTCCCTTACCTTTGTGAGGGTGAGGAGTATGAAAATGACTCCCTCGATGAAAATGGCGGCTAGAGCGACCTCCCAGGGGATATTCATCCCGAGAACCACGGAAAAAGCGAAGAAAGCGTTCAACCCCATACCGGAGGAAAGGGCTATAGGGTAATTGGCCATAAAGGCCATCATCAAGGTCGCGATAGCACTGGCCAAACAGGTGGCCACCATAAGAGGTCCAAAAGGCATACCTGTTTTAGACAGAATATCGGGGTTCACGAAAATAATATAACCCATTGTCATAAAGGTGGTAATGCCCGCCATTACCTCCGTCCTTATGTCGCTTCCCGCTTCCTTCACCTTGAAACGGTTCTCAATCCAACTTGTCACGACGATCCCTCCCAATAGAATAAAGATAACTTTAGGGTATCTCTAGAAACTCACTTTCGAGTCCCCTCGGAGAGACCATTCCGCCTACGCCCTGTTTCGCCCAACCGTATACTCGACCTGCCTGTTTCGTACGAACCGCCTCGGAGGGCACGTCCTGTGCCCCCTCGGCTTGGGGCGACGTCCTGTCGCCCCATTCGTACTACACTACGGCATGTCGAGTATACGGGCTCAAATGGGCTCCGTCGGAACGATCTCTCCGAGGATTAGAGTTTCTAGAGCTTTCCTTTACTTAAATAATATAATGCCAGAACACCCCTCTGATTCGATCATATCAACGAACATAGCTTGTTACAAAATCACTTTTTTTAATGCTTTCCCTCAGGTGTTTCTTATGGTAACTTTGTCCTGAATAATAGAGGGGGAGGTTTTTTATTTGTCCAGAAAAATAGCTGTATGGTTCGCGATGGTGCTATGTGTCCTGCTCTTTGCCACGGCGGTGTGTGCCATGCCCCAGAGCGGTTGTGTAGACGGCCTTTTTCAGCTGCGATGGGAAAAGCCCCACGCCAAAGGGAACAGGCTTTACATCACCTTGATCAACGACGGAGAGGTCTTTCAGCCAGTGGAGGGGACCGTATACATGGAGGACGACAAAGGTAACGCCCTGGGGAAGGCCACCTTTAACGTAGGAATACCGGCTAAAAAGTCGATTCGAGCCTACGGTGACCTGGAGAAAGAGGCAGAGCTATCGTCTACTAGCTCCCTCCGATGGGTCGTCCGTTAGCGATGATATCCACCATCGCCACCGCTTCCGCCCTTGCCATGGACGCTTTCTCCGTGTCCCTGGGAGCGGGGGCCTGCCGTTGTTCTATGCCCAAGACCCAGGTTCTGTACATGGCTCTGGCCTTTGGCCTGTTTCAGTTTGCCATGCCCATAGGAGGCTGGTTTTTAGGGGATAAAATCGCCCACTTCATATCCGCCTGGGATCACTGGATAGCCGCCTTACTGCTGGCTGTAGTCGGAGGAAAGATGATCCATCAGTCCATATGGCCGGAGGAAAACTGCGATCTACTTAACGTCGCTAGGCCGATGGTCCTTTTAGGTCTCGCGGTAGCTACCTCCATAGACGCTATGGCCGTCGGTTTTTCCTCGGCGGCCATAGGAAGCCCTATAATTCCCCTGGCGATCTCCGCAGGGCTTATCACCGGAGTGCTTTCGACGATAGGCGCTATGGCGGGATGCAAAATAGGGCTAGCGGTGGGCCATAAAGCGGAGTTTTTAGGTGGCGTGGTCCTCTGTCTTATAGGCCTGAACATACTCCGGGTTCATCTGTTCCTGTCTTAGCTAGGCTAATTCAAAGAGGGAGGGCTTTGCCCTCCCTCTGGTTTTGCTCTAAGCCAGGGACTCTAAAAACTCCTTCAGCCTTCTCATACCCTCGGTAATATCCTCCGTAGAGTTGGAGTAGGACACCCTTATGTGACCCGGTGCGTAGAAAGCGCTTCCAGGAACCATGGCGACGTAGGAGGACTCCAGAAGCCTCTGACAGAAGGATATGTCGTCGGATATTACCTCGTCACCCTGCTTTTTGCCGAGAGCTTCCCTTACGTCCATCAGGACGTAAAAAGCTCCTTCCGGCTCTACGAACTTTATCAGCGGCATATCGGCCAGTAACTTCAGTATGAGCTCTCTTCTGGCGGAGAAGTGACCGTGCATAGTCACTATATCGTCGTGAGCCTCTTTAAGGGCGCCTAGTGCGGCGTACTGAGCCACCGAACAGGGGTTGGACGTCAGGTGTCCCTGGAGAGAGCCTATTTTGGACATGACCTTCGAGGGGCCCATGGCGTAGCCTATTCTCCACCCTGTCATAGCGTAGGCTTTACTGACGCCGTTGACCACTATAACGTTGTCCCTAGCCTCGGGGGCCAGGGCGACTATCTGGTGGTGTTTCGCCTTGCCGTATACCAGCTGCTCGTATATCTCGTCGTAGATGATGGTGATATCGTGCTCCACAGCCAAAGAGGCGAGGCCCTTAAGGGTCTTTTCGTCGTAGACCGCTCCGGTGGGGTTGTTAGGGGAGTTTATCATTATGCACCTGGTTCTAGAGGTTATAGCTTTTCTCACTATATCCAGATCGGGGATAAACCCTGTCTCCGAGGTGTCGATAATGACCTCTTTTCCCTCGCAGAGACGAATCTGTTCCACGTAGCTGACCCATGCCGGTGCGAATACGATAACCTCGTCACCGGGATCGACTATGCAGCTCAGAGCTTCGTAGAGGAGTATCTTTGCTCCTGCACCTATTACTACGTCTCCCGGTGCGTACTCAAGGCCGAAACGGTCCTTATAGTAGCTGCATACCGCCTCCCTCAGCTCCGGTATTCCGGTGCCAGGGGTGTAGTGGGTATGTCCGGCGTCCATAGCCTCTTTGCCGTATCTCAGAGCGGACTCTGGGGAGTTAAAATCGGGTTCCCCTGCTCCGAAGGATATAACCGGCTTGCCCTCTCGCTTCATAGCCTTCGCCTTCGCTACCACCGCCAAGGTGGCCGAAGGTTCCAGTCTACGTGCCCTTTCAGAAAGAATCATAAAACTCATCTCCTTAGGTCTTATGGTAAAGATCACCAGGGCCATTTAAACAAAAAAAGGGATAAAAAGCTACTGCCTATCTCGTACTTTTTGCGGAAGTAGTTTATACTCTATGTACAGGAGGCGGATATTGCTCATATCTCCTCTATGTGTTAAAATAAAATTGCAGCAAGACGCAACTGTTGGAGGAAGGGAGGAAATAGAGAATGGATATTCGTTTTGTTAACCGTAACGCCGAACTAGCGGACGATCTAAAGGAGTACATGGAGAGGAAGCTCTCCAAGCTGGAGAAGTTTTTTCCGAAGATCCTTGATAACCAAGTCGTTCTCAGTCTTAGTCGAGGTATCCACACCATAGAGGTGACCTCCAACGTCAACGGCGTCATCATGAGAGGTGAGGAGAGGGACTCAGACCTGAGAAAGGCCTTTGACATCGCTCTCAAGAACCTGGAGAGGCGTATCAGACGGCACAAGAAATACCTCACCGACAGGGTTCAGCTCAAGACCCACGATATCTCCTTTAACCTAGACGATATAACGTCCGACATGTCCAAGTCGGCGGTAGAGGAAAAGAAAGAGGACATCGTAAAGGTCAAGAGATTCCCTCTCAGGCCCATGCACGCCGAGGAAGCCTGTATGCAGATGGACCTTCTCGGTCACAGCTTTTTCGTCTTTTCCAACGCCGAGAGTGGCTCTATAAACGTGGTTTACAAGAGGAAGTCCGGGGGATACGGCCTATTAGAGCCGGCGGACTAGAAAATCTCCAAGGGGACCCTCCAGGGTCCCCTTTCTTAATAATCGAAAGTCGAGGGGGCTGGTGGACGAGGGATGCATGAGCTTTCCATGGTAAAGGCTATTATAGATGCCCTTGAAGAGCTTCAGGACCGCAACAACTGGAGCTCGATCAGGTCGGTAAACCTGAAAGTAGGGTCGATGAGGCAGGTCATTCCCCACATACTTCGTTTCGCTTTTAACGCCTCTATCGAGAGGACCTCTCTAGCTGGAGCGGAGCTTATCATAACTCCTGTGCCGGTGGAGTTTTCCTGCCGTAGTTGTGGAGGCAGGTGGGGAGAGGCGGACCTGGGCTACCTCTGTCCCCACTGCGGTGGCAAAGACGTGGACATGGTTCAGGGGATGGAGATGGATATAGATTCTTTGGAGGTGGAGGAGTAGTGTCGGTAAAAAAGATAGACATACAGCAGGCGGTCATGGCGGCGGATATGTGCTACGCCAAGAGGATCAGGGAAAGGCTCAGCGAAAAGGGCATACTCATGGTGAACCTGATAGGTTCCCCTGGATCGGGCAAGACGACTTTGCTTGAAAAGACTCTGGGCAAAGACGGCCTCAGATCGGCGGTTATAGAGGGAGACGTGGCCACCGACCGCGACGCGGTTAGAATCGACGCCCTCGGGGTTCCGTCTATACAGATAAACACCGAAGGGGGCTGTCACCTGGAGGCCAACTGGGTCGACATGACCCTCGACGGCCTGCCTCTCGACGACCTGGACGTTATCTACATCGAAAACGTCGGCAACCTGGTATGTCCCGCCGAGTTCGACGTCGGCGAGGACCATAAAGTAGCCATATCCTCCGTCCCCGAAGGGCCGGACAAGCCGCTCAAATATCCCCTGCTCTTCACCGAGGCATCCGCTGTGGTCCTGACCAAAACCGACTTGCTGCCCTACGTCTCCTTCGATCAGGAGCTTTTCTGGGGAGACGTGGCAAGGCTCAACCCGGAGGCTCCGACTATGAAACTCTCCTGCTATAACGGTGAAGGGCTGGAGGCCTGGTCGTCCACTATAAAAAAATGGCTGGAGGAGAAGAGGCGGGGATGAATAAAATCTCCTCGATCCTTGAGGGCCTAAACCCCAGACAGAGAGAGGCGGTCTCCTTTCAGGGGGCCCCTCTTCTGGTTTTAGCGGGAGCGGGAAGCGGCAAGACCAGGGTTCTCACCAGCAAAATCGCCTGGCTGGTCCAGGAATCCTCCGTAGCTCCCTGGAGGATTTTAGCCGTAACCTTCACCAACAAGGCCGCCAGAGAGATGAAAGACAGGGTGGAGAGAATGCTAGGGGAAAGGGCCAAAGACGCCCAGGTCTCCACCTTCCACTCCTTCGGACTCCAGATGCTCTTTCGGAACAGAGATGCCCTCGAATCCCTGGGATACAGGAGAAACTTCGTCATCTTCGACCGATCGGAGTGTCTCTCTCTGGTCAAAAAAATAGCTAAAGAGCTGGGAATAGACCCCTCTCGCTACGACCCCTCCTGGTTGCTGGAGGGTATCTCCAAGGCGAAAACCTCCTGCGATCCCTCAACCCTCGACCCTTCCCTTGAGGGGGACATGGCGGAGGTCTACGACAAATACCGTATGGCCATGAAGGAACAGGGGGCTTTCGATTTCGACGATCTAATAATAATGCCTCTGCACCTCATGAAAACCGATGAATCCATCCTCCTCAGGGAAAGATCCAGGCTCGACTGGATCTTGGTGGACGAATATCAGGACGTCAACAGGCCCCAGTTCTCCATGATGAAAACCCTCGCAGGAGACAGCGCTAACGTAATGGTCGTCGGAGACCCGGATCAGTCCATCTACGGATGGAGAGGGGCGGACATGTCGGTTATACTGGGCTTCGAGAGACACTTTCCGGGAGCGAAAATCGTCCTGCTCGAACAGAACTACCGTTCATCGGAGATAATACTTAAAGCGGCTAACTCGGTGATACAGAACAACGTAAACAGGCCGGATAAAAGGCTCTGGACCGACCGTTCGGGGGGAGAGCCTATAGGGGTCGCTAAACTGAGAGACGAGAGATCCGAGGCCCGTTACGTGGCGGACAAAGTGGAGGAACTATCCTCTCTAGGATATCGGTACAGCGACATAGCGGTTCTCTACAGGATCAACGCCTTGAGCAGAAACCTGGAGCAGGAGTTTATCTCCCGATCGCTGCCCTACAGGGTCGTCAAAGGAACCGCCTTCTACGACCGGAAAGAGGTCAAAGACGTGGTCTCCTACCTTCGTCTTGCGGTAAACCACAGAGACGGCAGTGCCCTCGCCAGGGTGGTCAACGTCCCCCCTAGAGGGATAGGACCTAAAGGACTGTCCATCCTATCGGACTTTCTGCTCAGGGAAAAAGGAGACTCTCGGTCGGTATGGATAAAACTGGCCGACGGCAGATGCCCCTTGAAAGGCAAAGGGGCTGTCGGTATCAAAGATCTGGCTGGTCACATGATATCCATGCTCGATATGGGCTCCGATATGTCCAGGCTGGTCCCCTACGTCCTCGACTCCATAGGCTACGGAGCCTACCTGGAAAAAGGCTATCCCGATCAATGGGAAGAGCGACTCGAAAACGTAATGGAATTGGCGTCATTAAACGTGTTATCCGACGCCCTGGAGGACGTGCTGGCGGAGATATCCCTCTACACCGACCAGGAGGTCGACTCGGTCCCCGATGGGATCAGCCTTTCCTCCCTTCACTCCGCAAAGGGATTGGAATTTCCGGTGGTTTTTGTGGTAGGCTTAGAGGAAGGACTTTTCCCCCACAATCGAGTGGTGGACGGATCGTCGGAGGAGATGGAGGAGGAGCGTCGTCTCTGGTACGTCGGCATAACGAGAGCGGAGGAGAGGCTATACATCTCCGGCGTAGAGCTCCGTCGTCTTTTTGGATCGGTTCTGATGAACGGCCTGTCCAGGTTTTTGTGGGAGATCCCCGAGACCTGCAGGTGTATAGAGGAAACAGGAGAGGAGGATCTCCAGAATGTTCGTTTTAGGTCTAACCGGGGATATAGGAGCTGGTAAATCCACCGTAGCGTCCCTATTTCGGGATATGGGTGCCAGGATAATCGACGCCGATCTGATAGTGAAAAAGCTGTGGTGTGAACCGGAGCTACTTCAGGCCGCCAAGGTCAGATGGGGAGATTCGGTTATAGCGGAGAACGGGGAGATATCCTTCAGCGGCATCGCCGATAAGGTATTCTCCGACGAAGCGGACTACCGTTGGCTGTGCGACCTAATTCATCCTATGGTGAGGCGGGATATGACCGCAGGTCTGGCCTCCGAAAGAGGCTGGGTGGTGGTTGAAATACCGCTTATGTTTGAATCGGGGGTTCCTTACTGGTGTGACATGACCGCCTACGTAACCGCCTCTCAGGAGATCAGATCCACCAGAAACGGCCACAGAGGCCTCTCTATGGATATGCTTCAAAAAAGGGAGGATTTTATGCTCCCGTCGGAGGAAAAGAAAAACTCCGCCGACTTGGTCATTCACAACGAAGGCTCTCTTGACGAACTAAGGGATTTTCTGACCCCCTACGGAGAAAAGATGCAGAGAATGGCCTCCATCTGTACCGTAAAAATTCAATGTGCCTTCAGAAAACAGGCCAGACAGATCATATCGGGAGTGCTGGGTAAAAAACTGGCCTATCAGGCGAACCTCTCCTCCGTTGAGACCGCCTACTCCAAGTACGAACAGTTTCTGACGGAAAACTGGGAGGTCCAGTTCTACACCCTCGCCAACCTCGTACCGGCCATATCGGAGGAGGCCGCATCCATAATGAAAAAACCTCCTGTGCCGGTCGCGGTATCCGACGTCCTCAGGGCCAGCCTTCCCTTCAGGGAAGCCCTCTGTGGGGCCTGTCGTTGAAACTCATAACCAGTCACGTCGGCAGTGACTTCGACTCTTTGGCAAGCATGATCGCCGCCGGGAAACTATATCCCGACGGCGTTCCCTGTTTTTCCGGCTCCGCTGAGAGAAACGTCAGGGACTTCCTGAAACGGCACAGAGGTCGATGGACCGTCCTGACCCCCAGGAAGGTCAGAATGGACCAGGTAACCAAGCTTATCGTGGTGGACGCCAGATCGGTGCGCAGGCTAGGCGTACTGGCTCCATTGGCCGGTCGTCCTGACGTGGACGTCCATATCTACGACCACCACCCCCCCTGTGCCGACGAAATTCAGGCATCCTTCTCAAAGATCGAACCTGTTGGCGCCACTGTGACCCTTCTTCTTGAGGAGATGTTCAAAAGGGGCATAACGCCAAACCCCCACGAGGCCACCTTGTTCGCCATGGGAATCTATGAGGACACCGGAGGGCTCCTCTTCGGCGGCACCACCAGCAGGGACTACGCCATGATGAGCCGGATGAAAGACTGCGGTGCGGACGTCACCTTAATACCCTCGGCCATAGAGGTCGGTCTATCCGCCCCTGAAAGACGAATGATGGACAGACTTGTAGAAAACGCCTGGGAAAGGTATATATCCGGCGCCAGAATAGTGCTGACAAGAGCAGCGGTGGACGTGTACGTCGAGGGAATTTCCCTGTTCGCTCACAGGCTAAGGGACTTCTTCGCCGCCGACGTCGTCCTCGCTGCGGTCAAAATGGAGAACAGGACCTACGTCGTGGCCAGAAGCAAGGAAGACCTCCTGGACGTCTCTGAGTTACTGAAACCTCTAGGAGGAGGGGGACACCCTCAGGCGGCCTCGGCGGCGGTCTCGGGCAGAACCCCTAGATCCATACTGGAGGAACTGGAATCCAGGCTGGAGACCATGATAACCCCGGTCCTGACGGTGGACGACGTAATGACCACGCCGGTTATGGCCGTAGACGAAGCGAGCTCGGTAAACGACGCCTACAGGATAATGCTCAGATACGGCCACTCCGCCCTTCCTGTCACCAGAGAGGGTAGGCTGTTCGGCCTCATAACGAGAAAAGACCTGGATAAAGCCCAGCTCCACGGTTACGGCGAGGCTCAGGTCAACGAGTTCATGACTGAGGGCGTGATAACCGTCCCCTCCGGCGCCTCTATCGAAGAGGTCCACCGGTCTATGGTCGCCCACAATATCGGGAGACTGCCTGTGGTGGCCCAGGGGGAGCTCCGAGGCATAGTCACCAGAACCGACCTGCTCCGGGCTCTTTACCCCGTCTCCATTCCGGTGGAGGACAGACAGATAGGCTCCGAATATCCCTGGACCGAATCTATGGCTGGACTGCTTAACGAAGGTCTTTCCCCATCGGATAGAGACCTCCTCATAGGTCTAGGGCGACGGGCCTCGGACATGGGGATGAACGCCTACGTAGTAGGAGGGGTAGTCAGGGATCTGATGCTTGGAAAACCTATATACGACCTGGATATAGTCGTCGAGGGAAGGGGAATCGACTTTTTGAGGTCCTGGGAAAGGGATGGAGTGCAGGTATCCCTTCACGGTCGATTCCAGACCGGAACCCTGTCCTTTCCCGACGGAAGAAAGGTGGATGTGGCCACGGCCCGGAGGGAGTTCTACGAATACCCTACAGCCCAGCCCACCGTCTCCAGCGACTCCTTAAAACACGACCTATACCGGCGTGATTTCACCGTGAACGCTATGGCACTGTCCATAGACGGCGAAAACTGGGGTACCCTGGTGGACTACTTCGGTGGCAGAAGAGATCTGCTGTCACAAAAACTAAGAAGCCTTCACAATCTGAGCTTTGTGGAGGACCCTACCAGGATGTTCAGAGGGGTTAGGCTGGAACAGCGTCTGGGATTTGAGCTGGACGACAACGCCCTCAGGACGATGAACAGCTGCATAAGAGGGGGATTGCTCGGCAACCTATCGGGCTTCCGCCTTCGTTCCGAGTTGGAGATCTGCCTTATAGAGCCCAGGCCCTGGCCTATCGTCAGAAGAATGGACGAACTAGGGCTTCTAGAGGCGGTTTTTCCGGGCATAAAAATAGGCTCTCGGGTGGCCTGGGCCCTCAGGCGGCTATCCCTATCGACCAGAAGGCTGGGTCGAGACCTCCTCCCTATGGGAGGGGACCTATGGATAGCCACTCTGTCCATGTTGTTTCTGGATAGCCCCTCGGACCTATACCACCGGGTCGCAGACAGGCTCTGCCTGACCGCAAAGGAAAGGGAACTTCTCTCCCTCTGCGTAGAGGACATGGGCACGATGGAGGCAAAGCTAGGTGGAAAGCAGTCTCCCCCTTTTTCCACAATAGTGAGCTCTTTGGAGGAATATAGCCCTGTAGCGGTATTCGCCTGGGCGGTGTCCACCTCCCTATGGCGATTCAGAAGACGGCTGGTCCTCTACCTGACGAGACTGGTCAAGGTTCGGCCTATGTTGACCGGGTCTCACCTGATAGACATGGGATATAGAGAAAGTCCGGCTATAGGTGATATGCTCAGAGCCCTTCTGGCCGCCAGGCTGGACGGAGAGGTTGACACCAGAGACGACGAAATAGACTGGATCAGGGCTAAATACCCTGACTACAAGGAGAGTGCAGGTAAAAGATGAGCGGTTTTTCAACCCAGATATCGGACATTCTGTTGACCCTTCCGGCGGTGCTTTGGGCCATATCCTTCCACGAGTTCTGTCACGGCTGGGTGGCCTACCAGCTAGGGGACCCCACAGCCAGAGACGCTGGCAGGCTTACGCTGAACCCCTTGGCCCACTTCGACGTGGTCGGAGCCCTGATGTTGCTCCTCTTCCACTTCGGTTGGGCTAAGCCCGTACCGGTGGATCCCAGATACTTCAAAGATCCCAGGAGGGACATGCTCCTCGTCTCCATCGCTGGGATAACAGGCAACATACTCACAGCTTTTGTGGTGGCCCTTACCATCAAATACATCCCCGGCCCCTTTATGGCCATACCGGCCTTAGGCAGGGTAATGATACTCATGGTCTACGTAAACGTGGGAATAGCGGTTTTCAACCTCATACCGATCCCTCCGTTGGACGGGTCGAAGCTCATATATCCCTTTATACCTAGAGCCTGGATGAACGGATGGTTTTTCCTGGAGAGGTACGGTTTTTTCGTACTGCTTCTTCTTGTGGCAACCGGGACACTCGGCGCCATAATGAGACCGATAATGTATATGTTTTTGAGGATTATACTGGCATGAGGAGGACTATATGATAGTATTTGTCACAAACGACGACGGAGTACACGCCCCAGGCATAGCCGCACTGGCTAAGGCCTTCAAGAACGCCGGTCACTCTCCTACGGTTGTTGCACCGGACAGAGAGAGAAGCTCGGTGGGACACGCCATAACCCTCAATCGACCGCTCAGGCTCTGGTCCATAGAGAGCGACCTTTACGGCCCGGAGATAGAGGTACACACCTGCGACGGAACTCCCTCGGACTGCGTCGTGCTTGGCATAGACCAACTCTGCCCTCAGGCGGACCTGGTGGTCTCAGGCATAAACAACGGACCTAACCTAGGAGACGACCTGACCTACTCGGGCACCGTTTCCGCCGCCATGGAGGGCTCTATCCTAGGATACCCCTCTCTGGCGGTGTCCCTTAACTGCTCCAGGGAGGACTCGGAAAAGCACTACGAAAGCGCCGCGGAGATCATGGTGCAACTTACGGATTGGCTATCTCAAAGCCCAGCACCTCGAGAGATCGTCTTAAACGTAAACGTCCCCAATCTCCCTCTAGCTCTGATAAAGGGAATCAAGGTGACCCATAAAGGGACCAGAATATACGCCGATAAGGTGACCAAGCTACAGGATCCTCACGGAAGAAACTACTATTGGGTGGCCGGTCGGCCTGAGGACGACCTAGTGGAGGGAAGCGACGTATGGGCTGTAGCCCACGGCTACGTATCGGTCACGCCGATACACATGGACATGACCCACTATGACACTCTTGAGATAATGAGAAGCGGCGGGATAGAGGGAGCCATAAAGGTGGAATAAAAAAAGGGTGGCGATGGGGGGGATCCCATCGCCTGGGGTGGTGGATTTTGGAGGGTTCCACAGAACGTTCGCATCTCGCGAACGAGGACATAATAACATCGCCTATGGTGTTATTCCATAGGGTGAACTCCCTAGTTCCTGGTTTTTTTTGGGTACATAAATAGTGGGATTTGTCGTTATTGACAGATGGGGAGATTATCTGTAAAATTCCCCTCCAAAAGAGGACAGTTGCGATGATGAGGACAAGTAGTGCAGGAAGCCCCCACAGAGAGGGATGCCCATAGGCTGAAAGGCGTCTCGGATAGGCCAGTGTACGAAACCACCTCGGAGCTGACGGCGAAGCCCTTAGGGATAAGTCGTCGGGGTGTGCCCCTTACAGCACCGAAGAGAGCCGGCTAGGGGCCGGAATTGGAGTGGAACCGCGGCCAGGTCATGGTCGTCTCCAGGTACATGCCTGGTTACGATCGTGACCTGGCCTTTATTATATCACCATTGGAGGAATAGACCATGAGAAAAGGCATACTCAGCAAATATAAAGACCATCTTCCGGTAAGCCCTAATACTCCCGCACTCTCACTGTGCGAAGGGGACACCCCTCTCATCCCCCTGGAAAACCTCGGCGAAGAGCTTGGCATAGAGCTCTACGCCAAGTTCGACGGTCTCAACCCCACCGGATCATTCAAAGACAGGGGAATGGTCATGGCGGTGGCCAAGGCCATAGAGGAAGGGGCAAGGTCCATAATATGTGCCTCCACAGGGAACACCTCCGCCTCCGCCGCAGCCTACGCCGCAAGAGCTGGGATTCCCTGCTTCGTCCTTCTTCCGGCGGGCAACGTCGCCATGGGTAAGCTGGCCCAGGCGGTGGCCTACGGAGCCAAAATAATCGCCATATCGGACAACTTCGACGTCGCACTGGACATGGCGAGACAGGGCTCGGAGCGGCTTGGCATGGCTATAGTAAACTCGGTAAACCCCTACAGACTGCTGGGGCAAAGAAGCGCCTCCTGGGAGATCTGCGAAGAGCTCGGCGACAGGCCCGACTGGCTAATCCTCCCCGTCGGTAACGCCGGCAACATCTCCGCCTACAGGGAGGGATTTGACTACTACGCTGGACTTGGAAGATGCTCCGGCCTTCCCAAGATGATAGGGGTACAGGCCTCCGGCGCCGCCCCCCTTGCCCTTGAAAGGGAGTTTCCAAACCCCGAGACGATCGCCACAGCCATAAGGATAGGCAGACCGGTGAACGGAGAAAAGGCCAAAAGCGCCGTAAAAGACAGCGGAGGGTCCTTCATGGCCGTCGAGGACAGGGAGATACTGGCGGCCCAGTCCCTTCTTGCGTCGAAAGAAGGGGTCTTCGCCGAGCCCGCCTCCTGTGCCGGGCTTGCGGGGCTGTTAAAGCTCAAAAACGCCGGGAAACTCCCCCAGTCCATAAAGGTGGTCACAGTCCTAACAGGAAACGGCCTCAAGGACCCTAACGTCCTGCTGTCGTCGATTCCCCCGATCGAGCCGGTTCCAGGGGAATGGTCGAGCCTGGAGGAGCTGTTTAGGCGATGATCTCCGTAAGGGTACCTGCGACCAGTGCCAACCTGGGGTCTGGCTACGACTCTATAGGGCTGGCCCTCAAGTTCTACAACGTCTTCAAGGTCAGAGAGCTGCTCCCGAAGGGAAAATACGACCTTGAGACCGTCGGGGAGGGCTCCACCGAGGCCCAAGACGTAAACGCCAACGGTGTCATAATGGGATACGAGGCCGCCTGCGCCCAGTGGGGGATAGAAGCCCCGGGGCTTAACCTGCTCAGCCTGAACGCCATACCCTTCTGCCGAGGGCTGGGAAGCTCCTCCTCCGCCATAGTCGGAGGGGTAATGATAGCCAACCAGCTGAGGGGCAACCCCCTCTCCAAAGAGGAGCTACTGCCCCTTATGGTTAGCCTGGAGGGACACCCGGACAACGTGGTTCCCTGCTGCGTCGGGGGAATGGCGGTCAGCTGTTGGGACAGAGGGGAACTGAGATACGTCAAACTCCCTCCTTCCCAGGGGGAGATGGTCACCGCGGTGGTGGCGGTCCCTAATATCAAGGTTCCCACGTCCCAGGCCAGGGCCGCATTGCCGTCGTCGGTCTCCATGGAGGACGCTGTGTTCAACCTAAGCAGGTCGGCACTCCTGGCCGCCTCCTGGTCCACAGGGCGGTGGGATAACCTCTCCTGGGCTATGGGTGACAGGCTACACCAGCCCTTCAGGTCCAAGCTCTTTCCCGGAGGGGAGGATATACTCAATGAGCTAAGGGACCTCCCAGGCTGCGACGGAGTTGCCATAAGCGGATCGGGGCCCACAATGGTGGCCTTCACCAGGACAAACCCCGGCGAGATAGCAAGGGCCATGTGTTCCATATTCGCCAGGCTTGGGGTTCACTCCCGGTTCTTCGTGCTGGACGTGGATCAAAAGGGCGCCACGGTGAAAATAGATGGATAGATCAGGAGGAATAAAAATGGACGGAGAGACCTTTATCGTAGATTCGGTGATATGTGACGACGATGTGGCAAAAGTGGCGGTCCTCGGGGTTCCCGACAGACCCGGAATAGCGGCCCACCTGTTTAAGGCCTTGGGCGATGCCATGGTGCCGGTGGAGATGGTCATACAGAGCGTCATGAGGGGAGACGTAAACGACATAGCCTTCCTCATAAGGACGGAAAAACTGGACTCCGCCATAGAGGTCTGCCGGAGGATGCCCGACGAAATCGGTGCCCAGGGTGTTACCTTCGACACCGAGGTCTCCAGGATCGCCCTCTACGGACAGGGATTTTCCTCCCGGCCAGGGCTCCCCTCGGACGTGTTCTCCCTGCTGGCGGAGGGAGGAATAAACCTGGAGATGATAGTGGCCACCCCCGAATCTATCTGCTGCGTGGTGTGCAAATCCAGCGCGGCAGAGGCTCTTTCCACTCTGCGAAACAGATTTGTAGGTGGATTATCCAGCTAAGGCTTTTTGAGGTACAATAGGCCCGTATTGGACCGAATAAACCTCAGGAGGGATTCACTTTGAAATTATGCTACCTGGACGGCGAATTTTTGCCCTTTGAAAAGGCGGTAATCCCGGTATCCGACCACATAATCCAGAGGGGAATAGGGGTTTTCGACCTCGTGAGGACCTACGGACGGAGGCCCATGATGATGACATATCACCTCGAGCGACTGTCCCGTTCCGCGTCCTCCTTGGGAATAGACGAAAAACTGGGCCTCGAGGCCATGAAATCCCTAGTCAGACAGGGAATAGACAAAATGGAAGGCGACGGAGAGGTATTGGTCAAGTTCTACATAACCGGAGGGGATCGATTCGTCGACGGCTGTCGATTTCCGGACCCCAGATACTTCGTCTCCTTCGAGGACCTTGTTTTGCCGGACAGGGAAAACTACGAAAAAGGGGTTAGGCTCTTTCCACTTGACAGGGCTAGACTTCTTCCGTCGGCTAAAAGCATAGACTACAGCGCAGCCCTGGCCAAAAACTCGGTGGATCCAGGAGCATTGGAGGTGCTGTACTGCCCTGGAGGGGTAATCTCCGAGGCTGGGCACAGCACATTTTTCATGGTCAAAGACGGCAAGGTCATAACCGCCCCGGACGACATGGTCCTGGCTGGAACTACCAGATCTCTCATAATCCAGATCCTCGAGGAAAACGATATTCCTCTTGAGATGAGGGCCCCGTCTTTGGACGAGGTATCCTCCTCCCAGGAGGCATTCATCTCGGGATCGGTGAAGGAGATTATGCCGGTAGTTAAGATAGGCACTCAGACCGTAGGGGACGGAAAACCGGGCCCTATAACGGCCAAAATCGCCGAGCTCTACCGGCAAAACGTACCTCGCTGGCTGGAATAACCGATGTTCCTCGCCGCCACTATCGTTTCCCTGACCTTATGCCTCCTTTTGCCGGACTACGCATGGGCTACCACCGTAGGCAGCGATCCCTACTGGGCGGTGCCAGCGGTGGTGGTGGCCGTCCTGTTGCTGTCCCTATGGGCCCAGATGGAGAAAGAGCTAAAATCCCAAAGGGAAGCCTATATAAAGGTTCAGGAGGAAACCATCCGTCAAAAGGCATGCCTGGATCGACTCTTCCAGACCAACCCTGACGGCCTGGTCATGCTGGACAAAGACGGCATAATCATGGACGTAAACCCCGCCTTTGAGAGGATCTTCCTTTACCGCAAGGACGAAATAGTCGGCCTCTGTCTGGACGACCTAATAATGGGAAAGGACAGGGCATACCTTGGCAGAGAGATAAACCGAAAGGTTCTTGACCGAGAGCAGGTAGCCATTGAGGCCAATCGGGTGAGAGGGGACGGGCAAAACGTCAGGGTCTGTATCTTCGGCTGTTCGGTGGTGGTGGACGGCGAGACCGTAGGGCTATACGGCCTCTACAGAGACGTAACGGAACAGAGAAAGGTGGAGGAAAAGGTCCACTGGCTGGCCTTTAGGGACGAGCTGACCGGTCTTCCTAACAGGGTTTCCTTCGTACAGGAGGGACGGTCCAGGGTCCGAAAGGGCAACCCCTTCGCCATAGCCCACATCGACCTAAAGCGGTTTAAAAACGTCAACGACACCATAGGCTTTATGGCGGGAGACAGGCTTCTGGCCTCGGTAGCAGAACGGCTCAGAAAAGCCTTTTCCGAGGACGATCAGGTCGCCCGTCTTGGAGGGGACGAATTCGGGATACTGGCGGACATGTCCGGTTTTGCCCCTCGAACCTGCCCGGAAATTGGAAAGACGGTCTTAGAAGCTCTCAAGGAACCCTTCGACACCGAGGACAGCGGACGGATCTCCCTAAGTGCTGCGGTCGGCCTGGCCCTCTATCCCGATCACGGCTGGGAATGGGAGGAGCTCATGGGCTGTGCGGACATAGCGGTCAACGAGGCGAAGGTCAAAGGCCTGGACGTAGTCTGCTTCGACGACCGAATGGGCCACGACTTCCACAGAAGGATCAGCCTCGAAAGGCGTATGGCCGAGTCTATCCCCCTCTCTAGGGGCTTCTTCCTGGTCTATCAACCCAAGGTGGACATGGCGACCGGGTCGGTCGTCGGCCTGGAGGCCCTCTGCCGCTGGGACGACATGGGGCTTTTCATCCCGCCGGACCAGTTTATCCCAGTCGCCGAGGACACAGGAATGATCAGCGAACTGGGAAAATGGGTGTTGTTCGAGGCATGCCGTCAGGGCCGTGAGTGGATAAAAAAGGGCTGTGCCGTCCCTCTGTCGGTGAACGTATCGGCCAGACAGCTGCTCAAAGACCAGATCGAGGCCCACCTATCGGACATCCTGGAGGCCTCGGCCTTCCCCTCCGACCTTCTGGAGCTGGAGATAACCGAGACCGCCCTGATCCAGGACGCCAAGCAGAGCGAGACGGTCCTCCGAAACCTCAAATCCCTAGGGGTGTCCCTCTCAATAGACGACTTCGGGACGGGCTACTCCTCATTGGGATATCTGGCGAGGTTCGACGTGGACGCCCTAAAAATAGACAAGGTGTTCATGCCGGAAAACGGTGAGGGAAACGGAGAGGTCAACCAGGCCATAGTCAAAAGCATACTGGCCCTGGCCCAGGTGAGGGGACTGACCGTTGTGGCGGAAGGCGTCGAGACCGACAGTCAGAGGAAAATACTTCTGGACCTCGGCTGTTCCATCGGACAGGGCTACCTCTTTGGACGCCCAGCGTCCCCGGAGGTGACGGAGAGGCTGCTCACCGTCGGTTCGGTAGAGCTAGCCTCCCCCTGTGTCTGTCCTGATTCTTAAAGACCCTTCTCTTTGAGGAAATTTCTGTAAAAGATCAGGTTTTTCCTGATCAGCTCCGGCGTGTCCAACCCGTAGGGACAGCGATTACTGCAATGGTTGCACCTGAGGCATTTGTCGACCTGTTCCATCTTATCCCGCCACTCCTGGGTCGTAAAAGGCTCCCATGGAGCCCTCCCCAGCAACAGCGACATCCTGGCCGCCTGGGGGATGTCTATACCAACCGGGCAGGGCAGACAATAGCCGCAGGAACGGCAAAAATCCCCTGCCAGCTCTTTTCTGTCCCTATCTATCAGCGAAGAAAGCTCCTCCAGCCTTGGGGGGGCTTTTTCCAGCTCTACAAACTGGTTCAGCTCCTCCTCCTTCTGGATTCCCCAGATAGGGACCACACCCTTAAACTGCCTCAAAAAGGCGAAAGGCAGCCTGGCATCGGTGATAAGGCCGCCGGACATCCCCTTCATGGCTATAAACCCAACCCCAAGATCCTCGCAGAGCCGTGCCAGATCCATATCCCCCTGAGAGGACAGATGGTTCAGGGGAAACTGCACTGTATCGTAAAACCCCGATTTTGCCGCCTCCTTAGCCCTAGCGAGGCTGTGGTTGGTGTAGCCTATAAAGCGGACCTTCCCCTCATCCTTAAGCCTTAAAAGCTCGTCGTACATGCCGTCGTCGCCCCCAGGAAGGAAAACCTTCTTAGGGTTGTGAAACTGAAGGATATCAACGTAATTGGTCTTCATCTTGCTAAGGCTGGTCTCCACGTGTTCCCTCAGCTCCTGAGGTGTCGAGCTGTGGCTCTTGGTTGATATGACGATCCTCTCCCGAACGTCCCCAAGGCCCGCCCCGATCTTCTCCTCGCTGTCGCTGTAGGCCCGAGCTGTGTCGAAATAGTTTATCCCACAGTCGTATGCCTTCCTGAGCAGATAGGCAGCGTCCTTAAGCGGAATCCTCTGAATCGGCAAAGCCCCAAAACTGGTCCTGGTTACCTCCAGCCCTGTTTTCCCCAACATCATCTTTTCCAAGCAAAGCCCCCCTCTCTAAATATAGATTATAGAACAAAAAACCCCTTCCGGCAGAGTGATCCCTTATAGGGAGAATCCCCTATGGACCGAGAGGGGGTTTTGGGGTAAGGTTGCAGGATGTTGCGAGGTTCTTTGGTCCGTAAGTATAGTGTGTTGATCTCTGACGGCTGAGCAAAATTATGATACATGAACCAAGGGAGGTGAGATAGATGCATGACAGATACAACTTCCCGGCGGTGTTCCACTATAACCCCGACGGTCGTATCGGAATATACTTCCCCGATCTTCCCGGATGCGTCAGTCAGGCGACCTCCGACGAAGAGGGAATAAAAAAGGCCACCGAAGCCCTTGAGCTCCATCTCTTTGGGATGGAGGAGGAAGGAGAACCTATCCCCAATCCATCCCGCCTATCCGATATCGATCTTGAAGCAGGTGAAAGAACGGTCATGATCTCGGCTATAATGCCTCTGGTCAGAGATGCTATGGAGAGCAAGGCGGTAAAAAAGACCTTAACCCTGCCCTATTGGC
Source organism: Dethiosulfovibrio salsuginis (assembly GCF_900177735.1). Taxonomy (NCBI): domain Bacteria; kingdom Thermotogati; phylum Synergistota; class Synergistia; order Synergistales; family Dethiosulfovibrionaceae; genus Dethiosulfovibrio; species Dethiosulfovibrio salsuginis. The sequence continues at coordinate 298,195 of NZ_FXBB01000001.1, read as the reverse complement.
TAAACCGTGCCGCTGAGGCTAAGGGAATCAATTTCTCCGCTCTTCTCCAGAATGCTATAAGGGAAAGCCTGGGCATCCAGGACGATAGAAGATAACCACCGCGTATAAAAAAACACAATCTAGCCCAGCCCTCTTGATGGAGAGCTGGGCTAGATTTATTTCATCCAAGGGATTTCGCCCCGGAGGATTGCACCGTGATAGAATATTGTAGAGATAGGTATAGCAACGTAGGCCGTTTTTTACAAGGAGGCTGATTGTATGCCATCTAAAAAATTTTTTGATAGCGAATTCGTAAAGCAAATAGGAAAGCAGATGATGAAAAAGGATCCTGTTGTTTTGAGTTTATCGATAAATCGCACAGATCAGCAGATCAAAGACGATTTTAGGCGTGCTTCCTTGAGTTTACGATCTGCGGATGGTGAGTTTTTATCCTTACCGGGGTCAACTGAATAGCTATAAAACCATAAGCTAGACCTGGTGAGGGTTTGTAAAGGGGTGGCGGTGTTGAGTAGTACGATAAAAAAAGAGGTTCCTCGAATAGAGTCGCTTAAGGTCCGTAACTACCGAGCTCTGAAGGATATAACCCTGAACAACCTGACTCCCATGACCGTTCTGCTTGGGCCTAACGGTAGCGGCAAATCTACGATATTCGACGTGTTTAACTTTCTTTCCGAGTGTTTTCAGTTTGGTCTCCGTCATGCCTGGGATCGCCGTGGGAGAGGGAAAGAGCTGAAAAGTCGGGGAGCCGATGGACCGATCGTGTTTGAACTAAAATATCGTGAAGCACCTAAAACACCGATCATAACCTACCATCTGGCTATCGATGAGGGAGTTAAGGGGCCTTTGGTGGTTGAAGAGTGGCTTCAATGGAGAAGGGGATCTAAGGGGCAGCCATTCAGGTTCTTGGAGTTTAAAAACGGTATAGGACGTGCTGTCAGTGGAGAGATGCCCGATTCCGATGATGTGAGAAAGGAAAGTAACCTCCGGTCTCCAGATCTGATAGCGGTAAACGCTTTAGGCCAGCTGTCCGACCATCCTCGGATCGCTGCCCTGCGGGAGTTTATCACCGACTGGTACGTTTCCTATCTGTCCATCGATCAAACCAGAAATCAACCGGAAGCAGGGCCTCAGGGGCGTCTAAATAAAAGCGGCGACAATCTTCCGAACGTCGTCCAATATCTGAAGGAGCAGTATCCTCAGAGGCTGGAGAGAATCTTCGATGTGCTTCGTAAGCGAATACCTCACCTGGAGCGAGTAGATGCCGAGCCGATGGCCGATGGACGACTTCTCCTTCAGATCAAGGATGGCCCTTTTGAACAGCCCGTTTTATCGAAGTTTGCCTCCGATGGAACCATGAAAATGCTGGCTTACCTGACGGTCTTATACGACCCCGAACCACCTCTTTTTGTCGGCATAGAGGAGCCGGAGAATTTTCTTCATCCACGGTTGTTGCCGGAATTAGCGGAAGAATGTCGAGCTGCGTCGGAAAATTCCCAGCTTCTGATAACCACCCATTCTCCTTTTTTGCTTAATTCGATGGGAGCGGAGGAGGTTTGGGTGCTCTACAGGGATAAAACAGGGTTTACCAAGGCCGTTAGGGCGTCGGATATCAAGGGGATACCCGAAATGGTTCGGGCTGGCTCCTCTCTCGGATATCTCTGGATGGAGGGCCATTTCGGTTTTGGAGATCCCCTGGTGAACTCCGGTGCTCCAAGACAGGAAGTTAAAGGTAATAAGTGATGTTAGGTAAGTTGATAGTTTTTGTTGAGGAATATTCGATGGAGATAGCCCTTGAGCTTCTATTACCTAAAATGCTTGGAGAGATTGATTACCAGATTATTCGTTTCCAATGCAAAGATGATCTGCTAAAGCAGTTACCTATACGGTTAAAGGGCTACAGCTCATGGATTCCAGACGACTGGTCTATTCTTGTTCTGGTTGATAGGGATGATGACGATTGCATAAAACTAAAAAAACAGCTGGAAAAGTTTGCCCTTGACTCCGGTTTTGTAACCAAGACAACCGCATCTAAGGGGCAACGATTTAAGATTACAAATCGAATTGTGATAGAGGAGCTTGAATCATGGTTTTTTGCAGACTGGGACGCTGTTAAACTCGCGTATCCAAGGGTGTCCCCGACTATTCCTCAAAAAGATCCCTACCGGGACCCTGATGGTATAAAGGGAGGTACTTGGGAGGCATTGGAGCGCGTTTTGAAGAGAGCGGGCTATTTTTCCACAGGATTACGCAAGGCAGAATGTGCTCGGGAAATTGCACAGCATATGGATGTCTCCAGAAGTAAATCTAGCAGTTTTAACGTTTTTCGTGACGCTGTGAGGCATATAGTAGCTGGTGGAATTGCGTGATAAAGAGTCCCACTCTCCATCTCGAAGAGTGGGACTCTTTTGTTCTTCCCCCTACCTAAACGCTTCCTCCGGCACCTCCGGAAGACCCAGGTTCTGTCTCACCTTTTGGTCCAGCAGGGCCACTATTAGGGAGAATCCCCTATAGACCGGGAGGGGGTTTTGGGGTAAGGTTTTTGAAGTGCGGTAAGCGACCATACTCCCTAAAGGAGCGTGTTTCATGGGAAACGTGATCAATTCGACGGAGCAGATGATAGAGAAAATCAACGAAGTCCTGAGGACCAAAAAAGACGCCGTCATAAACATAGTGAACGACAAGCTGACCCTTTCGGTATTTGCCCTGCTCGAGCGTAACTTCGCCAACGTCAAGGAGATAAACTTCGTCATTCGGGACACCAAGTTTATACCCGAGCGGTCGGAGATCCCTCAGCAGTTCGAGATGACCCCAAACGATATCCTGTACAGTTCCTACGACATAGCGGAAAAAAATAAACTCCGCCATTTTTCCAGAGCTAAGTCGATGCACGATTTTATCAAAAACAACGTCAACGTAAAAAAAGTCAATCCGGGAATAAAGATCAGCGGCAATATCCTTATCATCGACGACGACTTTATGATACAAGGTTCCTCTTCTTTGGAGATATTGGGCGACAAAGGAAGAGGGATCAAAAACATCAACTTCGATACCATGCTCAACGGCACCATGGACAAAGAGCAGATACTGGCCGCTTTAGAGCTATACCGTCGCATATGGTACGACGAAAAAGTATCGTCGGACTACAGGGAAAAGCTGCTCGAAAGCCTGGAGTTCGTCTACGAAAAACATTCACCGGAATTTATCTATTATTTTACCTTGAACGAGCTGTTTGGACACCAGATAGACAGCGGTCTGGAGAGGTTTGAGCGAGATAGCGACAGGTTCAAAAAGACGGAGATCTGGAACGCCCTTTACGATTTTCAGAAAGACTGCGTTGTGTCGGCGATCCAGAAACTGACCAAATACGGAGGATGTATAATCGCCGATTCGGTAGGACTGGGCAAGACCTTCGAGGCCCTGGCGGTCATAAAGTATTTTGAGATCAAGATGGACAACGTCCTCGTCCTGACCCCGGCGAAACTCTACGACAACTGGAACTCCTTCAAGGGAACCTACAAAGACAGCTTTTTGACCGAGACCTTCAACTATAAGATCATGTTTCACACCGACCTGTCCAGATATAAGGGAATGTCCAGATCGGGCCAGGACCTGGAGCGGTTCAACTGGGGGATATACGACCTGGTGGTGATAGACGAATCCCACAACTTCAGAAATCGTAAAGACCGATACGACGAGGAAGATCGCCTCATAATGACCCGCTACGCCAGGCTCCTACAGGAAGTCATAAAAAAGGGAAACAACAACACCAAAGTTCTCATGCTCTCCGCCACTCCGGTCAACAACAGCCTTGTGGACCTTAAAAACCAGATCAGCATCATCACCGGGGATAAAGACTCCGCCTTTGATGAACACGGCATAGCCAGCATAGACAACCTTCTCAGAAAGTCCTCGACGGTCATAAACAAGTGGGAGGAAATGCCCTGTCACGATAAAAACGACCTGTTGGACAGCCTGCCGTCGGAGTTCTACAGACTGCTCGAGATGATGACCATATCGAGAAGCAGAAAACACATCACCGGCTATTACGGCGACGACAGCGTAGGCAAGTTTCCCGAGAAAAACAGGCCCGAAACCTACTATCCCGAGATAGACACCCAGGGGGAGCTGCTGAGGTTCGAGGACGCCAACGAGCTTCTGGAGGTCCTGAACCTATCGGTCTACACCCCAACCAGATACATCAAAAGCCAGTATCAGTTTTTCTATATGGATAAATACAGCCTGAAAGGCAAACGAGGCGGCAACATGGACTTTCAGAGACAGTCCAAAGGCATGGTCGTCCTGCATCGCTTCAACCTGTTCAAACGACTGGAAAGCTCGGTGTTCTCTTTCAAAGAGACCTTGCGACGGCTGATCGAGAAGATCGACGTAACCATCGAAGTCCTCGAGGGAGGAGGTCAGGTCGAGGAGGCCATGGAGGTCTTAGACGAAGAATACTCGGAAGACCCTTACCTGGAGGGCAAATACGAGATAAAGGTTCAACACCTAAACGTCGCCGACTTCCTCCATGATCTGCACAGCGACAGAATGATCATAGACAGCGTCTACAGGGACGCCGAGCTTGTTCTCCACCACGACAGAGACAACAAAATGAAGGTCCTCCGGGATATCGTGGTGGACAAGATAAAATTCACCCCCTACAACCGGGGAAACCGCAAGATAATGGTCTTTACCGCCTTCTCCGACACGGCGAACTACATCTACTCCAACCTGGCCCAGGAGCTTCTAGATATGGGCATACATACCGCCTGTGTCACAGGAAAGGACGTCAAGACCAACAACAAAAGGATACACAGGGAGTTTAACTCCATCCTCTGTGCCTTTTCGCCTCAGTCAAAGATGAAAAAAGAGATTCCTCAGGAATATCAGATTGACCTGCTCATAGGGACCGACTGTATCTCCGAGGGCCAGAACCTTCAGGACTGCGATACTGTCATAAACTTCGATATCCAGTGGAACCCGGTGTCACTGATCCAGAGGTTTGGCCGGATAGACCGTATCGGCAGCGTAAACGAGAGGATCCAGATGATAAACTTTTTCCCCAACATGGAGCTCAACGACTATCTGGGCCTGGAGCAACGTGTGAAGGGCAAAATGACCACCCTCAATATAGCCTCCACCGGAGACGAGGACTTCCTGAGCCCCGACATGAACGACTTCAACTTCAGAAAAAGGCAGCTCGAAAGGCTCAAAAACGAGGTTATAGACATAGAGGACGCCAAGGAGAACATCTCCCTGACCGACCTGAACATGAACGACTATCTCTACGAGCTTTCCCAGTACGTCAGCAAAGTGCCGGAGACCAAAAAAGTTCCAAGAGGAATCTTCTCCGTCACAGGAGGGGAGGAAAAGGGGGTCCTGTTCTGCTTCAACCACCGCAATCAGGATGTAAAGCCCAACTCGGACAGCTCTCTCTATCCCTACTACCTCATATACATAGACAACGACGGAAAAGTCCTCTACGGAAACAGCAGGGCCAGAGAGACAGTAAAGCTCTTCAGAAAGCTATGCTACGGCAGAAAGGAGCCTGTCGGGGAGCTTTTCGATTCCTTCTTCGCCAGGACGAAAGGAACCTCCGACATGGCCCTCTACTCCGACCTCCTGAACAAGGCGGTATCCTCCATCAAAGGGGCGGAAGAGGAAAAGGCCACCACCTCTATATTCGACTTCACCGGCTTCAACAACTCTTTCGCCGACGAAACCGCCGACGACTTCGAGCTGGTGTCCTTTCTGGTGGTAGAGTGATGTTCGCCATACCGGAGGAATACAGAAAGTCGAAAAGGATCGCCCTAAAGGACTTCATACCCGCAAACCTCAACTCTGCCACCAAAAAGAGGATAAGGGATTGCCTAAAAAAAGCCACCCTCCTGTATCAGATGGAAGGGGAGAGGATACCGTCGGTTTTGAACGACACCTACAATTATCGGATAATCCAGTTTTACGATATGGAGATACTGGACCTCAAAAAAGCCTCCTTCCTGGCGAAAACCTATCAGGAGATCATAAAGCCCCCCTCGGTCCTTCGGCTCCACGACGGAGGACGGGAGGTCTACTCCTTCGCCCTCAAGAGGCTGAACAGAAACGACCTGACCGAGATAGTGGTCACCGACAGCTTTATGACCGATCCGTTCCAGACCGTCCTGCCGGATAGGAACAGAGAGCTTTTTATCGACACCCTCTCCTACGGCAATATGGATAACCTCTCCGATAAGGTCTCCTTTTACCTGGAGATGTACCTGAAGGCCTACATCCTGACCTATCAAAAGGCCCACTCGAAGGCGATGGACTTTCTGTCCTCTCCCCTGTGGTACAGCCAGGACAGGGTGAAAGAGCTTCACCTACTGCTGAAGGCCTCGGTGGAGAGCAGGGAAAAACTGAAAAAAGCGGTCACAGCACAGGAAAAGATGGAGCTCAACAGGCGGATAAAAGAGGCCATAACCGGCCTGGATGAACTGATAAACCTCTAAAGGTGGTAATGACAGAGATGGAATACAAAAAAGTGCCTCAGGACATAAACGACTTCACCAACGACAACCTCAAAGCCCTGTCGGAGCTGTTTCCCTCGGTGATCAAAGACGGCCAGGTCGACTTTAAGGCGTTGAAGGAGGAGCTTGGACAGTTCGAGGAGGTGGACGGCGAAAAGTACGAACTCACCTGGTCGGGCAAGCAGAACGCCAAGAGGAAAGCCCATGAAAAGGTACTCGGCAGGACCTTGAACTACATCGAGGAGGACAGCAAAAACCCCGACACCACCCAGAACCTCTACATAGAGGGGGATAACCTGGAGGTCCTGAAGCTCCTAAGACAGAACTACTACGGCTCCGTCAAGATGATATACATAGACCCTCCCTACAACACGGGAAACGACTTCGTTTACAACGATAACTTCAAGATGAACGCCAAAGAGAGCGACATAGCCGAGGGCCTGGTCTCCGAGGAGGGCGAAAGGCTCCAGAAGAACCTCAAATCCACCAACCGCTACCACGCCAACTGGCTCAACATGATGTATCCAAGGCTTAAGGTCGCTAGGGATCTGCTTACCGATGATGGGGTTATCTTTATCAGTATTGACGATAATGAAGCACATAATGCCAGAAGAGTTTGTGATGAAATTTTTGATGCTAATAATTTTATATCGACTATAATTTGGGCTAGAAAACGTGGTAAGGACAACTCGGCGAGGTTTTTTAGCAGGAACCATGAATATCTCCTTGTTTATGCTAAGTCATCTATCTCGCTTAGGATTGGGCGTTTGAATATGCCTACGGAAACTAGAAAGGCTTATAGAAATCCAGACTCTGATCCCAGAGGAGATTATCGACTTTTAGGTGTTTGGGCTCGTGGAATACAAGGGGGCTCAGTCTATGAATTTAAATCTAAGCAAGGCCTGACTTTTAAAGAGCGAAGTTGGCTTGTAGGCAAAGATACCATGAAGATATTGGATGAAGATGGCAAATTAGTCTTTAATGGAGATAAGGTATATAGAAAGCTTTTTCTTTCTGAATATAAGGGAGATATCCCTGAAACAATATGGCTTGATGCATCAAATGCAGCTAATGCTGCTGATGAAATAAAGAGCCTTTTGGGACAGCAAGTTTTTGATACTGTAAAGCCAATTCCATATTTATCAAAGATAATAAAATGTGGGTCGACTAGTTGTGACATCATCCTCGACTTCTTCTCCGGCTCCGCCACCACCGCCCACGCCGTCATGCAGTTGAACGCCGAGGACGGTGGTAACCGCAGGTTTATCATGGTCCAGCTACCCGAGACTTGCGACGAGGAATCCGAGGCTTATAAGGCAGGATATAAGAACATCTGCGAGATAGGCAAAGAGCGGATCAGAAGGGCAGGGGAGAGGATAAAGGAGGAGATCGAGGGGGAGAACGGCCAGCTTAAGCTGGGGGAGGATCCTAAAAAGGTCCCCGATATAGGCTTTAAGGTCTTCAGGACCTCGGACACAAACATAAAGTGGAACCTAGTAGAAAGCGACCACGGTCAGCTCGACCTGGACTCCATAAAGGACAACCCCGACGTGATGGACTTCACCTCCTCTGCCAAAGACGTGGACGTCGTCTATGAGATCATGCTCCGTCAGAAGGACGTTCCCCTCTCCGAGTCTATGGAGGTACTGAGCCACATAGGAAATCGAACCTATCTCTACGGCTCTTCTTATCTGATCTGTCTGGAGACCGAGGTAACCGAGGGCATGGTGGATAAGCTGGCGGTTATCGACCCTCTTCCTATAAAGTTTGTCTTTCGAGATTCGGCCTTTAAAGACGACATAAGCCTCAAAGACGAGACCTTCCGACGGCTGGAGGGCCTTATCGCCAAAAACTCCGGCGACGTCAAAAAGACCTACACCGTCGAGTTTATCTAGGAGGGGTCTCGGTGTCCAAAAGAATAACCTTTCAGTTCGACGATAAACTGGACTATCAGATTCAGGCCATCGATTCCACGGTGAAGCTCTTCAAAGGCATCTCAAGACAGGTTGGCGACAGTATCTATCCTCCGTCCCCCTCAGGCATAAAACGGATAGATGAGACAGGCCCTGTCAGAAATCCGGAGATCGTCGGCAATACCAGGCTTTTGAAGAACCTCAGACAGGTCCAGCTCCGTAACAGGCTTTTCGCCAGCGAATCTCTGGATGGACTGGATTTCACCGTCGAGATGGAGACAGGGACGGGAAAGACCTACGTCTACTTAAGGACGATCCTGGAGCTATACAGGGAATACGGTCTCAAGAAGTTTATGATAGTGGTCCCCTCCATCGCCATCCGTAAAGGGGTCGAAAAATCCGTAGAACAGCTACAGGATCATTTTAAGAGGCTGTTCGGCATAGACCTCCTGAAATACAGCTTCGTCTACGACGGAAACCCCCAGAAGATGAGCTATAACCTAGTTGAGAGTGACGACCTGAGCATCTGCGTCATAAACATCCAGGCGTTCAACAAGGACACCAATAAAATAAGGTCCGAGGACGAACGTGGTCGCATCCTTTGGGAGGAAATCAAATACATCAGGCCGGTGGTCATAGTCGACGAGCCTCAGAGGATAGAGGGGGCCAAGGGAAAGAAATCCAAATCCCTGGAAGCCATAGAGGACATAAATCCCCTGTTCGTCCTTCGCTATTCCGCCACCCATAAAAAGCTCTACAACCAGATATATAAGCTGAACTCCTACGACGCCTACAAAAAAAATCTGGTGAAGAAAATACAGGTCAAAACGGTGAACGGAGTTACGCCAAAAGACTTCCCTTACGTTCGTTATCTATCCTTCACCAAAGACCTCAAGGCCAAGATAGAGATATTATCCCAGGATCAGGGCGGCAAGATCCGTTTTAAGACCTTCAACGTAGGGTCCAACGCCTCTTTGGAGGAGCTGTCCGGTGGTCTGGCCCAGTACAGGGAGATGAGGGTGGCGGAGGAGCCCAATAAGAATAAGCCCTTAAAGATATCCACCTCCGAGGGGTATCTCGAGCTGGAGAAGGGAAAGAGCAACAACGGCCTGGAGGATAGCGACGCCGTCCGTATCCAGATAAGGCTCGCCATAAAAAACCACTTTGAAAAACAATTCTCCATACTCGAGGGGGACAGAAAGATCAAGGGATTGACCTTGTTCTTCATCGACTCGGTGAAGAAGGTGAGGGACAACGACCGCCCCGACGGCAGAGGGGAGTACCTTCGCATCTTCGACGAGGAGTACGGCGATTACATCGATAAACATAGGGAGAAAATCGAGAGGTTTAAGGACTATTTTCCCGACTACGACGACGTCGAAAAGGTCAGGGAAGGGTACTTTGCGGTGGACAAAAAACAAAATGTCGTCGACGTCGAGGGCTGGGATTCCTCTAAAGACGATACGGAGATGAGCATAAAGGCAAAGTCTCAGGAGGATATCGACAGAGGGATAAGCCTTATTCTGGAGAAAAAGGACGAGCTTATCTCCTTTGACGAGCCTCTGGCCTTCATCTTCTCCCACTCCGCACTGAGGGAGGGCTGGGATAACCCTAACGTCTTCACCCTCTGCACCCTCAAAAACGGAAGTTCTGAGATAGCTAAAAAACAGGAGATAGGCCGTGGCCTGAGGTTGCCTGTGGATATAACCGGAAACCGCTGTCTGGATGAGGATATAAACGAGCTTACCGTCATAGCCAACGATAGCTACGAAAATTTCTCCAGAATGTTGCAGGAAGACTTCAACAGCAGCATGAACTTCGACAAAAACGAGGTCACAGCGGAGGTCCTGACCCTATCCCTCGAAAAAGCTGGCATACCTATAGAGGCTATAACCCCCGAGCTGGTGGATGCTTTCAAAAAGGAGCTTACCCAAGGGGGCATAATAGACGGAAAGAACCTCCTCAAGAAAAACGTCCAGCAAACCACCAAGCTTTTCAATGAGATAGAGTTCACGGACCAGACCCTTCAGGAACATTCCCAGGCCCTCAAAGAGGGATTCTGCGAGCTGATGATCCAGAAGGGGACCAGAAGAATAGAGATAACGAACGGCGATAACGAACCTTATACCAACACCGTGAGGTCCTTTATCTCGGAGAAAGAGTTCTCCGAGATCTACCACGGCCTGTGCCGCAACCTGACCAAGAGAGCCATCTACAAATGCGATATAGATAAAGACGAGTTTGTCTCCTCCTGTATAGCCGATATCAACGGCTATCTGGCCCATTTCAGCGTCAGCAAAACCGTAAACATCTCCACCGGCGAGGCTGGGTTCAACGACGCTAAGGTTTTTGAGATGAAAAGATCCGGCGACAAGACCTGCGATATTGACGTCGGCATGAAGGTTGAGCCCAAGAGCGACTTTGAGGTGGCAAACTACGTAATGTACCACACGATGCTCCCAAGGTTGGCTATCTTCAGGATATTGAAGGGGATAGAGAAAAGGGAGGCCCTCAACTTTCAGGATGTTTTGGATCAGGTGACCCAGAGGATATTCGAGAAGTTGCGGGATATGAAGGCCGCTAACGTCTATTCCTACGAGGTAATAGAGGGCTACGACCTGGAGGAAGGCCGTATATTCGCCCTCGATTCCATCAACGAGGAGGACTTTAACGAAGAGTGGCGAGTTTTCAGGTCCAATCCCAACCGGAAGAGTGCCTTAAACGAGTATTATAAAATGGACAGCAAGGGAGAAAGGCTTTTCGCCGACAGCCTGGAGGCAAACGAAAACGTCGTCCTTTTCACCAAGCTCAAAAAAGGTGGCTTCATAATAGACACCCCCTACGGAAACTACTCTCCCGACTGGGCGGTGGTCTGTAGAAAGGATGGCCTGAGGGAGGGTTCTTTAGGGATCTATTTCATCGTGGAGACAAAAGGCGGCAAGCAGGAAAGCAACCTCACCGAGGTGGAGAAAAACAAAATTCGCTGTGGCGAGCTCCACTTCAAGGCGGTCTCCGACCTGGTGAAGTTCAACTGGGTCAGCAGCTACGAGGACTTCAAGGCCAAGTTTGCAGTCAAAGACAGCATAAGCTAGGCATGACGGTCGACGAGTTCCACTCTGTCCTGCCTATCCGACCGATGTGCCCCTCCTGTGGAGAGCTTGCTTGTGGTTATGGGGCATATGCTTGAATTTCAGAGGAGGTTTTGATATGAAACGCAAAACATTAGAGTTAAACGGTGTGTCCAATAAATTAGAGTCTCGTGGATTTAATATTGAGACTTTGCTAAGGTATATTTTTGTGATACTTTACACCATAGGCAAACTAGCATTAGGCATGATATTACTGGTCGCTTTCTTAGCTCACTCGTTCGCGTCAGGCAAGGATTGGCGGTAATAACCCATAGCGTAACTATTCAGTCGCCCCAGTCAGGAAGAGAGTCTGACCATCGAGAGCCATAGACATGGTCTCGAATATATTGATAGAGTTCTTCTTCGTTTTGAAGTTGCGGATGGCTCAGCTTCGTTATTGTCGAGGGGATCGCAAAGTCCCTGGCAAGAGCAGGATCTCCTCGTTCATATAAAGAGTCCCACTCTCCATCTTGAAGAGTGGGACTCTTTTGTTCTTCTCCCTACTTAAACGCTTCCTCCGGCACCTCCGGAAGTCCCAGGGTCGATCTGGAGTTGCGGACCTTTTCTCCCTGTTCCACTCGGAGGTCCTCCAGTTTCTGTCTCACCTTTTCGTCCAGCAGGGCCACTATCCTGGCTGCCAGAAGGGCGGCGTTTGCCCCTCCGTCTATTCCCACCGACGCCACAGGGACGCCGGGAGGCATCTGGGCCACCGAGTAGAGGGCGTCCAGCCCTCCTACGGTACCGGCGGATACCGGAACCCCTATGACCGGCAGGGCGGTGTGGGCGGCCAGCACCCCTGGAAGGGCGGCGGATAGACCTGCCACCGCTATTATTGCGACCAGGCCCCTTTTCTCGCCGTTGGATGCGTAGGCTACCGCGTCGCCGGGGGTCCTGTGGGCGGATGCCACGGTCACTTCGTAGGGGATCTGGAGCTTGTCCAGCATCTCTCCCGCTTTTTTAGCCACCGATACGTCGTTCGCCGATCCCAGAACTATGCCTACTTTTGCCTTGGTCATACGCCTTCCTCCTTAGGTTTGTCCCTGTTGGACGCTATGTCTTTTCTATAAAAAGCTCCCTTAAACTCTATCGCCTTAGCCCCTGTGTAGGCCTTTTCCCTGGCTTCCTCAAAGGTCGGTCCCGTCCCAACCACCGATAGGACCCTTCCTCCTGCTGTGACGGTTTTTCCGTCTTTGAGGGCGGTTCCGGCCTGAAACACCGTTATCCCTTCCTCTTTGTGATCCAGTCCCTCTATGGGATGGCCCTTTTCGTAGTCCCCTGGGTAGCCCTCCGACGCTATTACCACGTTGACGGAGCAAAGGTCTTTAAGGGCCCAGCTAACCTCCGACAGTTTGCCCTGGGCACAGCTGTGGCAGACCTCCAGCCAGTCGCCGTCGAAGAGGGGAAGAAGGGCCTGGGTCTCCGGGTCTCCTAGCCTGACGTTGTATTCCAGGACGTCTATTTTACCCTGAGGGGATATCATCAGTCCGGCGTAGATGATACCCCGGTAGGAGGTGTCGTCCCTATCCAGTCCGAGCAAGGTGGGCTTTACCACCTTTTCCTCGATTTCCTGGAGCATCGATCGATCGACCCAGGGAACAGGGGCGTAGGCTCCCATCCCTCCGGTGTTTGGGCCTCGGTCTCCGTCGAGGGCCCTTTTGTGGTCCTGGCTGGTGGAAAGCAGCCGATAGCTGTTGCCGTCGGTGACTATCATTACAGACACCTCTCGGCCAACGAGGCCGTCCTCCACCACTAAAGTCTTTCCCGCCTCGCCTAGGGAGCCCCCCAGTAGCTCGCCGCAGGACTCTAAGGCCTCCGATAGCTGGTCGGAGATGAAGACCCCTTTCCCAGCCGCCAGGCCGTCGGCCTTGACTATGTAGGGAGGTTTTCTGCTGTACAGGGCCTCTTTGGCCTCCTCTAAGGTGGTGCAGATGGTGAAGGAGGCGGTAGGTATACCGTGCCTTTTCATGAAGCTCTTAGAGTGGGCTTTGCTGGCCTCGAGCATAGCTCCGTCCCTGCCTGGGCCGAATACGTCTATGCCTTTGGCCCTTAGGGCGTCGGCGACTCCCGATACAAGCGGTCCCTCCGGGCCGACTATGACCAGGTCCACCGACAGCCTCTCCGCCAGGTCGGTCACCGACCGGCAATCGCACGGGTCCCCGGGGTGGCAGGTGGAGATCTGGGCCATTCCGGGGTTGCCGGGCATGGAGTGAAGTTCGTCGCATCTAGGGGATTGGGCCACAGCCCAGGCTATGGCGTGTTCCCTGCCTCCCCCTCCCAGTATGAGAACTTTCATATCAGTGCCTGAAGGTCCGCCAGTGGCTCAGGAACATGGGTATCCCAAGCTCCAGGGCCTTGGTCTTGACCTCGTCGTCTTTGACGGAGCCGCCGGGCTGGATCACCGCCGCTATTCCGGCCTGGGCGGCCCTTTCCAGTCCGTCGGAGAAGGGGAAGAATGCGTCTGAGGCCATGACCGCTCCTTTTGCCTTTTCCCCCGCCTGGGCGGTCCCGAAGTCGACGGCGAAGAGCCTGCTGCAAAATCCCATCCCTATGCCCACGGTGGCACCGTCTTTGACTACCGCTATGGCGTTGCTCTTGGAGAGATAGGCGGCTTTCCACGCCAGGACCAGGTCGTCCCACAGGTCGGGCCTGGGCTGACCTATCCACTCTCCCGAGCCCTCCGTCGGCAGAGGGGCCGGTTTATCCTCCTGGATTAGTATGCCGCCCCAGGTTGAGGTTATCTGCCAGGGGGAGAGCCTTCCTCCGTTCCACTTTATCATCCTGAGGGAGGGCCGTTTTTCCCTTAGGTGCTCCAGAGCTTCGGCCTGAAAGTCCGGTGCGGTAACTATCTCTGTGAAGTGGGAGCCTATCTCCTGGGCTGTCTCCAGGTCCACCGTCCTGGTGAGACCTATCACCCCTCCGTAGGCCGAGAGGGGGTCGCACTCCAGGGCCTTTTTGTAGGCCGCCGATAGGGAGGATCCCTGGGCCATGCCGCAGGGGGTGGTGTGTTTCAGGACGACCGCTCCTGTCTCCTGCTGCATGAGGGCCATTCCCCTCATGGCTCCGTCCAGGTCCAGGAGGTTGTTGTAGGACAGGGGCTTTCCCGCCAGTTGCTCCCAGGGCAGGTCCGACAGAGGCAGGGAGTAGACCCCGGCGGCCTGGTGGGGGTTCTCGCCATACCTGAGGGGCTGGGCCTGCTCCAGGTTCAGAGGCATCCTGATCGGAGGTTCTTTTTCTTCCGATATGCCGAGCTCCGACGAGAGCCCCGAGTGGATCGTCCCGTCGTATCGGGAGGTCAGGGCGAAGGCCTTGAGGGCCAGGGCCTGTCTGGTCTCCAGGGACACGTCGCCATCGGAGGCCAGCTCCTCAAGCACTGCGCCGTAGTCCTCTACGTCGGTTATCACCGTGACGTGGCGGTAGTTTTTTGCCGAGGCCCTCAGGAGGGTCACTCCGCCTATGTCTATTTTCTCTATGAGGTCGTCGAGGGAGGCGCCGGAACGGACGGTCTCCTCGAAGGGGTAGAGGGTGCATACCACCATGTCGATGGCCTGTATTTTGTGTTTTTCCAGGTCTTCCATGTCCGATGGAAGCTCCCGCCGGGCCAGTATTCCCCCTGCTACCGAGGGATGGAGGGTCTTGACCCTGCCTCCCAGTATGTGGGGGTATCCCGTCAGGTCGGCGACCTCAACCACGGCTACGCCGTTGGAGGCCAGGGTTTTGGCGGTGCCGGAGCTGGAGACTATCTCCCATCCCATCTGGGAGAGTTTTTGAGCCAGTTCCACAACGCCGGTCTTGTCGTACACCGATATAAGAGCCCTTTTGGTCATTTCGATCCTTCCTTTCTTCCCTTAAGTTCCCCTGAAAAAAGCGATCTCAGGGTTCGCCAGTAGAGTCTGTGTTCCGCCCTGTGTATCCTTCTCTCCAGTGATTCTAGGTCGTCGTCCTGCTTTATCCTGACCGGCAGTTGGGCCAGTATCTCGCCGTGATCCACCAGGTGGTCCACAAGGTGGACGGTGACCCCTGTCACCTTGACCCCGAAGTCCCATGCGTCCTCTATTCCGTGGGCGCCGGGAAAGGAGGGCAGCAGGGCTGGGTGGATGTTCACTATTCTGCCCTGGTGCCGCAGGACCAGCTCTTCCGAAAGTATCCTCATAAAGCCAGCCAGGACCAGCCAGTTTACGTCGTGGCGGTCCATGAGGTTCTGAAGCGCCGCCTCCCCTTTGGCTTTTCCGTCGCCGTAGGGCAGTACTTCCGTCGGTATGGCTCTGGATTTTGCCTTCTCAAGGCCCTTAGCGTCGGGCCTGTCGGACGCCACAAAGGCCACCTGAGCTTCCAGGTGGCCCGACTGAATCCGGTCCAGGATGGCGTCCATATTGCTCCCTCTGCCGGAGATCAGTATGGCTATCCTGTTCATACGACCGAGCCGATTACCACAGGGGTCTCGCCGGAGTCGGTGAGGGATTTCATGAGCCTGGGGACGTCCCCCTCCTCGGCGGTCATGACGAACCCTATGCCAAGGTTGAAGACCTTTCTCATCTCCGATTCGTCGATGCCTCTGGCCGCCATGTAGGGGAAGATCGCCGGTCTGGTCCAGGAGGAGTAGTCTATGTTGGGCTCCATGCCCTCGGGAAGGGATCGGGCTATGTTCTCCTCCAGGCCCCCTCCTGTGATGTGGGCCATGGACTTTATGGCTCCGGTCTTTATGGCCCTCATTATTGGCCTGGGATACAGCCTGGTGGGCTTCAGAACCGCCTCAGCCAAGGTCTCCCCAAGCTCCGGGACGAAGGAGTGGAGGTCCTGGGCGAGCTCTTTTTCCAGGGCCTTTCTCACTAAGGAATAGCCGTTGCTGTGGATGCCAGAGCTGTGCAGGCCTATCAGCAGGTCTCCTCTGTTGACCGACGATCCGTCGATGAGGTCCGATCTGTCGACGATCCCGACGGCGAATCCCGCCAGGTCGAAGCCCTCGGTGGGGTAGACGTCGGGCATCTCGGCGGTCTCCCCGCCAAGCAGGACGCAGTCCGAGTCGGCACAGCCGTCGATGATTCCCTCGACCACCGGTATGAGCCTCTGGGAGTCGAGCTTTCCGCAGGCAAGGTAGTCCAGAAAGAGCAGTGGTTTAGCTCCGCAGGTTATGAGGTCGTTGACGCTCATGGCGACCAGATCCTGTCCCAGTCCCTTGAGGGATCCGGCGGCTCTGGCTATCTCAAGCTTTGTTCCCACTCCGTCGCAGCAGGCGGCCAGAAGTCGGCCTCCTCCTATGTCGTAGAGGCCGCTGAAGCCCCCTATCCCCCCTACGACCTCCGGAGATTTGGGCCTACGGGACAGGAGCTTCCCTATCTGGCTGACCCAGCGGTTGCCGCCCTCTATGGTTACCCCTGATTCCTCATATGTCCAGTTCTTCATGTCGTTCTCCGTCCTCCATGTAGTTTCCGCTGAAACAGGCGGTGCATACCTCCCACTCCGGAAGGCCTATGGCCTGGATCAGGTCGTCTCCTGTGAGATAGCCAAGCGATGTGGCCCCTATTTCGGCGCAGAGGGCCGTCTCGTTGGCCCTGGCGGCGGCTAGTTCCTCCCTGGTGGGGGTGTCTATGCCGTAGTAGCAGGGGAACTTCACCGGAGGGGAGGATATCCTCATATGGACCTCCGAGGCGCCGTATTCCCTAAGGAGCTCCACCATCCTCCTGGAGGTGGTCCCCCTGACGATGGAGTCGTCCACCACGGTGAGGCTCTTTCCCCTTATGAGCTCCCTTATGGGGTTGAGCTTCTTCCTGACCCCCAGCTCCCTGACCCTCTGGGTGGGCTCTATGAAGGTTCGGCCTGAGTAGCGGTTTCTGACTATGGCCTTTTCGTAGGGTATCCCCGATTCTTCGGCGTATCCCATGGCGGCCACTGTGCCGCTGTCTGGCATACAGGTGACGCAGTCTCCGTTGCAGGGGGCCCCTTTGGCCAACATCTTGCCCAGGTTCTTCCTTACCTCGTAGACCGATCTGCCCGATATTAGGCTGTCGGGTCTGGCGAAGTAGACGAACTCGAAGGAGCAGAGGTACTTTCTCCTGGGCTCCACGGGGATCCTGAGGGATCTAACCCCTTCGTCGTCTATGACCAGTATCTCCCCTGGCTCCAGTTCCCTTATCATGTCCGCTCCCACCAGGTCCAGGGCGCAGCTTTCGGAGGATATGTAGTAGACGTCATCCCTTTTGCCCAGAGCCAAGGGCCTGAATCCCCATGGGTCCCTGGCCGCCACAAGCCGGTCTTTCAGGGCAACCGCCAGGGAGAAGGCTCCTTTGAGCTTTCTGAGGGAGTCCACCAGGGCGTCCAGCTCGGTCTTGTGGGGCTGGTGGGCCATGAGGTGGAGGATGACCTCGGTGTCGGTGGTGGACTGGAATATGGCTCCACGGTTCTCCAGGTATCTCCTTACCCCCGATGCGTTGGAGATGTTTCCGTTGTGGGCTATGGCCACAGGGCCTCTACAGTAGTTGGCCGCTAAGGGCTGTACGTTGGCCAGCCCCGACCCTCCGGCGGTGGAGTATCGGACGTGGCCGATGGCGGAGCTGGCGTCTATGGTCGCCAGCTCCGCTTGGTTGAGGGCTAAGTGGACCAGGCCCTGTCCTTTTATGGTCCTGATCTGGTCCGATTTATCTATCCAGGCCACACCCGCCGACTCCTGACCTCGGTGCTGAAGGGCGTAAAGCCCTAGGTACACCTCTTCGAGGACCGGATTACCGGCGGTTGAGAACGCTCCGAACACTCCGCACATCAGATTCCCCAGCTTTCTGCTATGGATTTTACCGTCAGGTCCAGGACGGACTTTATGGATAGCCTGTCGCCTTTGACCGTCCCTATCTCCTTGGCCCTGTCTCCCCATATGGCGGTGAATCGTTCCACCTTGTTGGCTGGGACTGCGTAGATGGCTCTGGGGCCTCCCTCTCCGAAGAGGGAGACGTCTTGCCTGTCCATGGATATCTCTATCTCCGCTCCCAGGCCGCTCTCGGCGGCCTCTTTGGCCAGGGCGACCGCCAGGCCGCCTCCCGCTATGGCCCTTCCTGAGGAGGGGATCGACTCTTTAGCGGTGGCGAGGGCTTTGTCCATGAAGTCCGCCTCTTCTTTAGGGGCGAATCCAAGGGGTTTTCCTGCTATGAGGTTTTTGGCCTTCATGAGGTAGGAGCTTCCCGCCAGGCTCGGCTCACCGTAGCTGACGTAGAATATCCTGTCCCCCTCGGCCCAGCTGCCCGAGCGGACCATACGGGAGGGGCACTCTATGAATCCCACAGTCCCCACCAGAGGGGAAGGGAATATGGCCCCTTCGGAGGTTTCGTTGTAGAGGCTGACGTTTCCCGACACCACAGGGCAGTTCAGGGCGGTGCAGCCATCGGCCAGTCCTGCCACCGAACGGCTGAGGGTCCAGAACTGCTCGGGCTTTTCGGGAGAGGGGAAGTTGAGGCAGTCTGTGGCACCTGCGACCTCCGCACCGGCCACCGCCAGGGGCCTACAGCTTCTTGCCACTATCTCCGCCGAGCCGTTGTAGGGGTCTAGCCAGCAGAGGTAAGGCTGTGACTCCATGGTCATTGCCGCCAGCCGGTTTGTTCCCTCTATCCTTATGACGCTGACCGGCGATCCCGGTCCCACCACTGTGTTGGTCTGGACCATAGAGTCGTACTGCTGGTATATGGCCTTTCTGGACCGGTGGGCGGTGGAGGACATCATGGAGAGCAACGTCTCGTTCCAGTCTTTCGGCATGTCCAGGTCGTTTAGGTCGAGGGCCTGGCGATTCTCCAGGTCCGACGGGACTTTGGAGGCCCAGGGGATCTCCGGGCAGTCGCTGCCTATGACCGACGCTGGCATGTCGGCCACGGTCTCCCCTTTCCAGGTGATCCTGTAGCGGTCTCCTGGCTCTGTGTGGCCTATTACGGCGCAGTCCAGCTCCCACTTGTCCGCCACGTCCATGACCGACTGGACCTTCTCCGGCTCGACTATAAGGAGCATTCTCTCCTGGGATTCGGACAGAGCTATCTCCCAGGGCTCCATTCCCTCCGCCCTAAGAGGTATTGCGTCGAAGTCGATGGTCATCGCCACGCCGCTCTTTGCGGCTATCTCGCTGGATGATGAGAGTATCCCAGCCGCTCCCATGTCCTGCATGCTGACCAGAAGGCCTTTGTCCCTGAGCTCCAAGCAGGCCTCTATGAGGAGCTTCTCGGCGAAGGGGTCGCCTATCTGGACCGAGGGCATACCCGATCCGTCCTCCGCCAGCTCGGTGGATGCGAAGGCCGCTCCCGCTATGCCGTCTCTGCCGGTTTTAGATCCCAGTATAAGGACCTCCTGGCCTGCCTTGGCGGTCTGGGAGCTGACTATGCTGTCTATGGGGACCACTCCGGCGCAGAAGGCGTTCACCAGAGGGTTGTCCCTGTAGATGGGGTGGTAGAAGGTGGTCCCTCCTACGGTGGGGACTCCGACGCAGTTGCCGTATCCCCCTATGCCCTTGACCACGCCGTCGGAGAGGGCCTGGCTCTTTCTGTCCTCCGGGTCGCCGAAGAACAGGCCGTCCATGGAGGCGACGGGCCTGGCTCCCAGGGCCATTATGTCCCTGATTATGCCTCCGACACCTGTGGCCGCTCCCTGATATGGTGCTATGGCGGAGGGGTGGTTGTGGCTTTCGACTTTGAACGCCAGCCCCAGTCCGTCTCCGGCGTCGACGACTCCGGCGTTCTCCCCTGGGCCTAGGACGACCTTTTTGCCCTCTTTAGGGAAGGTCCTGAGGAGGGCTTTTGTGGATTTATAGCTACAGTGCTCCGACCACATGACCCCCATTATCTGGAGCTCCAGGTCGTTGGGCTCCCTGCCAAGCCTCTCTCTCAGGGCCTCGTATTCCTCTTTCCGAAGTCCCGCTTTGGAGTAGTCCATATCAAGCACCGGTCCTTTCGATCCATTTTTTAAGGGAGGTCCATACAGGGGCTCCGTGGTCTCCCCCTAAGAGGCCGTCGGAGTACCTTTCGGGGTGGGGCATCAGGCCAAGGACGTTACCGCCTTCGTTCACTATTCCCGCTATGTCGTTAAGGGCTCCGTTGGGGTTCTCGCCGGAGTAGCGAAATACCACCTGTCCCTTTTCCTCCAACAGCTTCAGTTCCTGCTCCGGAAGGTGGTATCTTCCCTCGTGGTGGGCTATGGGGATCGATATTACCTGTCCCTTGGAGTAGTCCCCTGTGAAGGCGGTGTCGGTCCTCTCGACCTTCAGCTGCACCACCTTGCAGATGAAGTCCAGGTCTCGGTTAGCCAGAAGGGCCCCAGGGAGCATTCTGGCCTCGGTGAGGATCTGAAAGCCGTTGCATATGCCCATAACCAGGCCGCCCCGGTCGGAGTGACGACGGACGTCGGTCATTATGGGCGCCGTGTGGGCCATGGCTCCGCATCGCAGGTAGTCTCCGTAGGAAAATCCCCCCGGCAGGACCACCAGGTCGGTGCCCTCGGGAAGGGATCGGTCACAGTGCCACAGGAGCTCTGGGGTGTCCCCTGTCACGTGCTTGACCGCCTTGACTACGTCACGATCGCAGTTGCTTCCGGGGAAGACCACCACGGCGACTTTCATCTCGATTCCTCCAGCTTTACCGAATATTCCTCTATGATGGCGTTGACCAGAAGGTCTTTGCACATGCTGTGGACCGTCTTTTCCGCCGATGGTAGGTCGGGACTGTCAAGTTCGAGCAATATGTACTTTCCGACCCTGACCGATGGTTCGTCGTAGCCGAGCCTTTTGAGGGAGCCAGCCACGGCCTTGCCCTGGGTATCCAGAACCTCTTCTTTGAGCTGTACCAGTACCTCCGCTTTGTACTTCACCGTTATTCCCCTCTCTCCGAAAGTCTGCGCCAGATCTCCCTGTACGCCCCGAGAACGTCTCCCATGTCCTTCCTGAAACGGTCTTTGTCCAGGCTCTTGCCGGTTCCCTTCTCCCAGTAGCGGCAGGTGTCCGGTGAGACCTCGTCGGCCAGGATTATTTTTCCGTCGCTGTCTTTGCCGAACTCCAGCTTGAAGTCAACAAGGTCTATGTCTATGGAGTCGAAGAGCTCTATGAGGGCGTCGTTGACCTTGAGGGTTATCTCCTTCATGGTCTTCAGGTCCTCCTCGGTGGCCCAGCCGAATAGGAGGGCGTGGTCCTCAAGCACCAGGGGATCGTCAAGCTCGTCTTCCTTATAATAGAACTCTATGAGCGGTCTGGAAAGCTTCATTCCCTGCTCGAGGCCGAGCCTCTTGCATATGGACCCGGCTGTGACGTTTCTGAGGACTACCTCAAGGGGAACTATCGTCACAGGCTTTACGGTCTGGCAGTTATCGTTGATTTTCTCTATAAAGTGGCTCTCTATGCCTTTTTTCGAAAGGTATTTGAATATCCAGGAGCTGATTAGGTTGTTGAGCTCTCCCTTGCCCTCCATCTCCGCCTTTTTCTTGGCGTTGAAGGCGGTTAAGGAGTTTTTGTACTCCAGGTACAGGACCTCAGGGTCGTCGGTGCTGTAGAGCCTCTTTGCCTTTCCTTCGTAGAGCATTTCTCTGATCTCCATGGTGGCACCTCCTGAAAGATATGCTTACATTATTTATCAAGTGCTCTTAAATGTCAACCTTTCTGGTCGATGCGATTTTTCTCCAGGTCTGGTATGATATCGGTGGAGTTTTCCCTGATTTCTCCTAGCCCGCCTTGAAGGCGAGGCTTCAGTTTGAGAGGTGTATGTCTTTAATGGACCCTAAGAGAATAAGAAATTTTTCCATCATAGCCCACATCGACCACGGCAAGTCCACTATCGCCGACAGGATGCTGGAGGTCACCGGGACTATAGACAAGAGAGTCATGAAGGAGCAGGTTCTGGACAATCTGGAGCTTGAGAGGGAGAGAGGTATCACCATAAAGTCGGTTCCCGTGCGGATGGATTACACCGCCCCCGACGGCGAGCGGTACGTCCTTAACCTGATCGATACCCCTGGTCACGTGGACTTCGGCTACGAGGTGTCCCGCTCCCTGGCGGCCTGCGAAGGGGCCCTGCTGGTGGTCGACGCAGCTCAAGGTGTGGAGGCTCAGACGCTAGCCAACGCCTATAAGGCCATAGATCTGGACCTGGAGATAGTTCCGGTGCTTAACAAGATAGACTTGCCCTCCGCCAGGCCCGACGAGATCCGAAAGGAAATCGAGGACGTTGTAGGTCTGGACGCTTCAAACGCCGTCTTGGCCAGCGCGAAAAACGGCATAGGCATAGACGAGGCATTGGCCCAGCTGGTGGCCTTGGTTCCCCCTCCTACCGGCGAGGCGGAAGGACCTCTCAGGGCCCTGGTCTTCGATTCGGTCTACGATAACTACCGAGGCATCATCTGCTATATAAGGGTCGTCGACGGCGAGATAAAGGCGGGAGACTCGGTCCTCTTTATGGCCACCGGCAGGCGGTACACCGTGGAGGAGGTCGGGGCCTTTAAGCCTAAGCTCACCCCTATGGAGTCCCTCGGGGTCGGTGAGGTGGGCTATATCACCGCCAGCATAAAGACTCTCGACGAGGCTCGGGTAGGGGATACCCTCACTTTAAACGATAGACCGGCGAAGACCCCCCTTCCAGGATATCAGATGGTAAAGCCGGTGGTCTACTGCGGTTTTTACCCTGTCGACAGGGAGGAGTACCCTCAGCTCAGGGACGCTCTTGAGAAGCTAAAGCTCAACGACGCCTCTTTGGAGTTCGAGCCTGAAAACTCCACCGCCTTAGGCTTTGGGTTCCGTTGCGGTTTTCTTGGGCTTCTCCATATGGACATCACCAGGGAGAGGCTTCAGAGGGAGTTCGACGTCCAGTTGGTCGCCACCGCCCCTAACGTTGTCTACCGTATCGTGACCAAAAAAGGCAAGGAAATCGAGGCCCATCGTCCTTCCGACTACCCTGAGGTCGGGGACGTCGATAGTGTGTCGGAGCCCTATATAAGGCTGACGGTGTACGTTCCTTCCGATTACGTGGGCAAGGTCATGCAGCTCTCCCAGGAAAAGAGAGGGGTCTTTGTCTCCATGGACTACCTAACCCCCGAAAGGGCCAGGGCTGTCTACGATATCCCTCTGGCGGAGTTCATAGTGGACTACTACGACAGGCTTCAATCGGTCTCTCGGGGCTACGCCTCTCTGGACTACGAGCCGGTGGGATTCAGGGAGAGCGATCTGGTCAAGGTGGACGTCCTCATAAACCACGACCCTGTGGACGCCTTTTCCTTCATATGCCACCAGGACGACGCCTATCACCGAGGTCACAGCGCGGTCAAAAAGCTAAAAGACCTGATTCCCAGACAGATGTTCGAGGTCCCCATTCAGGCATCGGTGGGCAAAAAGGTTATAGTCAGGTCAAACGTCAAGGCCCTGAGAAAAGACGTTCTGGCCAAGTGTTACGGAGGGGACATAACCAGAAAGAGGAAGCTCCTGGAGAAGCAGAAGAAAGGCAAGGACAAGATGAAGATGATCGGTAAGGTCTCCATTCCTCCCGATGCCTTTATGTCTTTCCTCGATATGGATGAAGACAAGAGCTGAAATGGTTTCTATTCCAGATGACGTATCCTTCAGAGAGGGGCTTTCCAGGCCCCTCTCTGTCTATATTCACGTGCCCTTCTGCCGGTCCAAGTGTCCTTACTGTGCCTTCAACAGCTCCGTCCCTTCGGGAGATCAGGTCGAGTTATATCTTTCCTCTTTGTCCAGAGAGTCGGAGCTCTGGCGTTCTTTCACAGGGAAAAAGCCGTCCGTCAGGACTATCTACGTCGGCGGGGGGACTCCGTCGGTGCTGTCGGTCGGCCAGTGGGAGACCCTTTTTGAGCTGATATCCCGGAGTTTCGACCTAGGCGATCTTGAGGAGTTCTCCGTCGAGGCGAACCCCGAAAGCCTGACCTGCGACCATCTGGCCCTGTGGAGGGATAGAGGTGTCACCAGGGTGAGCGTTGGGGTCCAGAGCCTGGACGACGGCGAGCTTAAGTGGCTCGGTCGACTTCACGGCGTGGAGAGAGCTATATGGGCGGTTCAGTCCTGTTTGGCCGCTGGCTTCGAGGTCAGTGCCGATCTGATGTTCGGCCTAGCGGGCCAGTCGGTCAGGAAGTGGCACAGGAGCCTGTCGGCTTTGGTCGACCTTGGGCCCCACCACCTGTCCCTTTATCAGCTGACCATAGAGCCCCAGTCCTTCTGGGGTAAGGTTCCTCCAACCCAGGCGCTCGACGGATACGGCCACTACCGCTGGGCACAGTGGTATCTGCCTAGAAAGGGATATCTCCAGTACGAGATAGCCAGCTTCGCCAAGGAGGGGCGGTGGAGCAGGCACAACATGGCCTATTGGACCGGCGGAGAGGTCCTCGGCCTGGGGCCCGGTGCCTGGGGATATCTAGGCGGCCTCAGGTACGAGAATCACAGGGATCTTGGGGATTACTCCCAGGCTCTGAACGATTCGGTGGCTCTGGATTACACCGAGAGAGTTCAGGGGGCCGCAAAGGGGTCGGAGAGGGCTATACTGGCCCTTCGGACCTCCTTTGGCCTGGACCTTGACCGGTTCGCCGAGGATTTTGGCCAGGATCTGTACCGCAGGCTTGAGGGCTGTTTAGCCGGTTTTCCGTCCTCCTGTATCGAGAGGAATGGCCCGGTTGTCAGGCTCACCCCAAAGGGCATGAGAATAGCTAACGCCCTTTGGGAGGCCCTTTTATGGGGGGATGAAGATGAGCGATAGTGGGCGGTTTTTGCCCGTGAGTCGACGGGATATGGACCTAAGAGGCTGGTCGGAGCTGGACTTTCTCTACATCAGCGGCGACGGCTACGTGGATCACCCTAGCTTTGGCCCGGCGGTGATCTGCCGTTGCCTTGAGTCCTGGGGCTTTAAGGTTGGCATAGCGGCCCAGCCCGATTGGCGCACCAGGGAGGATTTTCTCTCCATGGGCCGTCCAAGGTTAGGGGCTCTGGTGTCGGCGGGGAACATGGATTCTATGCTGAACAAACTGACCGCCGCCAGGAACAAAAGGCGGACCGACGCCTACTCTCCCGGAGGAGAGGTGGGTCACAGGCCCGACAGGGCGACTATAGTCTACTGCAATATAGTGAGAGAGTTATGGGGTGACATACCTCTCGTCATAGGCGGTATAGAGGCCAGCCTTCGTAGGATGGCCCACTACGATTATTGGTCCGACAAGGTCCGTAGATCTATTTTGATCGACAGCAGGGCGGACCTGCTGATCTACGGCATGGGGGAGAGGCAGATCAAGGAGATAGCCGAGAGGCTTAGAGACGGAGAGGACGTCTC
Source organism: Dethiosulfovibrio salsuginis (assembly GCF_900177735.1). Classification (NCBI taxonomy): domain Bacteria; kingdom Thermotogati; phylum Synergistota; class Synergistia; order Synergistales; family Dethiosulfovibrionaceae; genus Dethiosulfovibrio; species Dethiosulfovibrio salsuginis. Next base: position 272,384 of record NZ_FXBB01000001.1, on the reverse strand, counting down.
CAGTCTCACCGGGATAAGAGGTACCTGTCACAGGGCCTCCGATTGTCCTGAAGGCTCGGTAGTGGTTCCCTCCTTCGACGAGGTGGTCCGGGACAAAAGGGCCTTCGCCAGGGCCTTTGACCTGTGGGACAGGGAGCAGGACCCTATCAGAGGAAAGACGGTCTGTCAGCCCCACGGGGATAAGGTGGTGGTCCAGAACCCTCCCGCTCTGCCACTGTCCACCGATGAGATGGACCACGTCTACGACCTTCCCTACGCCAGAGAGCCCCATCCTATGTACGACGATGCCGGAGGGATTCCTGCCATAGAGGAGGTCCGGTTCAGCATAGTGAGCCATAGAGGCTGTTTCGGCGACTGTTCCTTCTGCGCTATCGTGGCCCATCAGGGCAGGATAATCCAGGCAAGAAGCCATAGGTCGATCCTGGAGGAGGCCAAAAAACTGACCGAGATGGCCTCTTTCAAGGGATATATCCACGATGTAGGAGGCCCTACGGCCAACTTTCGCCATCCCTCCTGTAAAAAACAGCTCTCTCAGGGGACCTGTGCCCATAGGTCCTGTCTGGCTCCAGAGCCCTGTCCCGGTCTCGACTGTGACCACTGGGACTATCTGGAGCTCCTCAGGAAGCTGAAGGGGTTGCCTAAGGTTAAGAAGGTGTTTATCCGGTCGGGTATCAGGTACGACTATATCCTGGCGGGCAAAAACAGGGAGTTTCTGGAGGAGCTCTGCCGGGACCACGTCAGCGGTATACTGAAAGTGGCCCCGGAGCACTGTTCTCCTTCGGTGCTGTCTCTGATGGGAAAGCCCTCTATAGAGGTCTTTTTGCGGTTTAAGGCCATTTTCGACAGGATCAACGCCAAAATCAACAGGAAGCAGTTTCTGATTCCCTACCTAATATCCAGCCATCCTGGGGCTACTTTGAAAGACGCTGTGGCCTTGGCGGAGTTACTGAGGGATTTAGGCCATGTGCCCGATCATGTCCAGGATTTTATACCGACCCCAGGGAGCCTTTCGACCTGTATGTATTACACCGAGATCGATCCCTCCACAGGGAGGGGCATATTCGTGGCTAAAACCGGCCACCAGAAGGCCCTTCAGAGGGCCCTTCTCCAGTACAACAGGCCGGAAAATCGAAAGCTTGTCCTGGAGGCTCTGAGAATGTGCGGCAGAGAGGATCTGATAGGTTTTGGAGAAAACTGTCTCGTTAGGCCCGAGAAGGGCTCTGTTCCAGTTAGGAGGGGTGGATTTGAGAAAAACGCTAAGTCGGCTTCTGGAGGCAAAGGTCCCCGTCGTAGAGGGAGAAAGCCTTAAAGATCACTGCACCTGGAGGATCGGTGGTCCGGCGGACCTTTTTATCGAGCCTCGTTCGGTGGAGGATATTAAGGCGGCGGTAGGCATCCTCAACGATTGCGAGGTTCCTTGGGTGGTGATAGGTCGAGGGTCGAATCTCCTTTTTGACGACCAAGGGATCAGAGGGGCGGTTATAAAGCTGGGAAGGTCCTTCTCCCAGGCCTCTTTCGACGGCGAAAAGGTTAGGGGCTACGCTGGGGTGTGGATTCCCTCTCTGGCTCGGAGATCGGCGTCTTTAGGGCTGTCGGGACTTGAGCATATGGTCGGTATCCCAGGTACTTTAGGTGGGGTGGTCGCCATGAACGGCGGTAGTTTGAGGCAGAATATAGGTCAGATCGTCGATTGGGTGACCTATATGAATAGAGATGGAGAGGTGGATCGACTGGAGGGCTCGGAGTGCGGGTTTTCTTACAGGACTTCCTGTTTTCAGGATACCTCCAAGATCGTCCTTGAGGCTCAGCTGTCCTTGATCCCCTCGGATGTCCAGTCGGTCAGAGAGGAAATGGTCCAGGTGCTTCGGGAGAGAAAGGCGAAGTTTCCCCTCTCTCAGCCTAACTGCGGTTCGGTCTTCAGCAACGATCCGTATATCCATAGGGAATGGGGACCTCCGGGGAAGGTTATAGAGATGTGCGGTCTTAAGGGCCTCAGGATAGGGGATGCCCAGGTCAGCCATAGACACGCTAATTTTACGGTAAACCTGGGCAACGCCACCTCCCAGGACGTACGAGCCTTGGTGAGGACGATCAGACACGTGGTTCACGATGTGACAGGATGTCATATACCCTGTGAGGTTCGATACGTGTCGCCCGATGGAGAGGTCACGGCGCTTCATAAATCTCTTTAGGCCGTGACCAGCGGTGATGGCGGGGAATAGACCTGTTTTCTGCCGCTTTTTCACCCTACCCCTTTATGAATTCCCTTTTTTATGTCATACTACGCCCTGTTCCCCGGAAGGGGGAAATCGTTGAACTCAAGGAGAGTGAGAAGGAATTGGAAAAGAACAGCGAGGTCCTCATCACTGTTGAGGGTCTCCACAAGAGGTTTGAAGACGAGCACGTTTTAAGAGGTGTGTCCATTACCATCAAAGAAGGCGACCTAGTCTCCATTATAGGCCCCTCGGGCTGTGGCAAGTCGACCTTTCTCCGATGTCTTAACGGTCTGGAGTATCTCGATTCCGGGAGAATCGAGATCGCTGGGGTTACTCTGTCCCGATCTTTGTCCGATCAGGCTATAACCCGTTCCTTTATGGAGGCAGCCCACGAGATGCGAAAGGAAGTCGGCATAGTCTTTCAGGGGTTCAACCTGTTTCCCCATAAGACGGTCCTTGAAAACGTGATGCTCGCCCCTGTGGTGGTGAAGAAGACCCCTAAAGACGAGGCGGAGGATAGCGCACTGAGGTTGCTGGAGAAGGTCGGCCTTAAAGGTTACGCCAACCGATATCCGGTCACCCTTTCCGGTGGCCAGGCTCAGAGGGCGGCTATAGCCAGAGCCCTTGCGATGGCCCCTAAGGTGATGCTATACGATGAACCTACCTCAGCTCTGGATCCAGAGCTTGTCGGGGAAGTCCTTCAGGTTATGAGGGATCTCGACTCTGAAGGTATGACCCAGGTCGTGGTGACCCACGCCATGCATTTCGCCAGAGATGCTTCGGATTACGTGGTCTTTATGGACCAAGGAGAGATAGTCGAGGTCGCTGACGGAGATGAGATATTCTCAAATCCGGTGAACGATAGGACCAAGGATTTTCTCCGTCATCTAGCGGGGGTGGTATGATGCGCCGTTTGTTGCTGGTCTTGGCTTTTTTGTCCTGCTCTTTTCCTGCCTTCGCCTCTTTAACCGCTCAACCAGGTGAACTTAGATGGGGTGGCGATACGGAAGGCGGAGCACCTTATATGTTTCAGGATCCAGACGATATGAACCATCTCATAGGATACGAGGTGGAGATCATAGAGGCTATAGCCGGTCGGATGGGTCTAAACGCTCGGTTCGTCCAAAACGGATGGGATAACCTGATACCGGGCCTGGAGAGGCGACTTTACGATGTCTCCATAAACGGTCTTGAGATAACCCCAGAACACCAGGATGTAGTTGATTTCTCCGTTCCCTACTATATTACCCATCTACAGATAGCGGTCAGAAGGGACAACTTCGATATCACCGATCTGGAGGATTGTAAAGGTAAAATTATAGGCACCCTTAAACAGTCCTACTCTCAGTACGTTCTGGAAACCCTGGGAGACGTGGATATCAGGACCTATGCCGATGAGATAAACGCCTATACCGATCTGGCCAACGGCAGGCTCGACGGTACCCTGTTTGACGCTCCTATAGCCCTCTACTACGGAGGGCCTATGAGGGAGGTCAAGTTCGTCGGAGGGCCTATAGGAAAGATAGAGTACGGTATAGCTGTCCCTAACGATAACCCCGAGCTATTGGCTCTGGTAAACCAGGCGGTAACCGATATGAGAGACGGTGGAGAACTCCGGGCGATTTTGGAGCGATGGGGTCTTTGGAACCCTATGGTCGCCGGAGAGTTCCACGACGTCGGTCCCTCCAGGACCGCTCCTGTGATGTACGACAAGTGGCTGGAGTCCCATAGCACATCACTTTCAGGGGTTGATAAGGTCAAGAGGTATCTTTCCTTTATGCCTAAACTGGGCAAGGCCGCTGTGACGACCATGCAGGTTTCGGTGATCTCTATGGTTCTGGCGGTACTCTTTGGCTTGATGCTGGCCCTTCTCAGGGTCTTCGGCCCCCCTCCTCTGTCCACACTATCTATGTGGTACGTTGAGATAGTCAGAGGGACTCCTGTGCTGATACAGCTGTTCTTTATCTTCTACGGCCTTCCTAACGTAGGCATAAAGCTGAGTCCCTTTATGGCTGGGGTTATCGGCCTCGGCATGAACTACGCCGCCTACGAGGCGGAGATCTACAGGGCTGGCCTTATGTCGGTGCCTGTAGGCCAGATGGAGGCCGCTTTAGGTCTGGGCATGACCAGACGGGAGGCCCTGAGGCACGTGGTCGTCCCTCAGGCTGTGAGGATGGTCCTCCCCCCTGTGACCAACGACTTTATATCCCTGCTGAAAGATTCCTCTTTGGTCTCGGTTATAACTCTCGTCGATCTCACTAAGGCCTATGGCCAGATAGCCACCACCTACTACGATTATTTCGGCACGGGAATCATAGTCGCCGCAATCTACTTCCTTCTGGGGTATCCCTTTATCCGCCTAGCCAGGTGGACCGAGAGGAAGATGGAGGCATCTTTCGTGCCCGATAGGGTTAGAAAGAACCGTCGAACGGGCCTTGGAATGAGGCTTTTTTAGCTTTGATGTGGTCGATGGTCTGGAGAGCGGCGTTTTTACGTCGATTTTTTTCTCGTATCTGGGAGGTGTCCCATGGAAGACAGAATAAAGCTCTACGGTTTTAACAACCTTACCAAGAGCCTGTGCTTTAACTTTTACGATATATGTTACGCTCAGAGCCTGGTGGAAAGGCGGGAGTACATAAAGTACATAGACGATGAGTATTCCGCCGACAGGGTTACGTCCATATTAAGCGATGTGGCGGATATAATAGGGGCTACGGTGCTCAACGTAGCGAAGCAGGATTACGAGCCTCAGGGGGCAAGTGTCACCATCCTGATTGCCGAAGAGCCTGTTCCTCCGGAGCTGAGAGGCAGCGAGTCCGAGCGAGGTCAGGCGGTGCCGGGGCCTATTCCCGATACGGTGGTAGGTCACCTCGATAAGAGCCATATAACCGTCCATACCTACCCGGAGCAACATCCCGACAACGGCATAAGCACCTTTCGGGCGGATATAGACGTCTCCACCTGTGGGAGGATATCCCCTCTCAGGGCCCTCAACTACCTGCTCCACCGTTTTAATCCCGATATAGCCTGTATAGACTACAGGGTTAGGGGATTCACCAGAGATGTTGAGGGAAACAAATACTTTATAGACCACGAGATAAACTCCATTCAGGACTTTATCTCCAAAGACACCAGATATCGCTACAATATGTACGACGTCAACGTCTATCAGGAGAACCTGTTCTGTACCAGGATGATGCTCAGAGACTTTGAGCTCGACGACTACCTGTTTCACGTCAGTGCGGAGGATATCAGGCCGTCCAAGAGGAAGATCATCACCGATAAGATAAAGTCGGAGATGCTGGAGATCTTCTCCGGCAGAAATCTGAGGGGTTTTACAGGCTAAAACAACGGAGACCGAGCCCTAGGGCTCGGTCTCCGTTGTTTTTATGTCTAAAGGGAACCTATAGAAGCCCTGATCCTCGGAGAGATCGTTCCGACGGAGCCCACTTGAGCCCGTATACTCGACATGCCGCCTTTGAGTACGGATGGGGCGACAGGACGTCGCCCCAAGTCGAGGGGGCACAGGACGTGCCCTCCGAGGCGGTTCGTACGGAACAGGCAGGTCGAGTATACGCTTGGGCGAAACAGGGCGCAGGCGGGACGGTCTCTCCGAGGGGACTCGAAGGTGAGTTTCTAGATATGCTCTAAAGTGAGAGGATTTTATCCGCTTTGAGCAGGGCCTCGGTTATATCGAACATATTGGATATCTCTCCGACTCCAACCTGATCTGAGACGCCAAAATGGTTTACGCAGGTGCCGCAGACCAGTATTCGACAGCCTTTTTTATCGAGCTCCAAAAGGCTTTCGCAGGTAGAGCTGTCCTTTAGGGCCAGTTTGACCCCTTCGTTCATAAAGGCGACGGTCTGTGGTAGTATCTGTTGGTCGAGCTGATGTACCGTTCCCAGAAAGCCTTTTATCAGGACCTCCCCTAGCTCTACGTCCGCCCCGCCTAGGATATCTCTGGATATCAGAACGGCGATTTTGGCCTTTCCATCGGAAGGGCAGGTATAGGTGTTCTGGACAGGCTGAGGATCTTCCTTTGCCGGTTTATCCCCTAACATGCCTGTTACCGCTATATCCAGGTCGTTTTCCGCCTCCAGTATTACGTCGAACCCCTTGCTTTTTAGCATCCTCGATACGTTTTGACCTGCTATAGGGTTATCAACGATAACCTTTATCTCCTTGGCTCCCTCTTCGATGACCTTTTTGGTCATCATCACCGGTTGGGGACATTGCTTGCCTCTAGCGTCAACTGTGTTCATCTTGATCCAAACCTCCTGTCTTTAGTTCCGGGGAACTGAAACGAGTTTCCCCGCCCTGTAAAAGGTCTCAGGTTCTTTCCATAACGTCGTAGAAATTATATCATTACCGGATGGGTAAGGTAAAAATAGCGTTTACAAACATAGGATGGTGACTTTTATGTCTGGAAAATTCAACGTGTTGTTGAGGGAAATCCCTTCGATGGAAAAGGTCCTCAGCGATGAGAGATGCCTTAGATACGGCGATTTGGTGGAGAGAGATGTGATGAAAGAGATCTGCTCCTCCCTTCTCGATGGCCTTAGAAAGGCCATTTTGTCCGGTGAGCTTGATTCCTTCCGTCGAGACGATTTTTTCGTGCTTTTGGACGAGAGCATGGATATTTACAAACGGTCCAGCCTTCGGTCGGTGGTAAACGCTACTGGCGTCGTGGTCCATACGAATCTAGGCCGATCCTGTCTGGCGGAGGAGGCTGTAGACGCGGTAAATCAGGTGGCCCGAGGGTACAGCACCTTAGAGTACGACCTTAAGGCCGGAGAGAGAGGACAGAGAAATTCCCACGTAGAGTCCCTTCTCTGTCGGGTAACCGGTGGGGAGGCGGCGGTGGTGGTCAACAACAACGCCGGGGCGGTGCTTCTCTGTCTGGCCGCCCTTTCGTCGGGGAGATCGGCGGTGGTCTCCAGAGGAGAGCTTGTGGAGATCGGCGGTTCTTTCAGGATACCGGACATAATGACTTTCTCCGGTACAAAGCTGGTGGAGGTTGGAACCACCAACAGGACCCATCTGAAAGATTACGCCGGAGCCATAGGCGACGATACCGCTATGATTATGAAGGTCCATCCGTCGAACTTCAAGATAGTGGGGTTCCACAAGGAGGTCCCCAGAGAAGAGCTTGCCGCACTGGCCCAGGAGAGGGAGGTTATCTTCATGGAGGACCTCGGAAGCGGCGTCCTGGCGGACCTTTCGGGTTCAGGCCTTGAGGGGGAGATCACCGTTCGAGAGTGTCTGGAGTCGGGAGTAGATCTGGTGACCTTCTCCGGCGATAAGCTCCTAGGCGGTCCTCAGATAGGAGGCATCGTCGGCAAGAGAGACCTCATAGAGAGGATAAGGACCTACCCTCTTCTCAGAGCTTTGAGGTGCGATAAGATGACCCTAGCCGCTATGGAGGCTACGTTGAGGCTCTACCTGAAGGGAAGCTCTTCAAAGATCCCTACCGTCGCCATGTTGACCATATCCAGTGAAGATCTGAAGGGCCGTTGTGAGAACTTAGCCTGTAAGCTGAGGTCGGTTATGCCCGACGGCTCTATAGACGTAGTGGAGGTGGCGGACGCTGTAGGAGGAGGGGCCTATCCCGGCAGAGATCTTCCCGGTTGGGCGGTCTCCCTTCGAGTCGGTTCTCTCAGCGCCGGTTCTCTCCAGGAGGCCCTCAGAAAACGGGAGACCCCTATAGTCGCAGGCGCCAGGGACGGAGCTTTGATGATACACGGTCGAACTTTGCTGAAAGGCGACGACGAGAGGGTGTTTGACGCCCTTTCCTCCATAGTAAAGGAGGACTTTATATGAAACAGGAAATTTCTCTGGTAGTAGGCACCGCCGGTCATATAGATCACGGCAAGACCAGTCTCGTTAAGGCGTTGACCGGTGTGGACTGCGATCGACTTTCGGAGGAGCGAAAAAGAGGGATAACCATAGAGCTAGGTTTTGCTCCACTGACCCTTCCTAGCGATAGGGTCATAAGTCTGGTCGACGTGCCAGGTCACGAGAAATTCATAAGGCAGATGGTGGCCGGAGCCTCTGGGCTGGACGGAGTCGTCCTGGTGGTGGCCGCCGACGAGGGGGTAATGCCTCAGACCAGGGAACATCTGGATATTCTCGAGTTGCTGGGTGTCCAGGAAGGTTTTGTTGTCCTGTCTAAGTCGGATACCGTGGACGACGAGATGATCGAGCTGGCTACCGAGGACGTTAGAGATCTGGTAAAAGGCACTTTTTTGGAGGAAAAGCCGATCATTCCGGCATCTTCTGTCACCGGGACAAACCTGGATAAGGTCCTTGAGGAGATGGAGCGAATGGTGGACGTTGTCTCTCCCAGGGAAAGGGATGGGGCTTTCTTTATGCCTATAGACCGAACTTTCCCTGTAGCCGGTTTTGGGACGGTGGTCACCGGAACCGCTTACAGAGGAACGGTGTCTCAGGGAGAGGAGGTGGAGATTCTGCCAGGAGAGCTGGATAGTCGGGTCAGGAGCATTCAGGTCCATAAGTCCTCCGTCAACTCAGCTCAGGCCGGTCAGAGAATCGCCATAAGCCTTGCGGGACTTTCCATAGACCAGCTGAACAGAGGTGATGTGGTCTGTGCCGCCGGAGTTTTCAGGCCCTCTACCTGTCTCGATGTGTCTTTGAGGTTGCTTCCAGAGGTCTCTGAGGGAGTGTCTCACTGGCAGAGGGTCAGGATCCATATGGGCACATCCGATGTCCTCGGCAGGGTGGCTTTCCTGGATAGAAAGGAGCTTTTGCCCGGAGAATCCGCCGTCGCCCAGCTTGTGCTGGAGGAGCCGGTGGTGGCCTCTCTCTGTCAGAAATACGTGATCAGATTTTACAGCCCCCTTCGGACTATAGGAGGAGGGGATATTCTCTCCCCTTACGGGCGAAAGGCCCATGGCAGAAGGTCCAGGGAGGCGTCTGTAGCCAGGCTTTCCCGTTTAGCCTCGGTGACCTCCAGAGAGGCCAGAATAGCCGCTTTGGTGGACTTTTACGGAAAGATCCCTTTCGACGATCTCATAGTTCAGACCCAGGAGACCAGGAAAGGGCTGACCGATATGCTCCTGTCTCTGAAGTCCAGAGGCATATCCCTTCTCAAGGTCGGAAACGGCATGGTGCTGTCCTCCGATGAACTGCACAGAATAGAGGAGCTCGTTTTTCGTGAGGTCCAGGGTTTTCACAAGGATCACCCTAACCAGGATGGAATGCCCCTCGATAAGCTAATTAACTCTGTTTTTAAGGACGTAGATAGAAAGCTCGGTAAGGTGCTTGTGGAGGATATGGTCGCCCGAGGTGCCGTTGAGAACAGAGGTGGTTTTGTGGCGTCCAAGGGATTTGAGAAAAAGGACGACGATAGCTTCAACCGGTCCCTTGGGGCAATCCAGTCTATCTGCGATAAGGCGGGTTTTCAGCCACCGACACTGGAACAGTGTCAGGAGAGACTGGGCATGGACAAAAAGGCCTTTTATCGCTTTGTGGAGGATTTGAAGAGAATGGGGCTGGCGGTGGTGGTCGACGGGACGTTCCTCCTTTCCTCCGAGGTGGAAAAAAGGCTCCTCCAAGCCCTTAGGGAGGTCGATGGCGGCATAACTATAGCTTCCGTGAGAGACGTTACCGGCAGTAGCCGTAAGTTTGTGCTGCCTCTTCTGGAATATCTCGACGGTAAAGGGGTAACTCGGCGAGTCGGAGATAAGAGGATAGTTTTAGGTGGATAAAGAAGTTTGAATTTTTTTGCTAGGTATGGTATAATCCTTCTGTTCCTTTAGGATAAGGAGGGTTCTCATGGTGTACTCTATTCAGTCGATTCGCCAGAGAGTGGCCCGATACAAGGGAAACACGGTCAGGTATCGCGCCACGAAAGGGCGTCGAAAAGCGGAGGAGAGACAGGGTATCATAATAGAGACCTACCCGTGTCTTTTCACACTGTACGTTGAGTCTCAGCACAGCAAGATTTCCTTCAGCTATGCCGAGCTTCTGACCAAAGAGCTGGAGATGGTTTTGGTCGATAGCGATAAAGTGGAGTTCCAGGAGTCGGGGGATTAAATTGATTTGGGGTTTAGCCAGTGAGGCAAAGATAAACTTGACCTTGAGGATCGTCGGCACTAGAGAGGATGGATATCATCGTCTGGTGTCGGTCTTTAAAAAACTCCCACCGATAGAGCGTCTCTCCCTTGAGATATTGCCAGAGGGCATGGAGGGCATGGAGGACAGGGTCGCTATGTCGGAGGTGAAGATCTCCGACGTTAACTTGGTTCAAAAGGTAATAGATTTTTTAAGGGAAAGAGGGGTTTCTATTCCCCCTCTTTCCGTTTCCATAAGCAAAGTCGTGCCTCCTGGAACCGGCCTAGGTGCTGGGACCGGAAACGGTGCGGCGGTTCTAAAATGGGCTACCGCTTTTTTTGATCTTCCCTCGGTATGGGATATTTCCCCTTTAGGGGCCGATCTTCCGTTTATGGCCTCCGACGATCGTATAGCTATGGTCTCAGGCATAGGGGAGACTTTTGCTCCGATGGAGGATATATCCCTTCGGTCGGTGTTGATAGTTCCCAAGTGGAGGTGCAATACCGCCGAGTCCTACCGGTTGCTTGACGATCTCTATGCCCCCGATTCCTGGCCTCTTTCGGAGGAGGATGGTGAGCTGGAGGCCCTGGATGTCCTAGGACGGCTCAGAGCGGGGCTTAAGGTTGGCCTTCTTCCTAACGACTTTATCGCACCTTTGACCGACATGCACCGAGAGTATGAGGCTCTTTTTGACGCCTGTGACCGATCGGGTGCCGTCGCCTGGGGCATAAGCGGGAGTGGCAGTTCTGTTTTTGCCCTTTATGATTTTAACTTACCCTCATCGGAGCTCTTCAGGAGTTTCGATGGGATAGGTTGCGTGGAAAAAATTATATTTTTGGAGTGATGGACTTTCTATGAAGGGGAATAAAACCGACAGGTTGATCAGGATAGCCTCCAGGCTCCTGACCTGTCCTTCGGGCCAGATCTCTCTAACCTCCTTGGCGGAGGACTTTGACGTGTCGAAGACGGTTATAAGCGACGATATCTCGATTATAGACCGATCTATCGAGCAAGAGGGGTTGGGACGAATAAAGGTGGATAGAGGAAGGGCGGGCGGAGCTTCTTTCGTTCCCCTTATGTCCGATGATTACAGGGAGAGTTTTCTCTCCGATATATCGGAGACCCTGTCCCATGATGACAGGCTCCTTCCTAGTGGATTGATATACTACGGCGATATACTTTTCAACCCTACCTACGCATGGAAGCTGGGGCTCGTTCTGGCTTCCGATTTTTACGATAAGTATCCTGACGTGGTCGTTACCTCGGAGGTGAAGGGAATTCCTCTAGGGATGGCGACCGCCCAGATCCTAGGTGTTCCCCTTGCGGTCTGTCGATTCAGAAACAGGGCTAGCGATGGCCCTGCGGTGTGCGTCCACTTTGCCACTCAGACCGGCGATGTCAGGGCCATGTATATGGGCACGAAACAGATAGTTCAGGGGAGCAGGGTTCTGGTTATCGACGACTTTATGAGAGGCGGAAGCACCGCCTCCGGTATGTGTCAGGTCGTCAGCGAGTTTAAGGCTGAACTGGTCGGCATAGGGGTTTTTATAGCCTCCATAGAGCCGATAAAAAAAGCGGTTGAGCGGTATTCTTCATTGCTTTCCCTCAATATGTCCGGCGAGGGAGCCAGGGTCGTACCGTCTTCCTTGTATACAAGGGGTTTGACGTCCTGAGGACAATGGTATAGAATGCCCTCACTGTGAGGGGGTGCCTTTATGCGGGTCAGTATAGATGGTGAGAAGTGCATCGGATGTGGTGTCTGTGTCCAGATATGTCCAGATGCCTTTACCCTTGACGAGGCCAAGGGAATAGCCAGAGTCATTCGCCCGGAGGGAGCGGATTGCGTCCATGAAGCAAAGGATAGCTGTCCCGTCTGCTGTATTATCGTCGAGGAGTAGTTTTTTTAAACTGCCTCTTGAAATATAGGAGAGCAGGGAGTATAATCTTCGTCGTTCAGGGCCCATAGCTCAACTGGTCAGAGCCACCGGCTCATAACCGGAAGGTTCCAGGTTCGAGTCCTGGTGGGCCCACCAAGAGTTAAAGCCGTTCCTGCGGGAGCGGCTTTTTTTATATTCAATTACCGGCATACCTTATTTCATAGGAGGTGTCTCTTTTGAGAATAGGTGATTTTATGTCCTCCATTAGCTCCGTAGCGTCTCCCGACTGGGCGGAGGATTGGGATAACTGCGGCGTTACCGTAAGGTCCAGGTCCGGCGAGGTCGCTAAAGTGGCTGTCGCTCTGGATCCTACGGTGGAATCGGTGGTGATGGCGAATTCAAAGGGGTGCGATTGTCTTTTGACCCATCATCCTCTTATTTTCTCGCCGATCAGAGCTGTTTCACCGGATAATCCGGTAGGTTCGGCTTTGATGGAGCTGATTTCCCGAGACATGTCGGCGATATGCTGTCATACTAACTGGGACAGCTCTCCTTACGGGACAAACGTGTCCCTCTCTAGGTCTATAGGGTTGACCGATATTATCCCTTTGGTCCCTGGGATCGGCGATAAATGGGGGGATGGGGCGGTCGGCAATACATCCCCTATCCCTGTTTTTGACCTCGTTGAGCTGATAAAATCCCGATGGAATCTGTCCTTCGCCAGGGTATGGGGAGCTCCTGTGGATATTACCAGAGTCGCCCTGTGCGGTGGCTCAGGGGCCTCTTTATGGAAAAAAGCTTTTGCCTCCGGCGCCCAGGTGTATATTACGGCGGATTTGAAGTATCATGATATCCAGGATGCCCTTTTCTCCGGGCTTTCGGTTATACAGGTAGACCACGGAGAGATGGAGTGGGCCACTATGGCCGATCTCGCCGATAACGTCTCAAAGGCGTCCGGTCTTGAGACGGTTTTATTGCCTATACCAGAGGTGTCAGGTTTGATCTTTTAGGGGTATTTAAGGGGGAGTATGTTAGCATGGAAAAAAGGGTATTTAGCGGGATGAGACCTACGGGAAAGCTCCATCTTGGTCACATGGCAGGAGCTCTTACTAACTGGATGAAGCTCCAGGAGGATAGCGCTTATAGCTGTTTTTACGGTATAGTGGACTGGCACGCTATGATGTCCGATTACGCCAATAGCTCTATCATAAGCCAAAACTGTAAGGAGGTTATGCTGGATTGGCTGGCCGTAGGGCTTGACCCTGAAAGATCGACCATTTTTATCCAGTCCCACGTTCCTGAGCATTCCGAGCTTTCTCTGGCTCTGGGCATGATAACTCCTTTAGGATGGCTCCAGAGAAATCCTACCTACAAGGAACAGATCCTAAACATACAGAATAAGGATCTGAGTAACTTCGGCTTTTTAGGGTATCCGGTGCTTATGGCGGCGGATATACTTCTCTACAGGTCTAACGTGGTTCCTGTAGGGGAGGATCAGTCGGCTCACCTGGAGATAACCAGAGAGATAGCCCGGAGGTTCAACCATTTCTACGGCGATATCTTCCCCGAGCCCGATACACTGCTCACCCCTACCCCTAAGGTGCCCGGCACCGACGGCAGGAAAATGAGCAAGTCCTACGGAAACAGCATAAATATAGCGGATAGCGAGAAAGAGATGTGGGATAAACTACGGACTATGGTCACCGATCCCGCTAGACAGAGAAAGACCGATCCCGGTGACCCCGCAAAATGCCCGGTCTGGGATATACATAAGGTTTTTAACGACGATCATGAGGAGATGGAGGAGTTAAAGGCAGGCTGTCTCGCTGGCTCTATCGGCTGTGTCCAGTGTAAAAAGGCCCTGAAAGAACACGTCGTCGCCACTATGAGCCCTGTTTGGGAACGAAGAGCCCGATACGAGGCGGAGGAGGATACGTTAGAGGATGTCCTGAGGGAAGGGGCCAAAAAAGCCAGGGTGGTGGCCCGAGAGACTATGGATATGGTCCTTTCAGGGATAGGCTTTGTCCCTAGACTTTAAGCTCCCCTTCTGGAGATCTTCGACCTATGATTAGGATCGAGGTTGAGGGGTTTTCCGGTCCTCTCGATCTACTCTGTCACCTCATAGAGAGCAGAGAGCTGGAGGCAAACAGCATCAGCGTAGCTCAGATAATAAAGGTCTACGGCGCCTATCACTCTCGAAAGGGAGAGGTCTCCATAGAGATGATCGCCTCTTTTCTGGTCCAGGCCGCTAGCTTGGTTCTGGAGAAGGCGATCGCCCTAACCCCTAAGGTTTTCGACGAAGAGGTCTGGGAGGACGGGGACTTGGACCAGGAGGAGCTTGGCCCCAACCTGGAGGATGTCCTGGAGAGGTACAGGCCCTACAGGAAGGCGGCTGCCGTCCTGGCGGATCTTCAGATCGATTGGTCAAAAAGGTCTTTCCGGTCGCCTTTTCCCCTGCCTCCTAGGTACGATATAGGCGATCTTTACTCCCTATCATCCCTTTGGTGGGAGCTGATGAAAGGTAAAAAAAACAAAACCGACGATCTCTGGGGGGACGATTCCTTCGCCGCGGTTCCCCCTCCTATTCCAGACGAGGTCCAAGTCGACAAACGTATGGAGACCATAATAGGACAGCTTGAACCTGACGGTGTCTCTCTGTCTTTTCTGTTAGGGGAAAATCGAGAGGTCTCCTCTTTGGTGGTGACTATGCTGGCTCTTCTTGAGCTGTCGAGAAAAAATATGGTTTTTCTGGAGCAAAAGGAGATGTTTGGCGATGTGCTCGTCTATCCCCAAAACCGATAAGGGGCTCTTAAAACAGGTCGAGGCGGTGCTGTTCGTCGCCTCGGAGGGGGCTTCTGTCGATCAAGTCGCCTCCGCCGTAGGATTGGACGTCGATAGAACTCTGGCCGCCTTGGAGGACCTTTCCAGGTCCTACTCGGAAGGCGAAAGAGGCCTTGAGGTGGTCTTTCTCGGGGGGCGATGGCATCTGTGTACAGCACCGGAGACCTCTAGTTCGGTGGATAGCTTTAGGGAGAACAGCGAGAGGGAAAACATCCGCCTGAGTAAAGCCGCTTTGGAGACTTTGGCGGTAATAGCTTATAATCAACCTGTTACAAGGTCAGAGGTGGAGGAGATACGAGGCGTCCGCTGCGAGAGGGTCATAGATACCCTGTTGACCCACGGAATAATCCGTATCTCCGGTCGAAAGAAGGCCACCGGGTCGCCTCTTCTGTACAGGACAGGGGAGTCCTTTTTAAAGGTCTTCGGTCTTGGTTCTATCTCCGATCTACCTACTGTCGCGGAGATAGAGGAGTTACGGTCGGGAGGTGAGGTTTAAAATCATGAGACTTAACCGTTATCTGGCTCTTTGTGGCGTTGCCTCTCGAAGGGCCTCGGAGTCCTTTATCGCCGATGGCAGGGTTTCCGTCGACGGGGTTATCGTTTTCGATCCTGCCCAAAACGTCGAGCCCGAGGACGTCGTCGAAGTGGACGGAAAGCCTGTGTCCCCTGAGAGTTTGGCCTATTTCATCATAAATAAGCCTAAAGGGTATGTGTGTGCCTCCTCCGATCGATTCGACCCGACGGTTTTGGAGTTAATCCCTGAGGCGGAGGGGCTGAGGCTTTATACTGTAGGAAGGCTGGACAAAAACAGCCAAGGTCTGCTTATTTTGACAAACGACGGGGATTTCTGCAACGAGCTTATCCATCCCAGCGCGGGCTATACCAAGACCTATGAGCTGCTTCTGGACGAGCCTCCCGGTCCTGGCGTTATAGGTGCGTGGCGTAAAGGTGTAAACCTTTCCGGTAAAACGGTGGTGCCCGTATCCCTTGAGGTGATGGATAAGGAACCTTTTGGAAGATGGCTCTCCATAGAGCTCAGTGAAGGGCTAAAAAGGGAGATTCGGGCGATGGCCTCCTCTTTTTCTCTCTCCGTGCGTATCCTTTTTAGGCGAAAAATTGGTAGAATGGAACTAAGGAGACTCAGGTCAGGTGAATATCGCTCTATAGGGCTTCAGGAGATGTGGCGGGCTATCCGTCAAGGAGGAATCGTCTAGTTCAAGGCAGGAGATGGGTTTATGGATGATCGGACCAGACAGCTGATACAGAACCGTATTCTAGGCAGGTTGAAGGAGGTAAAGTCCTTCCCTCAATTTGTCGTGGAGACCCTTAAAATGCTGGATAACCCGGAAAGCAGTGCTCACAACGTCGCCGATAGCCTCTCTAAGGATGAGGGACTGGTTATTCGTACCCTCAAACTGGCTAACTCGGCTTTTTACGGCCTGCCTCGCCGAATATCCAGCATACAGGAAGCGGTTGCGCTATTAGGGTACAAGACTATAAAGAACATCGTTATAGCCGCTACGGTGTACCAAAGGATGGACAATTCCTTTGCTGGGTACGCCCTGGATAGAGGAGATCTGTGGCGGCACTCTCTGAGCGTCGCTTATGCCGCTAGATACATAGCGGAGACCACAAAGTGCTGTGTACCCGACGATGCCTATATCGCCGGGATGTTACACGCAATAGGCAAGATAGTCTTAAACGATTACATCAAGTTTGGGTATCAGATAATAGTCAGAATCGTCGATTCCGACAAGGTTCCTTTCGTGGAGGCGGAGCGGATGGTTTTGGGCTTCGACCACGCTCAGGTTGGGGCTATGATGGCCGAAAAATGGAACCTCCCCGAGTCCCATCAGGTCGCCATACAGTATCAGTATATTCCTGATGAGCTTCCTGAAGATATGATGGAGCACAGGGGAATGGTGGACGTGATTCACGTGGCAAACTCTATGATCCTGATGCTAGGTGTCGGTGTGGGAGCTGATGGGCTTCAGTATCCTATATCCGAGGGATCGGTCTCAAGATTGGGCCTATCCGGGAAGGAAGAGCTTCTCCTGTCCGATCTGGTGGACATAATGGAGAAGGTCTCGGAGGAGATGGAGATACTGGAGGGATAGAGGTCGGTGATGACGTCTAAAAATATAGTTATAACCATCGATGGGCCTGCCGGTGCGGGAAAGAGCTCGGTGGCCAGAGGTGTCGCTAAAAGACTGGGACTTTCCTATCTCGATACGGGAGCTCTGTACAGGGCTATCGCCTATACTTTGGATAAAGCGGCGATTCCCCCTGTGGAGGGAGAGTCACTTTCCGCGACGTTGAGGGATCTCTCGGTGGCCTTGGCTTCCGGCAGGGTCTTCGTGGACGGTAAGGATGTCACCGACCTGATAAGAAATCCTCTGGTCGATTCTCTGGCGTCAAAATACTCCGCACTGCCTTCTGTGAGGGCGAGGCTTCTGGATATACAGAGGGAACAGGTCTTAGGCGGTGGGCTCGTCGCCGATGGAAGGGATATGGGGACCGTGGTTTTCCCCCTAGCGCCGCTGAAGATATTCCTGACCGCTTCCGAGGAGGTTCGAGCCCGTAGAAGGTTCGATGAGCTTGTCTCCAGAGGACAGGTCGATGTCGATTTTGACTCGGTTCTAGAGGATATAAAGACGAGAGATCGTTCCGACAGGGAGAGAGCCTGCTCCCCTCTCGTGGAGGCACCTGATTCTGTTGTGCTGGATTCCTCCTCTCTGTCCGTCGATCAGGTAGTGGATCGAATTGTCTCTTTAGCTGAAGGAGCTCGTTCGGATGACTAGCTTTAAGGATAGGGTTATCTATCAGATAGTTCGGCTTTTTTGCCTGTTTTTTCTCAAGCTCCATAACAGGATATCGATCCAAGGGCTTGAGAACGTTCCCTCTCTGCCCCCTTTCATAATGGCGGTGAACCACTGTAGTAATTTGGACCCCGTAGTAGTGGGAGCGGCTTTTCCCCATAGGCTCAGATATCTCGCTAAGGTGGAGCTATTTCAGGGGTCGAAGATATTTGCCTGGTTACTACGTACCTTAGGCGCTATTCCTGTGAGTAGAGAGTCATCCCAGAGCGCAGGAGGAGCCCTTAAGACCTTTCTTCAGCTCATAGAGGAAGGACAGGCGGTGCTTCTGTTTCCCGAGGGCGCCAGATCTGTAGACGGAAGGCTTAAGCCTCTTGAAGGAGGGGTGGCCCTTCTGGCCATGAAAAGCGGCGTCCCTGTGGTACCTGTGTACATATCGGGAACTCACCGTGCGATGCCCGTCGGTTCCAGTAGAATCGGCTGGAACAAGGTATCCATAACATTTGGAGAGCCTATCGAGCCTAAAGCCCTTGCCGATGGAGTCGCTGTAAAGGAGGCGAGGTCGATTTTTCTCAAAGAGCTGGAGTCGAGACTTTCCTCCATGGAGCAGTTTTACCTTGCAAAGTCGGATTCGTAGGTCGATTATCGTCTCTATCGACAGAGGAGACGGAAGCGACGAAAGGCTCCTCTCTGAACTGGGGCTACTCCTCGAAAACCTCGACGTTCACGTGGTGGATCAGGTTATACAGAGACGAAGAGCCCCCGATCCAGGGACCCTTATAGGCAAGGGCAAGGTCTCTTTGCTGAGAGATCTGTGCGAAGGCTCTGACGTCGACCTTATAGTCAGCGATATCCCCCTCTCTCCTAGACAGAGAGGTGCGCTGAGGGCTCTGACCGGGAGAGAGGTCTGGGATAGACCTCTGGTCATAATGAAGATCTTCGAGGAACGGGCCAGAACATCGGAGGCTAAGCTTCAGGTGGAACTGGCCCGATGTCGCTATGAATTGCCCCATCTCAGAGGCTTAGGACACCAGATGTCCCGGTTAGGCGGAGGTATCGGAACTAGAGGTCCAGGGGAGACGGAGTTCGAGATCCATAGACGGAAGCTGGAGAGAAGGATAAGGGACATAGACAGAAAGCTGGCTCAGCTGGAAAAAAGGAGATCGGAGCTGAGAAAAAAAAGGCTTAACTCCGGTATTCCTGTAGTCTCTCTGGTAGGTTACACCAACAGCGGCAAGTCGACTCTGCTGCGCAGGATGTCAAAGGACGACGCGGTTTACGTAGCCGACGCTCTTTTCGCCACCCTCGATACGGCGGTCAGATCGGTATCCCTGCCCGATGGATCTCCCTTTCTGATGGTCGATACGGTGGGATTCATAAGGGACCTGCCTCCTTCGTTGATTTCAGCTTTCCGTACGACGCTGGAGGAGACGGTGTTTGCCGATCTGCTTATGGTCCTCCTGGACGGCACCGACCCTCAGGTTATGGAGACCCTTGACGTGGTTCGATCGACCCTTATCGACGTAGGCGGGGCGGAGATCCCTAGGGTGGTCCTTCTAAACAAGACCGACGTTATGGAGCATGAAGCGGTAAAAAACCTTCAAACCAGGATAAAAGGCGAAGGTGAGAGGGTTCTGGCGATAAGTGCGGAAAAAGGATCTCTATTTGAGCTGGAGAGTTTTTTGATTCAAGAGCTCTCTGGAAAGGCTTTAGATGGCCGGAAAGGACGTTGATCCATGATTAACAGTATGACCGGTTTTAGCCGTGTGTCTTTGGACAGGGATTGGGGATCTCTCTCGGTGGAGATATTTTCGGTGAACTCCAGGTATCTTGAGGTTTTTGTTAAAACAGGTCGAGATCTGATGTCCGAGGAACCTTCCATCCATTCCGCCGTAAAGAAGAGGCTGAACAGAGGCAAGATACAGGTTCGAGTGGAGCTTTCCTGGTCTTCCAGGTACAAAGCAGGCAAGATAAATTCCGATGTCCTTTCAAGCTATGCCTCGGAGCTAAAGTCTATAGGGGAGAGCCTGGGCTACCCGGGGACGATCTCCCTGGAGGGCCTTCTTCAGCTTCCTGGGGTCACCGAACCTCCCTCTCTTTCACCCTCCGTAAGGGACGAGCTCGGTGGGGCTTTGATGGATCTTATGGAATCAGCTCTAGACGGTCTTATATCCATGAGAAAGACCGAAGGAGATGAGCTTAAAAGGGATATAGAGAGTCATCTCGATCGGTACAGATCGCTGGTGGAAAAGGTATCCCTCTCCTGGAGAGACGGCGCGGACAGGGCTTTTGAGGCCCTTAAAGACAGGGTTGAAGCCGTCTCCGAGAGATTTAGTTGCTCTATAGACGAGGGGCGTCTGGCACAGGAGATGACTTTTATCGCCGATAAGTGGGATATCTCCGAGGAGATCAGCAGGACTGAAAGCCATCTAGGACAGTTTCTAGGGACTATGTCTGAGGATGGCCCTATAGGCAGAAAGCTCGATTTCCTGCTTCAGGAGATGAACAGGGAGCTGAACACTATGGGCTCTAAGGTCTCCGATAGCGAGATAAGGTGGCTTGTGGTGGAGGGTAAGACGGTCCTTGAGAGGATTCGTGAGCAGGTTCAGAACGTGGAGTGATTTTCGTGGCTCAGAGGCTGGTACATATAGGTTTTGGAAATATGGTCGTCGCAGATAGGGTTATAAGCATTATCCACCCTTCCTCCGCTCCTATGAAAAGATTGAAGGAAGAGGCTAAGGAGACAGGAAGGCTTATAGACGCTACTCAGGGAAGAAAGACCAGGGCTATTTTGGTTACCGACAGCAATCACGTTATATTGTCCGCCATCCAGCCTGAGACCATAGTCCACAGGTTTGACGAGGATGAATGCGATGGATGAAAGAGGTAGAGGTCTACTTTTTGTCCTCTCCGGTCCCAGTGGGGCGGGCAAGGGAACGGTTCGTAAAGAGGTGTTTCGCCGCATAGAGGGCCTTTCCTTCTCCATATCCTGCACCACAAGGCTTCCTAGAAAGGGCGAGAAAGACGGTATCGATTATCGATTTATATCTCGAGAGTCCTTCCTTGAGTTGGTCGACCGTGGCGAGTTCTTGGAGTGGGCGGAGGTCCATGGAAATCTCTATGGGACTCTGTGGCACGATGTGGATAAAATTTTAGACGATGGTAGGGACGTCTTACTGGAGATCGATGTCCAAGGAGCACTTCAGGTGATGAATAAGTGTGACGATGTGGTTTCGATTTTTCTCTCTCCCCCTTCTACCGAAGAGCTTGAGCGAAGGTTGAGGGCTAGAGGTTCGGAGGACGACGATACCATCGCTTTAAGGCTTAAAAACGCCTTAAAGGAAATGGAAGAACTGGATAAATACGATCACGTGGTGATAAACGACGATCTGAACGGTGCTGTCGTTGAGATGGAGAGGCTCGTCGGACTTTATCGTGGCGATGATAAGAGGAGAGTCGATTAATGCGTTTTTTTGATATCGATAAAATACAGCGAAACTCCGGGGTCAGCAATAAATACCTCCTTACCTCGGTGGTGGCAATGAGAGCTAGAAAGCTCAGCGAGGATAAAGGGAGTGTCCCTTTGGACGAAAAAGGCAGAGGGGGGAAGTTCATCTCCACCGCTCTAGGGGAGCTTGAGAACGATAGTCTCTCTATCACTTTCGACATTCCCGGCATCGACGGGGGAGAGTGTCGCGATGAGCCTGGGATCGAAGAAGATTAACGTTCTTCTGTGTGTCACAGGAGGTATCGCTGCGTACAAAGCCCCTCACATAGTGAGGGGCTTTGTACAGCTAGGGTGGAACGTAAAAGTAATTTTGACCGATAGCGCCGAGGCCTTCGTCAGCCCTATGGTTTTGGCTACTTTGTCCAGCAACAGGGTTTGGATGGACCGGGATTTTCTATCCATAGATGGTGGAAGCCAGATTCCTCATATCTCTCTGGCGGAGTGGGCTGACGTAGTTATAATAGCCCCCTGTACCGCCGATACTGCCTCAAGGCTTGCGGTCGGTGCAGGGGGAAAGCTGTTGGATAGCACCGTATTGGCGACGAAAGCCCCGGTTTTGGTGTTTCCCGCTATGAACGTAAACATGCTCTATCACCCTGCTACCAGAGATAACCTCAAAAAGCTCCAGGAGTTGGGCTACGAGGTGATAGACCCCGATTCGGGCGACCTGGCCTGTGGCTACGAGGGCCAGGGCCGTCTTCCCGACAGGGAGGTAATAGTCGAGGAGGCCAAAAGAGCGGTTTCGATGAGGGACATGGAGGGACTCTCGGTGGTGGTTACCGCCGGCCCTACCAGGGAGTTTATGGATCCTGTACGGTTTATCTCAAACCCTAGTTCCGGTAAAATGGGGTATTCTCTCGCCAAAACTGCCTGGTACAGAGGAGCTGATGTGGAGCTTATAACAGGTCCTGTATCTATGTCCTCTCCTCACGGGGTTAGAGTAACTAAGGTGGTTTCCGCTTTAGATATGATGGATGCCGCTGTGGAGTCTATGGCTGGCTGTGATATTATGGTCAAGGCTGCGGCGGTAGGCGATTATCGTTTTACCTCGGTCTCGGAGAAAAAGATAAAGAGAAAAGGGACCGATTCGGTAGAGATAACGATGATAAACAACCCCGATATAGCGGCAAAATTAGGATCTATAAAGAAACCCGACCAGACCTTAGTGGGCTTTGCCGCAGAGACCGATAATCTCCTGTCCAACGCTACTGAAAAGCTAAACTCCAAGGGCTTGGACCTGATAGCCGCTAACGATCTAACCGAGGAGGGCAGTGGCTTCGACTCGGAAACCAATAACGTGACCCTCCTCGATCGGGAAGGTTCCCTCAAAAAAATCTCTGGCACTAAAGAGGACGTAGCGGATATGATATGGGATAGGGTACTGGAGATCAGGGGAAAAAGCTGATTGTGTCCTGTTTTGTGGACGTAGTTGTGCCAGGTCCCTGGTGGGGTTCTCTGTCTTACCGATCTGACGAGCTTCTGATACCAGGTTGTAGGGTGTCAGTTCCCGTTGGACGGACTAAAAGGGTTGGATTTGTGCTGTCCTCTTCCTCAAGTTCCAGCTGGCCTGAGGGCAAGGTCAGAGCTATTTCCTCTGTGATAGACGGAGAGCCAGTTTTACCTCCCTATCTTTGGAGGCTGATTTCCTGGGCAGGCAGGGCCTTTCTATGCGGTCAGGGCCAGGCCCTTATGGCGATGCTCCCTAAGGAGCTTCTTTCAGGTGAAAAGGTGCCCGCTTTTAAATCCATTTCCCAGGGGGGGGGGCCTGAAATAGATGGGCCAGAGGTCCTGAGCTGTTATAGATGGCGGGATATCGATAGATCGGATTTTTATCTGTCCATGATCCAATCCTGTCGAGCGATAGTGGCTTTTCCGGAGCAGTCCAGGGCGGAGTCCTTTTTCCGTAGTGCTGTAAAGGCCGGTCTGGACGGCGGCATGTTATGGCCTGTCACCGGGGGAGCGAAGAAGTTGAATGCATGGATATCCGCTAGAGACGGGGAATGCCGTTTTATCGTCGGAGGTCCTGGCGTTATGGCCGCCCCTTTCGAGCCGGATAGGGTTATTATCGAGGACGAAGGCAGCGAAGGATATAGATCCTTAAGATCCCCTAGGCTGAACGGAAGGAGCGTTCTGTCCAGGATGGCCAAAGAGGTAGGTGCTAAGCTGATTTTAGGAGGCAGAGTTCCTTCCTCAAGGGTGTTCAAGGGTATATCGCCGGACGAGGAGAGGGTCAGACCGGGAAAAAGGCTGATCTTTATCGACGTCAAAGAGGGCCATACTCTGGATATACCCGGGGCATCCAGGGATATCCCTCTGGCACAGGGCACTATGGAGAGGACTATAAGGGATATCTCCAAGGGAAAAGTCGTCCTGTGGATACTGGACAGGAAGGGCTACGTCGGAGATCTGAGATGCGACGATTGCGGAGCTCCTTTAGCCTGTCCATGTGGTGGTTCTTTTAGGCTGGAAGGGGGGCGTATGTCCTGTTTTAGATGCGGGAGGAAAGCATCTGTGCCCGATACCTGTCCAGACTGTGGAGGACCTATGATAACCGGCCAAAATCCCGGGATAGAGGCCCTTATGCCTTCAGCTAAATCGATGGTTCCCGACCGTCCGGTGGTGGTATGGTCCGCCGATGAGCCTAAGGGCAAGATAGCTAAGAGGGATATGATCAAGTCCCTTTCTTCAGGTGGGCTTGTCCTAGGGACCAGAAAAGCCCTTGAGCTTTGCGATTATCTCGATGTCCCTCTGATCTGTTGGCTCGATGGAGATGGAGAGGCCAGGAGGCCGGATCATGGAGCAAGGCACTCCGCCTACTCTATGGTGGTCGAGTCCTGCTGGAGGGGGAATAACCCGGAGGATCGTCAGGTAATACTGCAGAGCAGAAGGGCCGGTAAGGGATGGCAGATGGCTCTTAACTCCGGCTGGACGGTGTTCTGGAATAGAGAGCTAGAGGAAAGGCGGGATGTAGAGTTGCCTCCTTTCCGATATCTGGCGGAGATCTCCTGTTTAGGAGGAGATAAAGACAGGGTGTCCGACTCCCTTTCCTCAGCAGGAGGGGATGTGATGGACCCCGATCCGTCAGGGGATCTTATATGGGTCGCTTTTACCCATATACTCCCCATATACAGGGCTCTGGAGCGTTTTTTTTCGATAGGCTCCAGGTCTTATCCAAAGGTGGTCCTATGGACCGATTAGGGAGGAAAAAATGGCAATAGTCACTATCGTAGGTCGTCCCAACGTAGGGAAGTCCTCGCTTTTTAACCGTCTCATAAAGGAGCGAAAGGCTATCGTAGACGATATGCCCGGGGTTACCAGAGACAGGCTCTACGGTGACGTAGAATGGCGAGGTAAGAAGTTTTACCTGGTCGATACAGGAGGCCTTCTCCTCAGGGACGAGGATCCTATAATGGAGGGTATGAAGGGACAGATCCTCCAGGCTATGGAGGAGAGCGACGTTATTATCTTCGCTATAGACGGAAGAGAGGGTATCACCTGGATGGACGAGGATATCGCCATGGTGATAAGAAAGGGAGCCCCTAAGTCGGTTATCGTGGCGGTAAACAAGCTGGATGACATGAAGTTCGACGAACTTGTCTACGACGCCTATCCTCTGGGCTTCGAGGACGTCATAGGGGTCAGCGCTATTCACGCTAGAGGGGTGGACGATCTTCTCGACAGGGTGACCGAGATACTTCCCGATGGAAGGATAGACGACGAGGACGAAGGGGAGATAAAAGTCGCCCTGATAGGTCGCCCGAACGTAGGCAAATCGAGTATACTTAACCAGCTGCTTGGTGAGAACCGGTCTTTGGTCAGCGATGTTCCCGGAACCACTCGAGACTCTATCGACTCTCTTATAGAGCTTTCCGATGGTACTAAGATCAGGTTGATAGACACCGCAGGTCTCAGGAAGAAAAGTCGCTTTAAGGACGATATCGAGTATTACTCTTTTGTCCGTACAATGGAAAGCCTCGATCGGTGCGATGTGTCCATCCTGGTGATGGACGGTTCGGAAGGGGTTACCGATCAGGATAAAAAACTCGCCGCCTCGGTGGTGGAGCGAGGAAAGGGCATAGTTTTAGCCATGAACAAGTGGGATCTTCTCAAAGGGACCTCCGAGAGGTTAGGAGACGAGCAGAGGGATCTTGTGAGGGATTCTCTCGGCTTTGTGAGCCACGCTCCACTGCTGTTCACCTCCGCTAAAACAGGCAGAGGCTTAGGGGAAAAGGTTCTGGAGCAGGTTATAGGGGTCTACGAGCGTCGAAAAGGCAGGGTCAGTACCACCAAGCTTAATAGCCTTCTCAGGGATATCCTGGCCTTCGAGAGGCTGCCTTCGGACAAAAAAGGCAAATTGCTTCGGATCTACTACTGCACCCAGGCGGACTCAGCTCCCCCTACTTTCGTCTTCTTCGTCAACGAGAGAGATATAGTCACTCGCTCTTTTGAGAATCACATGGTAAACCAGATAAGGAAGCTTGGGGACTACGATGGAGTCCCGATACGACTTTTTTGGAGAAATAGCGACGGAAAAAAGCGATAAGGCTTGACCATTGCTCTAGTTACTGATAAAAATGACTGTGGTACCATAGACGTGGAAACGATGGTGCAGGTGTCTTTTTATATATTTATCCTTTTGAGGAGGTAGTTTGACGTGACAAAGACCGAACTTATCGAGGCAGTGGCCAAGTCCGCAGAACTAAGCAAGAAGGCGGCAGGAGAGGCTGTCTCTGCCGTTCTGGAGTCGATCGAGGAAGCTCTCGCCAAAGGCGAGAAGGTACAGCTTGTAGGTTTTGGGACCTTCGAGGTGAGGGAGAGAGCCGCCAGAACCGGTCGTAACCCCCAGGATCCGGAGAAGACCATCGAGATCCCCGCTAAGAAAGTGCCCGCTTTCCGTCCTGGGAAGGCCCTTAAAGACAGGATCAACTAGTCCCTATCTAGTCCCTATCTAGTACGTAGAAAGCCCAGTCGACCTTAAAGGTCAGCTGGGCTTTCTGTATTTCTCTCGATTATGTCCAAAAGGGATAGCCACTGGTCACAGGATAGATCCTCCGCCCTGGAGGCCGTCGGGATATCCGATTTCTCGAGCCAGGATTCTAGAAGGTCCTTTTTCCATCCTAAGGCGGTAAGGTTATTGACGAGCTTTTTTCTCCTCTGAGCGAAGGAGGCTTTCATGAGCTTTCGCCAGAGATGGTTTTGCGGCAATTCCGTCCTCCGGTGTATCTCTATCTCCACCAAAGCCGAGGATACCCTCGGTATCGGTCTAAAAGACCCTGGCGATACTTTCATGAAGGTTTTGGCCTTTCCCATGGTCTCTATGGTTATCCCTAGAGGATACCTCTCTTTGGTGTTTTTAGAGGCCACCAGACGGTCCGCCGCCTCCTTTTGTACCATTAGAATCATGTAGCTTAATCCCTTTGTCGCCAGGGATTCCATTATGGACCATATAAGAGGGGTGGTCACGTGGTAGGGGATGTTAGCTACTACCTTGTTGGGAATAGGGTATAGCTCTTCGTAAGGAAAGGTAACCCCGTCTCCCCAGTGGAGCGAAAATCTTCGTTCATCGGTCAGGTCGCTGAGGTAAGGCTCCAGCCTTCTGTCTATCTCTATTGAGTGGAGGTGGCGACAGGGGGAGCCAAGAATCGCCCTCGTAAGGACTCCCTGTCCTGGGCCTATCTCCAGGATTACGTCTTGATCGGAGATATCCGCCCTTTCGACGGTCTTTCTCACTATATCCAGGTTTACAAGGAAGTTCTGACCTAGGCTGGTTCTAGGGGCGAAATCGTTTTTTGAAATCAATGGGATCCCATCTTTCTATAGGAAAAGAGTCGGTACAACAAAAAGCGGGAAGCTCAAGAGCTTCCCGCTGATAAATCTGGTCGGGACGAGAGGATTCGAACCTCCGACCACCTGAACCCCATTCAGGTACGCTACCAGGCTGCGCTACGTCCCGCATCAACGAGGAACATTATACACCGACTGTAAAATCTGGTCAACCGCTAAAAAGACAAAAAGCCGGGATTTCCCGGCTTTTTGTCTAGATAGATTGTTCTGGTTTTTTTTAAGCCTGACAACCCTGAGCAAGGGCCTTGTAGATGTTGTAACGTCTCTTTGCGTCCTTCTCCGCCACCTCGAAGAGGTTCTCTGCGACCTCCGGGAAGGTCTTCACCAGTGAGGAGTAACGGACCTCGCTCATGATGAAGTCTCTGAAGGATTCCTTAGGCTCTTTAGAGTCCAAGGTGAAGGGGTTTTTGCCCTCTTCCTCCGCCATTGGGTTGTAGCGATAGAGGTGCCAGTATCCTGCGTCTACAGCTTTTTTGCTCTGATGCTGGGTCCTGCCCATGCCCTCTTTAAGGCCGTGGTTGATGCAGGGGGCGTAGGCTATGATCAGGGAAGGACCGTCGTAGGCCTCGGCCTCAACTAATGCCTTCATGAGCTGGTTTTTGTCAGCTCCCATGGCGACTTGAGCTACGTAGACGTAGCCGTAGGTCATAGCCATCCGGCCGAGGTCCTTCTTGGACACCCTTTTGCCCGATGCGGCGAACTTAGCTATAGCCGCGGTGGGGGTCGACTTGGAGGACTGACCGCCGGTGTTGGAGTATACCTCGGTGTCGAAGACTAGGACGTTGACGTTTTCGCCGGAGGCGAGGACGTGGTCCAGTCCGCCGTAACCGATATCGTAGGCCCAGCCGTCTCCGCCGAATATCCATATGGACTTTTTGACCAGGTAGTCCTCAAGCTCGGCTATTTCGTAGAGGAGGCAGTTTGCCTCGTCACATCCGAGGTCGAGATCCAGTATGCCTCTGACCCTATCGGCGGCCACCTTCGAGCCGTTGCTGTCGTCTTTGGCGTCGAGCCAGGCCTGAAGGGCGCCTTTGACCTCGTCGTCTATATCCATGGAGATAAGGGCCTCTACCTTGCTGGCCAGTTCGTCTCTGGTATCTTTGACCGAAAGGGCCATGCCGTAGCCGTACTCAGCGTTGTCCTCGAAGAGGGAGTTAGCCCACGCCGGTCCCTGGCCCTTGGCGTTGGTGCAGTAGGGCATGCTCGGCGCAGAGCCTCCCCAGATGGAGGAACAGCCGGTGGCGTTGGCTATCATCATCCTGTCGCCGAAGAGCTGGGTGACAAGCTTGGCGTAAGGGGTCTCTCCGCATCCAGCGCAGGCACCGGAGAACTCCAGGTAGGGCTGTGCGAACTGGCTGCCTTTTACGGTGTTGACGTTTACCTTGTCCGACTTGTCGCTGACGGAGACCGCAAAGTCCCAGTTCTCCGTCTGAGGATTGGTCTGGGTAGCGATGGGCTTCATCTCCAGGGCCTTTACAGGGCAGATATCGGCGCAGTTGCCGCATCCCATACAGTCAAGTGGGCTGACCTGCATGCGGAACTTAAGTCCCTCAAGCTCCTTACCCTTGGCGTCCATAACCTCGAAACCCTCCGGTGCGTCGGCCATCTCGTCGCCGTCGAGGAGTATAGGACGTATGGAGGCGTGAGGGCAGACCATAGCGCACTGGTTGCACTGGATGCATTTATCCATGATCCACTCAGGGACGTCTATGGCGACCCCTCTCTTTTCGTATGCCGAGGTTCCGTTGGGGAAGCTTCCGTCCTCCCTGCCCATGAAGGCGCTTACCGTAAGGGTGTCGCCTTTCTGAGCGTTCATAGGACGGCAGACGTCCTGGATGAAGTCGGGAGCGGTGTCGTCGCCACAGCAACCGGCGCAGCAGCAATCCTCCGCGTCCTTCCAGCTGGCGGGGATCTCTATCTTGATAAGCCCATCGGCTCCTTTGTCCACCGCCATGTCGTTCATGGCCACGATCTTCTCGCCTTTTCTGCCGTAGGTCTTTTCGTTGGCGTCCTTCATGTACTTGATAGCGTCCTCGTAGGGAATGACCTTGGCTAGCTTGAAGAAAGCGGACATCATGATCATGTTGATCCTGTTGCCCAGGCCTATCTCCGTCCCTAGGTCAGTTCCGTTGATGACGTAGAAGTCGATCTCTTTCTCCGCCAGGGCCCTCTTTACGTTGCCCGGAAGGTGCTCCTCCAGGGTCGCTATGTCGGTCCACTGGGTGTTTAGGAGAAAAGTGCCGTTATTTTTAAGTCCGTCCAGGACGTCGTACTGGTGTACGTACTCCTGCTTGTGGCAGGCGACGAAGTCCGAGTCCTTGATGAGATAGGTCGATTTAATGGGCTTTTTGCCGAACCTGAGGTGAGATACGGTTATACCGCCGGACTTTTTGGAGTCGTAGGAGAAGTAGCCCTGGGCGTACATCTCGGTGTTATCTCCGATGATCTTTATGGCGTTTTTGTTGGCGCCGACGGTTCCATCGGAGCCAAGTCCCCAGAATTTGCATCTGATGGTACCTTCAGGAGCGGCGTTGATCTCCTCTTTAAGCTCAAGGGAAAGCCTGGTGACGTCGTCCACTATGCCGATGGTGAAGTGGTTTTTAGGTTCGTAGAGCTTAAGGTTATCGAATACCGTCTTCAGCCAGCTCGGAGTTGTGTCGTTTGAGCCAAGGCCGTAACGTCCTCCGACGATAAGAGGTCTCTGGTCCTTCTCGTTGAACAGGGCACAGACATCCTCGTAAAGGGGCTCGCCTAATGCACCCGCTTCTTTGGTGCGGTCGAGAACGGCGATTCTCTTCACCGATGCTGGGAGTACCTCGAAGAAGTGTCTGGCGGAGAAGGGCCTGTAGAGGTGGACTTTAAGGACACCGACCTTCTCGCCTCTGGCCATAAGGTAATCCACCGTCTCCTCGGCGGCCTCGGTGGCGGAGCCCATAACTATCATGACCCTCTCGGCTTCAGGATCGCCGTAGTAGTTGAAGGGGGCGTAATGTCTGCCGGTAAGTTTGCTGATCTGCTTCATGTAGTCCTCCACGATTTCCGGCAGATCATCGTAGAATCGGTTTGCGGCCTCTTTGGCCTGGAAGAATATATCCGGGTTTTGGGCGGTTCCCTTTTGGTAGGGATGCTCGGGGTTGAGGCCCCTTTCCTTGAAGTCCCTTATGGCGTCCCAGTCAACTAGCTCAGCTAGGTCGTCGTAGTCCAGTACCTCTATCTTTTGAATCTCGTGGGAGGTCCTGAAGCCGTCGAAGAAGTTCAGGAAAGGTATGCTGGAACGAATTGACGCGAGGTGAGCCACGGCGGTAAGGTCCATGGTCTCCTGGACGCTTCCCGATGCCAGCATGGCGAAGCCCGTTCCCCTACAGGCGGTTACGTCGCTGTGATCTCCGAAAATAGAGAGGGCGTGGCCTGCGACGGCTCTGGCACTGACGTTGAACACTCCAGGAAGAAGCTCTCCTGCGATTTTGTACATGTTGGGGATCATGAGAAGAAGCCCCTGAGACGCGGTAAAGGTGCTGGTGAGAGATCCAGCGGAAAGAGATCCGTGGACGGCACCGGCTGCCCCCGCCTCAGACTGCATTTCAGCTAGCCTTACTGTTTTTCCAAAGATGTTCTTTCTGCCGTGGGATGCCCACTCGTCGACGTACTCTGCCATGTTGGACGACGGGGTTATCGGATATATTGCCGCAACCTCTGTGAACGCGTAGGAGACATGGGCCGCTGCCATGTTCCCGTCCATGGTTTTCCACTGTTTCGCCATAAAAATTACCCCCTCTTAATGTGTGCATGATCGAGCCTAGCTTGTATACCCCATACAAGAACATCATAACACTATCGATCCTGCGTTGCAAAGCGAACTTTACAGGAGATATTTTCTTTTTTCTCTTAAACAGAAGCAGAGTACTACGGTGAAAATATACTCCATACAAGCCCACCCTGTAGATTATACCAAGAGGATTTCAATAGTCAAAGCAAATCACCCGTATTTCGTCGATGAGGTATAATGATCGTCGATTCTCGTTTATAGGGCAGTGTGAATATGTTTAATATTAATAATAGATGCTTGGAGAGTGTTTTTTTATGAAGAGAACGGATGTGCTGCTGGAGCCTGCCTCCTCCGGGTTACCGGTTCTTAGCTCTCAGAACTCCAGGGCCATAGCGGAGATAGGGTTCGGTAACGGAGAGTTCCTTATCCACCTGGCGAAGGAAGAGAGGGACTGTCTGGTCTTTGGAATGGAGATATCCATGACCTGTGCGGAAAAAGCTATCAAGAGGGCACTGAGGGAGGGCGTTCCTAACGTCAGGATAATCAGAGGAGACGCTCGTTTTCTTCTTCGAGAGTGTTTTGAGGATCAGTCTTTGGATAAAATATACATGAGTTTCCCCTGTCCCTGGCCTAAAGAGAGGCATTCGAGGCGGAGGGTTACCCATAAAGGTTTTTCCGATACCGTGGCCTCAGTCCTCAAGGTGGGAGGTGAGTTTGAACTGGCTACCGACGAGGAATGGTACGCTCAGGAGGTGGGGAAAGTCCTAGGTGAGCACCCAGCTCTGGAGCTGGTTTCTTTCGACGTGAACAAGCGGAGAAAGATAACCACAAAGTACGAGAGAAAATGGTTGGATCAGGGGAAAGATACTTTTATCCTTGTTTTTGAAAAAAAAGGTAAATGCACCGTCTCCAGAACGGTGGAAGGGGGATTGAAGGATATGCACGTAGCTATAGACGGAGAGAGGGCTTCTTTTACCCCTTTAGAGGGTGGTTTCCTGAACGTCTCCGATGGAGTTGGGGAGGCTCACTGGAATTTAGGCAAGGTCTACTATAACGGCGAAGACGCCTGGTTGGTTCAGGCTATCACCTCCGATGACGGTTATGAGCAGAAGTTTTATCTTAAAGTGGTGAGACGGGGCGAGGGTGCTCTAGTAAGGATAGACGAGGCTTCATCCCCCTATCTAACCCCTGCGGTGAGAGGGGCTGTGGATGCAGCGGCGGCCTGTCTCTCGAGGTCATGAAGGAGGTCCGTCCCACTACAGGAATGGTCCTTCAGGCTCTCTTCAACATACTTGGGGACCTGAGGAGAAAATCCTTTTTAGATCTGTTTTCCGGTACCGGTAAGGTAGCCTTTGAGGCCTGTCGTAGAGGGGCATCTCCTGTGGTGTCGGTGGAGTTGATCAGAAGCCGGTCTCAGGATATATGGAAAAAAAACCGCTATGACTGTCATACCCATCTTTCCATGGACGTGAGAAAAGGGCTTTCCTGGGTCGCCAGGAGGGATATGGTATTCGACGTCGTCTTTGCCGATCCCCCTTACGGTGAAAAATGGGGCCGCTCCCTGCCGGAGCTGCTCGCTAGTCGCAGTTCTATCGTAGCCAGAGATGGAGTCATAGTCATAGAGCGATCGGTAGACGACAAATTAGCGGTGCCCGATCCATGGATACTTCGAGACGAGAGGAAGTACGGCCGGTCGGTGCTCTCTTTTCTCTCTTGGTCCGTCAACGAAGAGGAGGTACCTAGTTGAAGAAGGTTATCGGTGCCGTTTATCCTGGGTCCTTCGACCCTATAACAAACGGCCATATCTACATAGCGGAACGAGCTGCTGGTCTGTTTGACGAGCTCACCGTCTCTATCTTGACAAATCCCCAAAAACAGTCCACCTTCAGCGTCGAGGAGAGAAAGACCATGGCCCGAGAGGCCCTGTGTCATCTGCCTAACGTGAAGGTAGACTCTTTTGCCGGTCTCTTAGTTGACTTTCTTCGCAGACAGAAAAGCCGAATAATAGTGAGAGGCCTGAGGGCCCTTTCGGATTTTGAGTACGAGTTTCAGCTTGCCCAGATGAACCGACAGCTGGCACCGGAGATAGAGACCCTCTTCATCGTTACCGATGCTCGATACTCCTATCTCTCCAGCCATGCGGTAAAGGATATTTTTAACTTCGGGGGCCCGGTGCAGGATATGGTGCCTCCTGGGGTGTTCCGAAGGCTCAGAGAGAGGTTCCCTCGGTTCGACGGGGAGAAGGTCTAGAGGGAATCTCTAAAAACTCACCTTTGAGTCCCCTCGGAAAGACCGTTCCGTCTGCGCCCTGGCCCAATCGTATACTCGACCTGCCTGTTTCGTACGAACCGCCTCGGAGGGCACGTCCTGTCGCCCCATTCGTTCTACACGACGGCAGGTCGAGTATACGGGCTCAAATGGTCTACGTCGGAACGATCTCTCCGAGGATTAGAGTTTTTAGAGGTGCTCTAGATCAGAACAGGGCTTCTCTTGAGCTCTCTTCCAGGGTTGCCCTGAGGAATTAAAAGTTCCCATAGGTCGCATGCCCTTCTCTCTACGTCCATCATGGACGATCCATATTCGTCGCCTTTTAGGTGGGAGAGTCTGGCCACCAGCGGGAGCCTGGACCTTTCTTTCATGGCTTTAAGCAGCTCTCTGCCTTTAGCGTTAGCCCCTAAGGTCCTTATGTAGGCCGGTCCTTTTTTTTGGAAATCCCTGTTCTGGCGGTGCTTCAGGTTTATAAGGAAGTGGATCATGTTTCTCTGAAGCCTCCCTCGGGGGTACCTTTTCGTTACGCAGAGGGAGATGAACTCCTCCCAGGATGACGATCGGTGGAGATAGGATAGAAACCTGTTTTCTATGCCCTCTCCAAATTCGGCGTGCTTCCCTAGATCTTCCGGAGTGGTCCTCATGAGCGAAAACCTAATATATTCCCACAGTTTGCCAAGATCCATACAGCATCTTCCGAGGGATATCTGTTCCTGTAGGATCTCGGCACAACAGGAGGACATTCCATCGGTCGAGTTGGGATTTCCGTTCCTCACGGCGTATCTCACCGATGTGGCGCTAGGGTAGGTTGGGTGAAGCTCCTTTTGATGGTAGCCTCCTCCGATCCTGCTTACAGGCATGGGCCTTATGTGGTAGTTCTTTTGTGCTATTCTCGTCATGTATGACAGGGCAAGGCTGTTGTTAGGCAGGGAGAGGAATTCCCTCGCCCCTGGACACAGTTTTTCCGCCGCTTCCGCTCTGGCCTGTACGTAGGAAAAACCGGAATCCAGAAAATATCTTAAGTTGGCCTTGAAAGGATGGGGTTCGTCCACTAGAATGGCAAGGATCCTGTCCAAGGTCGGAGGGATGTTTTCCATCCCGAAGGATATTCGGTCCACGACCCCTGTGGCCTCCAGTATATCGACCGCCCCTTTTGCGAATACACCGGCGTTATGGCAGGAGAATACCACCGGCAGCTCCAGCACCAGGTCGGCACCTGCCTTCAACGCCATACGGGCCCGGCTCTCTTTATCGATGAAAGCTGGCTCTCCTCGTTGTAAAAAATTTGAGGATAGAACGACAATCAAAGGAGCCCCTGATTCGGAGGCGACTCCCATCTGGTAACGGTGTCCGTTATGTAACGGGTTGTACTCGGCGATTATCCCTATCGCTTTTTGACACATCAGAAAGCCCCCTCGTAGAATTGAATTTGTGGGGAAAACATACGCCATAAAAGGCGAATAGGTCAAGGAGGCATAAATACATGAAAGTTCTCGTTCTCAACTGCGGAAGTTCCTCTCTCAAATATCAGCTTTTCGATATGGGAGACGAAAGGGTTTTAGCCAAAGGTCTCATCGAGCGTATCGGTATAGAGGGATCAAGGCTCAAGCACACCAAGGTAGGTTCCGATGCCGTTTCCATCGAGACCTCTATACCCGATCATAAGGTGGCCGTTAAGCTGGTTCTCGACGCCCTTCTGGACAAGGGCCACGGAGTTCTCTCTAGCTTGGACGAGCTCAGTGCGGTAGGACACAGGGTCGTCCACGCTGGCGAGAAGTTCGCCTGTTCCGTTCGCCTGGACGGTGCGGTTATGGACGCTCTCAAAGAGTGTGTTCCTCTGGCCCCCCTCCACAATCCCGCTAACATCACCGGCATAGAGGCCATCACCGCGGTCCTCCCTGAGGTTCCTCAGGTCGGGGTTTTCGATACCGCTTTTCATCAGACCATGCCTAAAGAGGCCTATATGTACGGTATTCCCTACCGTTACTACGAGGACTATAAAGTCCGTCGTTACGGCTTCCACGGCACCAGTCATTTCTTTGTTGCCAACCGCTGTGCGGAGATCCTCGGTAAGCCCATCGAGGATCTTAAGATAATCACCTGCCATCTGGGCAACGGTAGCTCTATCACCGCCGTTAAGAACGGCAAGTGTGTGGACACCACGATGGGCTTTACCCCTCTTGCGGGAGTCCTTATGGGAACCCGCTGTGGCGATATAGACCCCTCTATCGTCAAGTTTATCGCTGAGAAAGAGGGCTCTGTGGATAAAGCCGATTCCCTTCTGAACAAAGAGAGCGGTGTCCATGGTGTATCTGGCATAAGCAGCGACCTCAGGGATATCGAGGACGGCATGGCCAAAGGGGACGAGAGGGCGACATTGGCTTTCAATATGCTTTCTTACGGTATCACCAAGTATATCGGAGCCTACGCCGCCGCTATGGGCGGAGTTGACGCAATAGTTTTCACCGCCGGTATAGGTGAAAACTGCTCCCTTATCAGAGAGAGCGCTACCGCTAGCTTGGGCTTCCTCGGGGTTTCCGTCGACTCGAAGAAAAACGATTTCAGAGGCGAGGAGAGAGTCATCAGCTCCGACGACTCTAAGGTCAAGGTAGTTGTGGTCCCCACAAACGAGGAACTCGTTATCGCCAGAGATACCAAAAAACTCGTATCCCTTTAGTCTACTTCCGTTATCGATGATGGAGTTCCTATGACCATAAGGGAAATGCCCGAGTCCTGGCGTTTTGTCGTGGAGGTCCCGGAGGAGGGGTCTGAAGGGACCCACCGTCAGTGGGATGTCACTTTACCTGACGATATATCCCTTGGAGGGATTCCCTATCGACTGAAGTCTCCTCTGGTCGTCTCCGTCGATCTGTCCAGGTCGGGGGAGGGTGTCCGGGCGGATATTAGGTTGGTCGGATCGATCAAAACGGAATGTTCAAGATGTCTTTCAACCTTAGAGGTTGCGCTAGACGAGAATTTCGGGTATTGTTATGTGCCGCAGCCCGACGACGAAGAGTCGGACGATGCCGACCTTTCCGAGGACGTTATGGTGGTGACCAGGATAGGCAAGACCATCGACATATCCCAGGTTTTATGGGAATGTTTCGTCGTCTCCATGCCGCCCTTCCCTCAGTGTCCCGAAGGGTGTGATTCGATCGGGCCGTTTACGACCAGGGAAGAAGGGGAAGCGGCAGATCCTCGATTCCAGATTTTGGCCGACAAATTCGGTAGCTTCACGTAAAGGAGGGAATTCCAGTGGCAACTCCAAAAAGTAGGGTATCCCATCGCAGGACCCATCACAGAAAAGCTCAGTGGCTTGGCCGTCTTACCGGTCCCGCTCTGACCGCCTGCCCACACTGCGGCGAGACGATTCTGAACTATCATGCCTGTTCTGAGTGTGGTTATTACAGAGGTCGCAAAGCCGTAGCTGTAAGCGCCGATCAGCAGGATTAAGGGCATATAAGAAAAAGGAGAGGGGATCCCCTCTCCTTTTTTCTTATATGCCCTCTTGACCTTGGGCCGGAAAGTTCATATACTTATCGTATCTTCAAATCTGCTATTAGTATCAGGTGATAACGGAGGGGCTTATGGTGGCACGATCGGTCAACCGAAAGATTCGGCACGAAAAACTGACGAAGCTCATAAGACAGAATCCTCTCCTGACCGACGAAGAGTTGGCTGAGGTTCTATCGGTGAGCGTGAGCACCGTCCGTCTGGATAGGGCTTTGCTTGGTGTGCCGGAGCTTCGAGAGAGAACCAGACGTATGGCGGAACAGGCTACCAGAAAGCTTCGGTCGCTGAAACAGGAGGAGTTCATAGGCGAGTTACTCGACCTTGAGCCCAATCGATGGGCCCTGTCGGTCCTTAAGACCAGACAGGAGATGGCCTTCAGGCATACCGATTACGTGTGGGATCACTATATATATGCTCAGGCTTCCTCTTTGGCCATAGCGGTGGTCGAGGCCGATATGGTTATAGTTGGCTCCGTTAGAGGCAGGTTTAAGTCTCCCGCTAAGATAGGCGATTCCCTTATGGCGAGAGCGAAAGTCGGGGTTCATAAAGGGAATAAATATATCGTCAGCGTCAGGACCAGGGTAGGAGACAAAGAGGTCTTCGTCGGTCGCTATATAGTTGTGGCGCTGGACTGTGAGGACGAGAGAAAGATCAGAGGTGAGAGGCTTGATTCTGGCGCTTGACGCAATGGGAGGAGACCACGGTCCCTCCGAGAACTGTCCTGGGGCTGTCGAAGCCTGTCGGACCTATTCGGATCTGGAGATCGCCCTTGTCGGCGATTCTAAAGCCATAGAGGAACAGATCTCCTCGGTAGATAAGGGGATAAGGAGCAGGCTTCACGTGGTTCACTCCGATGAGGTTATATCCATGGACGACCTGCCCGCCAAGGCTATTCGGTCTATGAGACGATCAAGCCTGAGATTAGCCATGGAGATGGTTCGGTCGAAGGAGGCCGCTGGCTGTGTCTCCGCCGGTAATACGGGAGCCATAGTCGCAGGAGGTGTCCTTGTGGTCGGGAGGATCTCCGGCATAGATCGACCAGGTCTTGGGGTAGTCCTTCCTACCCTCAATAGACCTACCTTCGTCATAGATGTAGGGGCGACCATAAGGTGTAAGCCTCTTAACCTCTCCCAGTTTGCCGTAATGGGTTCCCTCTACATGAAGCACATGGTTGAGGTAGACGAGCCCGACGTTAGGTTGCTTTCCAACGGGTCGGAGGAGATAAAAGGGGACGAGGTTATCTCCGCCGCCAGGGAACAGCTCCAGAAGGCCCCTCATATCAATTTCGGTGGATATGTCGAAGGAAACGGAGTTCCCTTTGGAGTCGCTGACGTGGTGGTCTCCGACGGATTTTCCGGAAACGTGATGCTCAAGTCCTTCGAGGGAATCGGAGAACTGGCCCTTAAGATATTCAAAGACGAGGTCGACCATAGCCTTCTGGCTAAAGCTGGTTTGTTGTTCATGCTACCTATGCTCAAGAGGTTGCAAAATCGTTTTGATTATCAAAGGTATGGCGGAACCCCTCTGCTCGGTGTAAACGGGGCGGTCATAAAGGCTCACGGCAGGTCGAAAGCCCCTGCCATAGCTAGCGCCCTTTCTGTAGCTAGAGATTTTGCCATTAAAGACGGAGTTGAGAAGATCAAGAGGGGGATCGGAGAGCTCCTTCTTGAGAAGAAGGAGGCGCTTTAATGTCGTTGATAGCAGGTCGCCCGGTCCAGGTGGTCTCCACCGGTATGGCGGTGCCGTCTAAAACCCTGGATAACCACCAGCTTTCCAAGGTAGTGGATACAACCGACCAGTGGATAGTGGAGAGGACCGGCATAAAGATAAGGCACATCGCCTCTGAGGGAGAGAACGCCAGCGATCTCGCCTCCTGTGCGTGCCGTCGTGCCCTTGAAAAAGCCGGTGTCTCCGCTGATACCGTCGACATGATCGTAGTGGCAACCAATTCCCCTGATACCCTTTTCCCCGCGGTCTCCTGTAGGGTCCAGGGTATTATAGGGGCGGTCAACTCTGGGGCTATGGATGTCCAGTCCGGCTGTAACGGGTCCATTTCCGCTATGTCCGTAGGGGCGTCTGGAATAGCATCGGGCCTATGGAACAGGGTTTTAGTGGTAGGGGTCGAGGTCCTTTCCAGACTCATCGATTGGAGCGATCGGTCTACCTGTATCCTTTTCGGCGATGGGGCAGGTGCTGTGTTGCTCGAGGCGGGCTCTAAAAAAGGCATGTTGAGCTGTGATCTTCGGGCGGACGGTACTTTGTGTGACTACATAACCCTTCCTGCCGGTCTTTCCGCCCTTCCTGCGTCCGATGAGACAGTAAGGGGAAAAAAGCATTTTGTTTCGATGAAGGGAAACGAGGTCTTTAAGTTTACCCAGAGGGTTCTCCCTGGATATCTCTCGGAGGTCTGTGCTAAGGCTGGTCTGGCTCCTGAGGATATAGATTGGTGGGTCTTCCATCAAGCGAACATGAGGATAGTCGAAGGGGTTCTCAGGAGACTTAAGGTGGACAGGCGTAAATCCATAGATAACCTGGATAGATACGGCAACACTTCCGCTGCGTCGGTTTTTATAGCCCTCGACGAGGGATATAAAGACGGTCGGATCGTCTCTGGAAAGGGGCAGAAGGTTCTGGTCACCAGTTTCGGTGCTGGCATGACCTACGGAGCTTTTGTATTTGAATCGTGAGGTGAAGAGCCATGATACTTGGTAGACGGATAACAGAGCTCTTAGGCGTTTCCTACCCTGTGATTCAGGGTGGAATGGCCTGGGTCGCTGACGCCGAGCTCGCTGCTGCGGTCAGTAACGGTGGAGGGCTAGGGATTATAGCGGCGGCCAATATGCCTCCGGAGCTACTGGATCGGGAGATCGCCAAAATTCGGACTCTGACCGATAAGCCCTTTGGTGTCAATATTATGCTGATGTCCTCTACCGCTCCAGATGCGATAGAGCTTGCGGCAAAGCACCTGGTCCCGGTGGTGACCACCGGAGCCGGTAGTCCTGGGAAGGTATTAGACCGACTTAAGCCCCTTGGAATAAAGGTCCTTCCCGTTGTGCCCACTACAGCTCTGGCTAAAAGGGTTGAGAGGCAAGGTGCGGATGGGATAATCGTAGAGGGATCCGAAGCAGGAGGCCATATCGGAGAGCTGACGACTATGGTCCTTACACCTATGGTAGCTGACGCTGTGTCGGTCCCTGTAGTCGCCGCAGGAGGTATCGGAGACGGCAGAGGAATGGCCGCTGCTTTTGCTTTAGGAGCAGAAGGGGTTCAGATTGGGACTCGGTTTATATGTGCTTCCGAATGCAGGGTACACGACAGGTATAAACAGGCGGTTATAGACGCCAAGGACAGAAGTTCCGCCGTCACCGGTCGTTCAACGGGGCACCCTGTCAGGTGCATCAGAAACAAGCTTACCGCTCAGTTTGACGAGCTGGAGAGAGTCTGTGCTCCTGCCGAGGATATAGAGTCTTTAGGGGCCGGTAGACTGAGAGATGCGGTAGTAGACGGTGATATCGAGATGGGGTCTTTGATGGCAGGTCAGATAGCCGCCATGGTTTCCTCCATCTCTCCCGCTGCCGACATAATAAGATCTATATGCGAGGAAGCGGAGACGATCTGTTCTCGGCTATCCTCGGAGGTAAAGTAGTTTTTTGTGGAGAGGAGAGGTTTTTATATGGGTTACGCCCTTCTTTTTCCCGGTCAAGGTGCCCAGTTTGTCGGTATGGCTAAGGATCTCTACGATGGTTACCCTTCTGCCCGTGAGGTTTTTGACGAGGCTGACAGGGCTCTAGGGTTTTCTTTGACCTCAATTACGTTTGATGGGCCTGAGGAAAAGCTTAAGCTTACCGCTTACACCCAGCCAGCTATTTTGGCCGCTAGCGTCGCGGTCTTCGACGTATTGCGAAAGGATATAGGTGTGGATTTTGCTCCTGCCTTTGTCGCAGGCCATAGCCTAGGGGAGTATTCCGCCCTGGTCGCCTCCGGTACTTTATCCCTCGCTGACGGCGTCAGGCTCGTTCACGCTCGTGGAAAGCTGATGCAGGAGGCTGTCCCTGAGGGAGAGGGGGCGATGGCCGCCGTCTTAGGGCTCGACGATTCATCGGTTGAGGAGATTTGTCGTTCCTGCGACGGCGATATGGTCTGTGAGGCGGCGAACTTCAACTCTCCAGGGCAGGTCGTCATATCAGGACACGACGAGGCGATAAAAAAAGCGGTGGAGTTGCTTAAAGCTAAAGGGGCGAAGAGAGCGGTGTCCCTTAACGTCAGTGCTCCCTTCCATTGCAGGCTAATGGCCCCTGTGGCGGATCAGCTTCTGGAGGAGATGGATCGTTGTTCTTGGAGCGATTCACGTTGGCCTCTAGTGGCCAACGTCTCCGCATCTTCAGCTTCGACGGTGAAAGACATCAGAGACGGCCTTTACAGGCAGACCTATAGCCCTGTTAGATGGGTCGAGTCCGTCCGTTTTATGGTAGAATCCGGTGTCTCCTCCTTCCTTGAGCTGGGGCCTGGAAACGTTCTAGCCGGATTGGCGAAGAAATGCAGCAAGGGAGTGAAGACCCTTTCGGTAGGATCTTCGGCGGATTTAGAGAGAGCCGTTGACTTTCTGAAGGAGGATCAATAAAATGCCCGAGAACGGAAGGGTTGTCCTGGTTACAGGAGGAGCTAAGGGGATAGGCAAGGCGATCTCCCTTAAGTTGGCTTCTGCGGGATACCAGGTAGCGGTTAACTACAGGAGTTCAGCCCAGTCCGCCTCGGAGCTGGTGGAGGAGATAAATGCCTCCGGCGGCGTCGCTATGGCCGTTTCTGGGGACGTCTCGTCCTCCGACGACGTTAAGGGGATTTTCTCCTCTGTCGCAAAAGAACTTGGTCCTGTCGAGGTCCTCGTCAACAACGCCGGTGTGACCAGAGACGGGTTGCTCATGAGGATGAAAGAGGAAGATTGGGATACGGTTATCGACGGTAACCTGAAGTCCGCTTTTCTGTGCTCAAAGGAAGCCATAAAGGCCATGTCAAAAGGCCGTTGGGGCAGGATTGTCAACATGGCCTCGGTTGTAGGTCTAATAGGTAACCCCGGCCAGGCGAATTACTGTTCCTCTAAAGCGGGATTGATAGGATTGACCAAGAGCGTCGCCAGGGAGTATGCTCAAAGAGGTATAACGGTGAACGCCGTGGCTCCCGGTTTTATCGTTACCGATATGACCGAGGTTCTCCCTCAGTCGGTAAAGGACGGGATGGTATCCTCTATCCCCTCCGGTCGCCCTGGCACAGTGGAGGATGTAGCCTCTGCTGTCGCTTTTCTGGTGTCGGATGAAGCTTCGTATATCACCGGCCAGGTTCTCGCCGTCGATGGCGGCATGACCATGGTCTAGATCGTAATTCAACGAAGGGAGGTGACATACCATGAAGAGAGAAGAAGTTCTTGCTCGCCTGAAGGAGATCGTGATCGATCGCCTCGACGTAGAGGAGGATCAGATAAAGACCGAGTCTTCCTTCGTAGAGGACCTTGGTGCTGACTCCCTCGATATCGTCGAGCTCATCATGGGTATCGAGGAGGAGTTTGATATCGAGATACCCGATGAGGACGCAGAGAAGCTCACCAGCGTAGGTGAAGCTATCGACTACGCCTGCAACAAACTCGGAATTGAGGGATAAACCCCTTTCCAGTACGGTGGGGGGCGTTTTTCGCCCCCCCGCTCAAATCATGGTCGTGAGGAAGACTAGAGTCAG
Organism: Dethiosulfovibrio salsuginis; assembly: GCF_900177735.1. NCBI lineage: Bacteria > Thermotogati > Synergistota > Synergistia > Synergistales > Dethiosulfovibrionaceae > Dethiosulfovibrio > Dethiosulfovibrio salsuginis. The sequence goes on along the minus strand of NZ_FXBB01000001.1, from coordinate 229,932 downwards.
AGAAATTCCTCGACCGTTAAGGAGTGGAGATCCTTGAAGGACAGACGAGTCGTAATAACAGGGCTAGGGGTAGTCAGCCCTATCGCAAACGGAAAAAAAGAATATTGGCAGGCTCTCAAAGAGGGTAAGAACGGCGTTGGACCTGTTACCTGTTTTGACGCGACGGACTTCTCCGTCAAAATAGGGGCGGAGGTCAAGGATTTTGACCCCACCCAGTGGCTTCCTAACAAGGAGGCCAAAAGGGCGGACAGGGTAATTCAGTTCGCCATCGCAGCGTCCGATATGGCAATGGAGGACGCTGGTCTAACCTCTGAGAGCCTGGATCCTCATAGATTTGGCGTTTATATAGGCTCCGGTCAAGGTGGTATAGAGACCTGCTTCGAGAGTTTCCAGACCATGATGACCAAAGGTCCCAGGAAGGTGAGCCCTTTCTTCATCCCTATGATGATAGGCAATATGTCCGCAGCTTACGTCGCCATAAGGCATAAGGCCAAGGGACCGAATATGTGCGTCGTGACCGCCTGTGCTACATCTATCCACAGCATCGGAGAGGCGGTTCGCACCATAGAGAGAGGCGACGCCGACGTCATGCTCTGCGGAGGAACCGAGGCGGCGTTGAGGTCCATCTGTGTGGCCGGTTTTGCTGCGATGAAGGCCCTTTCCACCAGAAACGACGATCCTGCTACCGCAAGCAGGCCTTTCGAGAAGGATAGAGATGGGTTTATCCTTGGGGAAGGCGCAGGGGTTATGGTCATTGAGACCCTAGACAGGGCGATAGAGAGAGGTGCCCACATCTACGGAGAGATCGTCGGTTACGGTTCAACCTGTGACGCAGGCCATATTACCGCTCCCGATCCCGAGGGAGATGGGGCCATAAGGGCTATGAAGTTGGCCATGGACCAGGCTGGATGGGCGATCGATCAGGTAGATCTCATCAACGCCCACGGGACCTCTACCCCTCTAAACGATAAGATAGAGTCTCTGGCCATAAGGACCCTATTCGGTGACAGGGCGGATACCATGATGGTCAACTCCACAAAGTCCATGATAGGACATTGTCTTGGGGCCGCTGGTGCCCTTGAGACCATAGCGGCTATCCAATCCGTCGAGGAGGGGATCGTCCACAAGACCCTCAACCTTTTTGAGAAAGATCCCGATTGCGACATAAACGTGGTGACCGAGACCACCGAAGCCAAGGTAGACAGATTCCTGGTGAACAGCTTTGGATTTGGTGGACATAACGGCGTGTTGGCCGTAGAACGCTGCCGCATATAGGTTTTCCTATGTATGGGCAGAGGTGGGAGGAAGCTCTTAAGGTCTTTCAGGTCAAACTGGGATACCGCTTTCGAGACGCCGAACTGCTTAAGGAGGCCCTGACTCATTCGTCCTACGCCCATGAGTCAGGGCTTTTTTCGTGGAACGAACGTCTTGAATACCTGGGAGACGCTGTACTGGAACTGGCGGTATCCACCAAAGTCTTTAACGATAGGCCAGACCTCAAAGAGGGGGATCTTACCAGGATAAGGTCCAGGTTGGTCTGTGGTGATGCCCTTTTACCCTGGGCCAAGTGGATTGGTATCGACGATCTTCTGAGGGTTAACAGCGGTGTGAGAAAAGAAGGTAGACGTGGCAGGCTCTCCTCGGTTTACTCCGACGCGGTAGAGGCGGTCTTCGGCGCCGTCTATGTGGACGGTGGATTTGACTCAGCCCTGTCCGTTATCGATGGGTATCTGAACTTTCACCTTAAAGGGTGCCTTCCTGGGACTACCTCAAATACCGTCGCCATAGACCCTAAGTCAGAGATACAGAAAGTCCTCCAGGAGAGAGGTATGGCCCTACCGGAGTACAGAAAGGTCTCAAGGATAGGTCCATCCCATAACCCGACCTTTGTCGTCGAACTCTGGGTTAGTGGCAAGCTACTGAGTAAGTCTAAGGGAAAGTCGATAAAGGAGGCGGAGTTTAAGGCTGCGGAGATAGGTCTCAAGGCTCTGCAACCGGTCGCAGAGCCTTGACCTCTTTGGTATAATCACCCATATCCCTGTTTTTACGATAGGGAGAATAACCATATTCTATGGAGGTGCAACTATGAAGCGTTTTTTGATGTTTTCTTTGATCTGTCTTTTCGCCATAACCCCGATGGCCGCTATAGCTCAGGAATATCCCAAGATGACCATCCGGCTGAGCCATAATCAGCCTGTCGGCAGTCCTGAGGATATGGGAGCGGAGAAGTTTAAAGAGCTGGTGGAGGCGGGCTCCGGCGGTAACATGAAGGTACAGGTATTCCCCTCTATGCAGATGGGTTCTATGAGGGAGCAGACCGAGGCCACCCAGATGGGCACTATCGATATAACCGTACAGCCGGTGGCCGTCCTGACTCCTTTCGTCGACGAGCTTAAGATAATCGATTTCCCCTTCCTTTGGCCTTCGTCGGAGGTGCTTTACGACGTTATGGATGGACCGGTGGGAAAGAAGTTTTACGCCTTCACCGAGAGAAAGGGACTGGTTACCCTCGGTCTTTGGGCTTCCGGCTTTAAACAGTTCACTACCAGAGGGCACGATATAAAACTTCCAGATGACTTTAAGGGGCTTAAGATAAGGGTTATGCCCTCTCCTCTCCTTATAGCTCAGTATAAAGCCTGGGGAGCTAATCCCATTCCTATAGAGTACGCCGAGCTTTACAACGCCCTTCAGCAGAGGGTCGTAGATGGCCAGGAGAACCCAATTCAGACTATCGCCATGAACAAGCTCTACGAGGTTCAGGACAGGCTCATAGTGAGCAACCACGGATTTTTGGCTTACCTTTTCGTCGTGAACGCCAACTGGTTTAACGGTCTAGGCGATAACGCCAAAGACCTTATAGTCCGTTCTGAGGAGGAGGCCAGAAAGCTACAGAGAGCGGCTCAGGCGGAAAAAGAGGTTCAGTTCCTGGAGGAGATAAAAGCTTCCGGTATCTCTGTGACCTACCTTTCCGAGGACGAGCACAAGGCGTTTTTCGATAGAAGCCGGTCGGTTCACGAGGAGTTTGCCGATACTGACGTTAAAAAAGAGCTTCTCAACGACTGTTATCAGGCTGTAGAACAGTAGCTTTAGGAAAACTCTAAAAACTAACTTTCGAGTCCCCTCGGAGAGATCGTTCCGCCTACGCCCTGTTTCGCCCAATCGTATACTCCGACCTGCCTGTTTCGTACGAATCGCCTCGGAGGGCACGTCCTGTGCCCCCTCGGCTTGGGGCGACGTCCTGTCGCCCCATTCGACTACACGACGGCATGTCGAGTATACGGGCTCAAATGGGCTTCGTCGGAACGATCTCTCCGAGGATTAGAGTTTTTAGAGGTGTCCTTTAGCTGTCTCTTTGCGTTTCGTATACAGGAGGCGGGGAGAATTCTCCCCGCCTCCTGGGGGTTTTGGGGGGATTTTTATGTGGAGGTTCATAGATAGGCTGGAGGATTTTTTCTGTGCCGCTGCTATTTTAACCACGGCACTGGTTCTGTTCGTCAACGTAACTCTAAGATACCTTTTTAGCTCCAGCACCAGCTGGGCGGAGGAGTTTATAAAGTATCTGATGATATGGATTACCTTCATAGGAGGCAGTATCTGCGTGAGGCAGGGAGCCCATATAAGGATGGATTTCCTCCTGGGTAAACTCTCCGAGTCCGCTCGGCTCAAAGCGGATAGAACGGTCTATCTTCTGTCCGCTCTTTTTTGTGGTTCTATGGCCGCCTACGGTGGGCAGATCGTGTTATTTACCTTAAAGACCGGTCAGGTCTCTCCTGCTCTGAAGCTCCCTATGTGGATAGTCTACCTGGCTATCCCTTTAGGATGCGGACTTATGGCGGTTAGGTTCTCTCAAAGGGCCATAGCGGCGAAAGGAGGGAGAGTATGACAACTCTCTTAATATGTACCCTTATAGCGGCCCTTTTTGGAAGCATCCCTATATTCATAGCCCTTAACGGTGCGGTGTTGCTCTCGATTATCTGTTTTACGTCGATGCCTCCTATGGTCATAATCCAGAAGGCTTTCGGTGGAATAGATAAATTTGCCCTAATGTCCATGCCTTTTTTTATATTCGCCGCCAACGTCATGGACACAGGAGGTCTGTCCAGAAGGATACTGGATTGGACCAGGTGTCTGGTCGGGAGTAAAAAAGGAGGTTTGGCCTACACCACCCAGGTGACCTGTATGGTTTTCGGTGCTCTTTGCGGCTCCAGTCCTGCTACCGTTGTGGCCATGGGGAAGCTCCTCTACCCTGAGCTGGTCAGGGAGGGATATCCAAAGGGATTTTCCGCAGGGCTCATCACCTCCGCCGGATCGGTGGCCCTTATTATCCCTCCGAGTATCACCTTGATAATATACGCAGCGGCGACGGGAACGTCGGTAGGGTCTTTATTTATGGCAGGCATAAGCGCCGGAGTAGTCTACGGGTTAGCAGGTGTCGTCTACATATGGATATTCTCCCGTAAACACGATCTCGCCGTCTCCGAGCCCTCCTCCTGGAGCGAGATATGGACTAAAACCAAAGACGCCGTGTGGTCTCTCATGGTCCCTGTGATAATCCTGGGAGGGATCTACATGGGGGTTTTTACCCCCACCGAGGCGGCAGGGATATCGGTGGTATATTCGCTGTTCGTGGGGATCTTTATCTACAGGGAGATCACCATGGAAAAGCTCTATCACGTGTGTCTTAGGTCCGCTGTGACCTGTGCCCAGGTACTAATACTGGTGGCGGCAGCTCAGACTTTCGGCTGGTTTCTAACGGTGGCTAGAATCCCTCAGGCTGTCACCTCGGCGGTTGTGGCCAACGTGACCTCTCCGTGGATGTTTTTGGCCATGATCAACGTGATTCTTCTGATCGTCGGCATGTTTATGGAAGGTATAGCGGCCATAATAATCCTGGCCCCTCTGTTTTCCCCTATAGCCTCAGGGATGGGTATAGATCCCCTTCATCTAGGGATCGTCATGGTGGCAAACCTGTCCATAGGGAACTTCACCCCTCCCTTTGGTCTTAATCTCTTCGTCGCCAACGGCGTTACCGGTCTTCCTATGTCGGAGATAATCCCTGCGGTAGGACGTTTTATACTGGTCAGTTTTGTGGCGGTGTTGGTTATAACCTACGTCCCGGCTATATCGACCTTCCTGCCGAGACTGGTCTATCCTTAGAGCATAAAGGCCCCTCTGTAGAGGGGCCTTTATGCTACCATATGCGTATCTATCTAAAGGGGTGATGGCGATGTTTTCTGGGTTTGATCTGTGCCTTGATGTCCTTAAGAAGGTTAACCTTCACGGGAAAGACCTTGCTGGAGGTTTTTCAAGGCTGGCTTTTCGTGAGGAGGACCGCAGGGCCAGGGAGGAGCTTATGGCGTTGATGAGGGCACTGGGCTTTTCTCTGGAGGTGGATAGGGTAGGAAACATTATCGGTACTGTGGGAAATATAGGGGATGGCCTTCCTCCTGTGGCCCTTGGCTCCCATATAGACACGGTGCCCCAGGGAGGCCCTTACGACGGTGTCTTAGGGGTCGCTATGGCGATAGGTGCTGCTAAGGAGATAAGGGAGAATAACCCTAACCACCGCTATCCCCTTCAGGTTATGGTTTTTTCCGGTGAAGAATCCAGTCGTTTCGGTATCGCCAACGTAGGCAGCAAGGCGATTACGGGATATCTAACCCTCAAAGACTGCTTTAGCTATAAAGACGACGACGGCGTGATCCTCTTCAAGGCCATGAGGGATTTCGGACTCTCCCCTGAATGGATGGGCCGTTCCAGGCTGCTTCCCTCCAGTCTTAAGGCTTTTTTCGAGGTCCACATAGAACAGGGGCCTTTTCTGCACAGGTCGGGGATAGACGTAGGGGTCGTCGAGGCTATCGCCGCCCCTACTAGAATGGCTGTGGACATAGAGGGCAGGGCGGATCACTCCGGCGCTTGTCCTATGAACATGAGAAAAGACGCTCTAGCCGCAGCGTCAGAGATCGTTTTGGCGGTGGAGTCGGTGGGCATAGACGAATACCTTCACGGAACGGTGGCAACCGTAGGGGTCTGTCGCATAGAGCCTGGAGCGATGAACGTCGTGCCGGGAAAGGCTCATTTAAAAATAGATTTAAGAGGCATAAAGAAAGAAAGTCTGGAGAGAGCCTACGAAAGGATCAGGTCCGCAATAGAGGGTATATGTTTCTCTAGAGGTGTAAAACTTAATTTCAACCTCCTCTCCAAAGGAGATCCAGTGGTCCTGGATGGAGGGCTTCGCCGTCTCTTAGGCGAGGTGTGCGATGACCTTGGCCTTAGGTGGACCGATATGCCAAGCGGTGCCGGTCATGACGCTATGTACGTGGCCTCCTCCATTCCTACCGCCATGATCTTCGTTCCCTGTGTGGAGGGGATAAGCCACAATCCATCGGAAGAGGTGGAATTGGAGAGGATAAGGCCTGGATACAGGGCTTTAGTGGGAGCTTTAGAGAGAATAATGGAAAGGTAAGTAGAGAGGAGCGATGGTTTTGAGAAAACTTTTCAGAGGTGCTCAGGTAATAGATCCCAGTCAAAATCTGGATTCTCAGATGGATATTCTGGTGGAGGATGGATACGTAGGGTGGATAGGAAAGGGAAAGCCTTTTCACGAAGGTGACGTCCAGGAGGTAGATCTCCATGGGCTGACTCTTTTCCCCGGTCTCATAGATGTCCACGTCCACTTTAGGGAGCCAGGGCAGGAGCATAAGGAGACCATCTACACCGGAGGTCTTGCGGCGGTATCAGGGGGATTTTCTCAGGTGATCGCCATGGCGAACACCTCGCCAACGGTGGATTCGGTGGATGTCCTGTCCTCGGTTATGAAGAAAGGAAAAGCCTCCCCTGTAAGGTTTAACTCCGTAGGGGCGGTGACTTTAGGGCTGAAAGGGCGGGAGCTGGCTCCTATGGAGGCTATGGCGGCCTCCGGCGCTGTTGCCTTTTCCGACGATGGTCTGACCGTAGCCGATCCGTCGGTGATGATGAAGGCCTTTGAAAAAGCAGCCTCTCTCGGTCTCCCTATCTCCGTCCACTGCGAAGATCCGCTGCTCTGGGGTGACCGGACCATAAACAGAGGGGCTATTTCCGAAAGGCTGAGCCTCCAGGGAGTCGATGCCACAGCGGAGGAGGCGATTATACAGAGGGATATCCTGTTTGCCGCCAAAACGGGGGCCAATGTTCACGTCCAACACGTGAGTACCGCCTTAGGGGTGGATATTATCCGAAAAGCCAAGGCAGATGGGATAAAGGTATCCGCTGAGGTGACCCCTCACCATCTCCTTCTAACCGACGATGACGTTCTTACAAAGGGTACTAACGGAAAAATGAGTCCACCTCTCAGGACAAAAAAAGATACGTTGGCTCTACAAGAGGCCCTGACGGACGGCACTATCGACGTCATTGCTACCGATCATGCCCCTCATAGCGACGACGAGAAAGCTAAATCTATGATGGAGGCTCCTAACGGAATAGTTGGGTTGGAGACCTGCCTCTCTTTGATTTTATCCGAGCTTGTAGGGAAGGGAAAACTAGGTCTCTCTAGGATGGTTCAGGCTATGTCCTGCACCCCTGCCGCTCTTTTTGGCCTTCCCGGCGGCTCTCTCAGGCCTGGATCGGTGGCCGACATGACGGCTGTCGATATGGAGAGTAGCTGGGTCGTCGATCCCGCACATTTCCTCTCTAAGGCCAAGAATACCCCCTTCGCAGGAATGTCCCTAAAGGGCCGAGGGGTTATGACGGTTATCTCCGGGGAGATCGTTTTTACCTCAAAAAAATAAGTGCAACCGGTTGCAAAAAAGTTTTTGCCCTGATATAATTCCTCCAGCCTGACGGTTAGGAGGCGTATGTCTTGAACTTAAGGGAAAAAACCATAGTAATGACCGAAGAGGACATGGATAGGGTCCTTCGCAGAATAGCCAACGAAATAGTCGAGAAAAACCGTGGAGTAGGGGATCTGGTGATTCTGGGAATTCAGAGGCGTGGTGTCCATCTGGCCTCCAGGATAAGGAATATGCTCAGAGATTCTGAGGGAAGCAAGATACCCTCAGGGGAGCTGGATATAACCCTGTACAGAGACGATCTAGCGGTGCTATCGGACGATCCTGTAGTTCACAGCACGTCGATTCCGGTATCCATATCCGGCAAGAATCTGGTTTTAGTGGACGATGTGCTGTTCACCGGAAGGACGATCAGGGCTGCGCTGGACGCTCTGATGGATCTAGGAAGGCCGGCGTCGGTTCAGCTCGCCATATTGATAGACAGGGGACACAGAGAACTTCCCATTCAGCCCGATTATCTGGGGAAAATGGTCCCTACATCGAGTAGCGAAATCGTTGAGGTAAAGGTTAAGGAACTGGACGGAGAGGACAGAGTTGTTATCTGTGACAGGGAGGTCGCTATATGAGCTGGGAAAGAAAGGGTCTGACCGATCTTTGCGATTGGTCCAGAGAGGACTACGAGGTCTTTTTAGGTCTTGCTTCCGATTACAAAAGATCGCTGGATTCGACGTCCGGTAGAAAGAAAGACATATTAAAGGGCAGAGTGGTGGTCAACCTTTTCTTCGAGCCCTCCACCAGAACTAAGGTGTCCTTTGAGATGGCCGAAAAGCTTCTCGGTGCCGACGTTATAGACTGGTCCTCTTCGGGATCGAGCCTGTCGAAAGGGGAAACCCTCAGGGATACGGCATGGACTTTAAAGGCGATGGGAATCGATGGTCTAGTGGTTCGCCATGGCAGGGCTGGCTTTCCCCTCTTCCTACAGAAGCTCCTTCCCGGTGTCGCTATCATAAACGGTGGCGACGGTGCCAGGAGCCACCCGACCCAGGCTCTGTTGGATCTCCTGTCGGCCACCGAGGCCCTAGGAAGCCTGGACGGAGTTCCGGTGGTGATAGCGGGAGATGTAGGGCACAGCAGGGTGGCCAGAAGCGTCGCTCGAGCTTTTTCCACCATGGGAGCTCGTATAACCTTCGCAGGACCTAAATCCCTGATGCCTGCGGATGTTGAAAGCCTCGGCGGCGTCTACCGTCCCGATGGCCTCCAGGAGGTTAAAGACGCCGGAATAGTCTATCTTCTGAGGATCCAGAAGGAAAGGCAGCAGCAGGAGGAATTCTTCCCCTCTACGGACGAATATCATCGTTATTTCGGCGCGTCTACCGAGTCGATACCTCAGGGAACTTTGATAATGCATCCTGGCCCTATCAATCGAGGGGTCGAGATATCCTCTGCCGTAGCCGACGGACCAAATAATCTGATACTTGATCAGGTCAGAAGCGGAGTGGCCGCCAGAATGGCCATATTGGACCTTTGCCTTGGAGGTGTGGCATAATGGGATTCGTAGACCTTTTCGTCGACCTAGGCAGCGTCTCTCTGGATCAGCTTGCCTTAAAGGCAAAGGATCAGGGAATAGCCTCTGTAGGGATCGTCTCTCCCGTTAGAGATGGACTCACCGGAGGTGTGGATATACGGTCCATTCCCTGTGCCGTAGGACAGGATGGCTCGATGAAGGAGATGAGAAAGCTCAAAGAGATCTCCAGAACCTCCCTGTTGTACGGAGGACGGAGACTTGGCGGAGATAGCAAGCTTTTGAGGACCGTTATGTCCTACTGTTCCGACATGAACTGTCGGCTTGCGCTCATACCTGACGATATGTCCATGACCTCCGATTCCCAGGTCGCCGAGGGGAGGGCCTCAAGTATCTCCGGCATGAAGGGATTTCCATCGGTAGCCGAGTCTACCGGTGTATTCAGAGCCCTGGAGCTATCGAGAGAGTCGGGGGTTTCGGTCCATCTTCACGGCATATCCACCGCCAGGTCCATCGAGATCATCAGGTCCTTTAAAGACGAAGGGTTGAACTGTAGCTGTTCCGTCGTAGCGACAAGTCTGTGCCTAACCGAGGAGGATCTGATAAACTCCTGCTGGGATCCGTCTTTTAAGACGGCGGTGCCCCTTAGGTCTGAGAAAGAACAGAAGGCTCTGTGGGAGGCCATAGGCGACGGTACGGTGGACGTAGTTACCAGCGGTTACGTAGGTATATCCGAGGAGGAGAGGATGGTTCCTTTCGAGGAAGCCCCTTTCGGCGGAACGGACTACGATAGGTGGATCGATAGTCTCTTTGAGGTCAGGGAGAGTAGGTGCCCTCAGATCCCTAAAGATAGGCTTATCCACTGTCTTTCCTCCGGTCCTTCGGGTATTTTAGGCTGTTGATCTGAGAGGGGGAGGTTTCATGGGGCGTGGCGTAGACGATTATTCTGCGGTTTTAACCTCGGTAGAGCTTATCGGTGAGGATGTGGTCTATCTGCGGGCCAGATGTCCCGAATTGGCCTGTGAGGTGGAGCCGGGACAGTTTATCCTGTTGAGGGATCCCGCTTGGGGACTTGACCCTCTGCTGATGAGGCCCTTTGCGGTGGCCGGAGTGATCGGGGATGATATAGAGATACTTCTCCAGGTCGTCGGTAGGGGAACCGAGATGTTAGCCCAGAGGAAGCCCGGCGATCCCCTAGTCGTGCGAGGACCTATGGGTAGAGGGTTCTCAAAGCCCTCATCTTCCCCTGTTTATGTCGCAGGAACCTTAGGATCTGCCCCTTTGCTTTTCGCCAGGGATCGTTTCGGAGCTGGAAGGTTCGTTCTAGGGGTCCCTAACGGCCGTTGGGAGTCCTTTGTCCTGTGGCTAAAGAGGAGATGTCCTGAGCTCGAGGTCTTCTCCGACGACGGTTCTTTAGGGTCAAAAGGCAACTCCCTGAAAGGATTAAGCCCCGATGAAGACGTCTCCGTGATGGCCTGCGGTCCTGGTCCTATGATGGCCGCTATGGCTAATATGGGGCTAAAAGACTGTCAGGTGAGTATGGAGAGCCGGATGGCCTGTGGAATAGGGGCCTGCTCCGGTTGCGTTATCGAGACCTCCTCGGGCAAAAAAAGGGTTTGTGCCGACGGCCCGGTGTTCGACCTCCAGGAGGTGGTCTGGAATGGCTGATCTTTCGGTTAAAATTGGGTCGGTTTCCCTGAAAACCCCTATCGTTATCGCCTCAGGAACCTGGGGATACGACGAAGAACTCTGGAGGGACGATCTCCTTGGTCATGTCGGGGCGGTATGCTCAAAGGCCATAACCGACGGTAAAAAAGAGGGTAACCCGGGGGTAAGGGTGTGGGAGACTCCCTGTGGGCTTCTCAACAGCATAGGCCTTCAGAACACCGGCATAGACGATTTTGTGGACAAAAAACTCCCCGAATTAGAGGGCAGAGGTGTGCCTATAATCGCCAACGTATCCATGGAGGACGAGAAAGGACTTATAAGGATGGTGGAGAGGCTTGTGCCGGTTTCCGACCGTATAACTGCCCTAGAGCTCAACGTCTCCTGTCCTAACGTGGATCACGGCTGTATGTCCTGGGGAGTTAGCCCCGTTTTGACCGGCCAGGCGGTCTCTATGGTCAGATCCCGCTGGTCTGGCCCCCTTTGGGTAAAAATGACCCCTCAGGCCCCCGATCCTGAGGCTGTAGGTCGTGCGGCTCAGGAGTCCGGCGCTGACGCTCTGGTGGTAGCTAATACCTGGCTAGGTATGGCGATGGACGTCAAGGCTAGAAAGCCGGTGTTCGCCCGTAAGGTAGCGGGGTTTTCCGGTCCCGCCGTCTTCCCCCTCTCTTTGCGACTGGTATGGCAGGTCGCCGGTGCGGTGTCCATTCCTATAATAGGCTGTGGCGGGGTGAGTTCCTGGGAGGACCTCCTCTCTATGGTTATGGCGGGAGCCTCGGCGGTGGAGGTAGGAACCGGACTTTTCAGGGACCTTCATATGCCTGAGTCCATCTGTAAAGGCCTCTCTCGTTACATGGAGGCGGAAGGCGTAAAACACGTTTCCGAGCTGGTCGGCGTGGCCAGATAGATATTTTAGGAGGTTTTTTATGAACCGGGACTCTTTGCCCCTTATTCTGGCGTTGGATGTGGATTCTCTGGCGACAGCCAGAAGGACTATGGACGTCGTAAAAGGAAAGGTCGATTACGTTAAGATAGGCCCCAGGCTCTTCGCCTTGGGAGGAACTTCTTTCGTCAAGGAAATGGTGGATTACGGATTTAAGGTTTTCCTGGATCTAAAGCTCCACGATATCCCTAACACCATAAAGATAGCGGTAGAGGCTTTTGGGGATATAGGGCTATGGTCCCTGACCCTTCACGCCGCCGGTGGAAGAAGGATGATGGAGGAAGCTGTGGCCGCCAGAGATAAGATGGGTTCCTCTATGAAGCTCTTTGGGATATCCGTACTCACCAGTTTCAGCGAGGAGGTCTGGGCCGAGGCTACCCCCGGCTGTCCCATGGATGAGGCCCTTAAAAAGAGGGCATGGCTCTGTGGAGATTGTGGCATGGACGGAGTAGTCTGCTCTCCTTTGGACCTGCCTATAATAGCCTCCGTGGCCTCTCCCGATCTGTTGAAGGTAGTCCCCGGAGTAAGACTGACCCCCGGGGGAGACGACCAGACCAGAGTAGCCACCCCCTGCGATGCCTTTCGTAACGGCGCGGACTACGTAGTGATGGGACGTCCTATCTATACCGCACCGGATATCGACCAGGCCATGTCCCTAATATCTCAGTCTATCCAGGAGGGGTTGAGCAAATGAGTGAAGTTCAGCAGCGGTTGGAAAAAATGATGGTAGATTCCGGCGCCTATCTTAAAGGGCATTTCCTTTTGACCTCCGGGAAGCACAGCGGTCACTATATGCAGTGCGCTATGATGCTCCGTTTTCCCGATAACGCCGCCTACGCAGGTGCTCAGATAGCTTCCGCCCTTTCCGGTAGGCAGGTCGATTTCGTAGTTTCCCCTGCGGTCGGTGGCTTGATAATAGGCCACGAGGTGGCCAGGGCTCTCGGTGTTCCCTTTCTGTTCTGCGAGAGGGAGGAGGGTAACATGAAGCTTCGTCGCTTTCCGGTTCCTGAGGGCAAGAAATTCGTCGTGGTAGAGGATGTTATAACCACCGGTGGTTCGGCGGAGGAAGTTCGAGAGCATCTGGAGGCTGCAGGGTGTCTGTGGGAGGACACCTGCTGCATAGTTGACAGGAGCGGCGGCAATCACAGGCTCAAGAGGGATCCTCTGTCCCTTTGGAAGGTATCTTTCCCTGTCTACTCCCCTGATGACTGCCCTCTGTGTGCAGACGGAAGTAAGCCCTATAAGCCCGGAAGCAGAAAGGTCGATGAGGCTTAAAATAATAAAGGCCAGGACGAAGGTTATCCCTATCGTCCTGGCCCTGTCGATTTTTACGCCTGTAGCGGCGGAGGCCAGGTGGAATATAGCTGTGACTAACCCCTGGCTGGCCGCCCTTGTCGCCTTTATCGGCGGGGTGAACGTTAAAGTCGTACCCCTTTCCGGATGGAATAAGGAGGGCGAGATTGTAAAATTCAGGGAAAAAGATCTGGATGCCACAAAAAAAGCTATGGCTATGGACAGGAAGGAAATAAAATCCTTCAGAGGGTCGTTAGGGGAGTCTGCAAGGGTAGAGATCCTTTACAGGGACTTTCCCGACAGTCAAAACCTGGCACAGGTCTTCTCCGATCCAGGGACCCTGCCTTTTATAGGACAGAGGGTCCTGGTGGCTATGGCCGATCTCGATCCCCAGGGGTACGAGTATTACCAAAGAAGACTAGCGGAGTTTCAGAGCAGACTAGATAGTACCGTTTCGATGGGGAGAAAACTCCTCGCCGGTGCCAGTATTCTCGACCTCTCGGGCTCTCAGGATCGCCTATTTCGGGCCACTGGATGCACTGTTACCCATGACGACGGAAAGGTCAGGGCTATGGTGGACGAAGTGCTAACGAAGAAAAGGGCAAAAGAGAGGGACAGGGCTTTAGGCGAACTAATCAGATCTATGGAGGGCTACGATGCCCTGCTTTTGGACTACCGCTCCGGCCTTCAGTTGTCCCTGCCTCCGGGAGCATATCCTATAGTCGTAGTGCGTCCTCTAGATGTCGACGTTGATCCTGTAAGTGCCCTATACGACCGTTACCTGGCGGTCTGGAACGTCTTAAGAAACGTAAGAGACTAAAAAATCACCTTCGAGTTTCCTCGGAGAGGCCGTTTCGCCCTGTCCAGGGCTCCGTCGGAACGATCTCTCCGAGGATCATCGTATTTGGAGGTTCCCTTAAGTAAGCACTAGACGGCCTGAGCCTTCGGAGAACTCTCCTATTATGGCGCTCTTCTCGAATCCCGCCTCTATGGCGAACTCAAGTAGTTCCTCTGATCTCTCAGGAGACACCGCCAATAATAGGCCTCCGCTGGTCTGGGGATCGAAGAGAAAGTCCTGTAAAGGGTCCTCTCCTTCCAGTCCGTCTACTTTGCTCTGGTAAAGGGACCTGTTGGCGTAGGCCCCTGCAGGGACCAGCCCCATCGCCGCTAGCTCCATGGTCCCTTTCATGAGGGGAAGTGAGCTCATACTCAGGTTCAGGTTCAGGTCGCTTTTTGACAGCATATCAAGGGCATGGCCAGCGAAGCCGAATCCTGTCACGTCGGTGCAGCTGTGTACCTCTTTCCGAAGATCTTTGGGCATCTTGAGAGGAAGGTCGTTCAAGGTTCTCATCCACTTTACTCCCTCCTGGACGGCACGTTGGTCCTCTACCATGTCGGCTTTTATGCCGGTGACCATTATGCCAGCTCCTAATGGCTTGGTGAGTATTAGCTTGTCTCCTGCCATTGCCCCGGTTACCTTCCAAAGACAGTCGGCCTCGACCTCCCCGAAAACACAGAGGCCGTACTTAGGTTCCTGGTCCTCGACGCTGTGTCCTCCTACCAGAAAAGCCCCCGATTCCCTGACCTTTCGGTACCCTCCGTCCATCAGCTCTTTCAGGCTCTGGACAGGGAGACAGTTGATCGGGAAAGCCACGATATTGAGGGCGATAAAAGGCTTGCCCCCCATGGCGAAAACGTCGCCTATGGCGTTGGCCGCCGCTATCTCGCCCCACTCTCCTGGATCGTCTACGACGGGAGTAATAAAATCCAGTGTCAGGATGCCAACTCTATTTTCGTCTATTTTCCACAGAGCTGCGTCCTCTCCGCAATCCCAGGAGGTTATCAGCCTTTCGTCAGATGGAACCTCAAAGGATCTCAGCACTTCTTCTAGGTCCGCCGGACCTATCTTAGCGGCTCAGCCGCTGGTTCTGGACATTTCAGTTAAGCGGGCCATAGAGCCACCTCCTTCTTTATAAGGGTAAAGGATATTCCTATAGATTATACATCAAAAAAAGGATCCTAGCCCTTAAGCTATCACCGTAGGTTGTTGTAGATGATATAATGATGCGAAGTAACTTTTGTACGTAGAGAAATGGAGGATTTAACTATGAATACCGTATCTACATCTGTAGCATTGGAGGAACTTCAGGCTCTACTGTCCGACCTGCAGGAAAGTCTTTGACCTGCCTGCATTAAAGCAGGAGGTTTCGAGGCTTCACGAGATAATGGCTCTGCCCGACTTCTGGGGCAGGCAGGACGCTCAGAGGATATCCTCCGATTTAGCGGCTATGGAGGACCAGATATCCGACTGGGATGGGCTTATCGATGAGTTTAACGATTTAGAGGTTCTGGCGGAGTTACTGAGCGAAGAAGACGATCAGGGCCTGAGGAATGAGTTTTTTTCTAGATCTGAGTCTCTCGACGATAGAATAGAACGTAAGAGAATGGAGCTTCTGCTGGACGGCCAGTACGACCGCAGCAACGCTATCGTCACCGTTCACGCAGGATCAGGTGGTCTGGACTCTCAGGACTGGGCGGAGATCCTCTACAGGATGTACCTCAGATGGTGCGAGAATAACGGCTATAAGACCAAGGTTCTGGACTATCAGAGGGACGAAGAGGGAGGAATTAAAACGGTCACCTTTACCGTGGAGGGGGCTCTGGCTTATGGCTATCTTCAGGCGGAGGTCGGCGTTCACCGTCTTGTCAGGATATCGCCTTTCGATACGGCGAAGAGAAGACACACCAGTTTTGCCTCTGTAGACGTCGTCCCCGACCTACCTGAGGACGCTGAGATCGAGATACGCTCCGAGGATCTAAGGATAGATACCTTTAGGTCCAGTGGAGCGGGAGGGCAGCACGTCAATATGACCGATTCGGCGGTAAGGATCACTCATCTTCCTACAGGCATAGTGGTCTCATGTCAGAACGAAAGGTCTCAGCACATGAACAAGGCCGTGGCTATTCACGTCCTGAAGGGAAAACTCTATGAGTTGTCCCTTATCGCCCGTCAAGACGAGTTGGATAGCCTTCACGATAAAAAGGAGATAAGCTGGGGAAGCCAGATAAGGTCCTACGTGCTTCATCCCTATACCATGGTAAAAGACCACCGTACCTCCGTCGAAACGGGCAACGCCTCAGCGGTTCTTGACGGGGATTTGGAGCGATTCCTTCTGGCTTATCTAAGGTGGAAAAAAAGATGAATTACCTAAAAAGGTTTTTTGCTGTGTTTGTCCTGTCTCTACTGGTGATCGACGGCGGTTTTGCGTCCGATTTTCCCTTTTCTACTTCCATTATGGGCGTGGATAAAATCAAGCCTGGGCAAAGGGGCGTCGCCTACACCGTCGTATCCGGCACATCGGTTGTATCCTTCCCTGTAACGGTCATAAGCGTTATACCTCAAGACGGCGATCCCGATCACCTTATAGCTATAAAGGCTGAAGGCCCGGTTATAGAGAAAACCGGAGGTATCGCCGCAGGTATGAGCGGTAGTCCGGTATATATCGATGGTAGGCTAATCGGTGCTATCGGCTATGGATGGAACTTTAGCGACCATCGTTTAGGTCTGGTGACCCCTATTGAGGATATGGCTAAGGTATTCAGCTGGACCGATAAAATACCTCCTTTCGTCAAGAGCGTCCCTATTGATCAGTTGGAGGAGGTTTCCGGTGACTACGATTCCCGTAGGGTTCTATCCCTCTCCGGTGTCGGACCTAGGGCGCAGGAGCGGCTGTCGGAGGCATTAGGATCTCAGGTGATGTTATCCGGCGGAGCAGGAGGAGGTCCTGTAGTTGAGACAGTAGCTAAACTATCTCCCGGTGACGCTATCGGCGTCCTTTTGGCCTGGGGAGATGTCACCTTGGGTGCTACCGGGACCCTCTCCGCCCTCTCCACCGACGGTAGGTTTCTCGCCTTTGCCCACCCGTTTATTCAAAAAGGCTCGGTGGCCTACCCTTTAACCAAGGCCTGGATACACCACGTGGTCCCAAGCGTGGAGTCGCCTTTTAAAATAGGGTCTTTCGGCAACGTTATAGGGACTGTGACCCAGGATAGGGCTCAGGCTATTGGAGGGGTTTTAGGTGCCTTTCCGCCCTCCGTCGATCTAGCCTTTCGGCTTTACGACAGGGACGAAAAAAAACGGTCCTTAAAGGGTTTTAGAGTAGTTTCAGACCCCTTCTTGGTGTCTAAGATAGCTCCCCCGGTATTTCTTGGCCTTATGGATAGGACCTGGGGAAGGAAAGGCGCCGGTACCGCTAAAATGACCATTTCCTTCGATGGAGGGGGACTCTATAAGGGATGGAGCCATACGGACTTTTACTTCTCCCCTGACGATATTTCCGATAGAGTAGCCCAAGCGGTATCGGGCTTGGTCTCCTCGGTGATCTTAAACCCTTATAGAGAGTTATTGCCTCTAGGGGTTAATTTTGAGGTAGAGGTCTCCTCCACCCCGAGGATACTTTACATCGATAGAATTTCGCTGGACAAAGAGACCTACGGTCCTGGGGATACGGTGGAGGTGTCGGTCCATATGAGGCCCTACAGAGCCAGGGAACAGGTCCGAAAATTCTATCTGTCCATACCGGAAGGTGTCGCAGGACCTTGTCAGGTCACGGTGAGAGGTGGAGGCTTAGGGGAGCCCGACGGAGGACAGGGTGAGATGGACCGCTCTATCTCCAATCTCGACGATATGTTAAAGGAATTGTCGGACAGAGAAAAGGCCAACGAGGTGGTTATAGAGCTTTCCTACCAGCCCACCGTTTCCGACGATAGGCAAAGCGGTATGTTGCCTCCTACGGGGGAGTATCCTGGAGAGGTTCGGCGTAGAAAGATCAAAGAGGGCTCTATGAGGGTTTACAGGTCGGACTACTACGTAGAAGGGGCTTTGGATAAGAGCCTTGTGGTCCTTCCTGGGGAGTTTTAGTCGTGAGAGCAGGGGACGACAGAGTTGTCGTCCCCTGCTCTTTATGCCCTGGTCGGAAGGTGTTCCCAAAGGGCCATATAGCACTTGTAAAGCGCCGTCACGTCCGCTGTGCTGACCAGCTCCATAGGAGAGTGCATAGACAAAAGGGCGGGACCGATGTCGATGGTGTCCATACCGGTTCTGGCCAGATATGTAGCGATAGTTCCTCCACCGGCCTTGTCCACTTTACCGAAGCTCCCGGTCTGCCAGGGAACGGATTTTCTATCTAAAGAGGCTATAACCGACGCGACGAACTCCCCTCTTGCCTCGTTGCAATCGTATTTTCCGCCTCTGCCCGAGAATTTAACCAAGGCGACTCCGTTTCCCATGAGAGCCTGCTGATCCCTGACGTAGTTTTTTTTGTAGAGAGGGTTCATCCCAGCGGTTACGTCGGCGCTTATAGCTCCGCTGTTGCTGTAAAGTCTCCTGAGAGACAGAATGTCCGGGGTTTTGCCCGTGGCCTTTAGCAGCTCCAGTAAAAATAGGTCCATAAAGGCCCCCTGGGCCCCACCTATGCTTTCGCTTCCTATTTCCTCTCGATCGACGGCGACGAATACCGCTGTCTTTTCCGGTATGTCCATATCCCAGAAGGCTTTGTAGGACATGGCGGTGCATACTCGATCATCCAGGCCGTAGGCCGCTACCATAGATCCGTCCAGACCAGCAAACCTGGCCGGTCCCGATGGAACTAGGGCCAGATCGGCGGATAGAAAATTCTTTTCCTCCAGGCCCCACTTTTCCATGAGGAGCGTTGATATAGCTTTTTTAACGGGAAAGTCTTCCTCCTCGGAAGGGCTGTTTCCCACTAAGGCGTCCAAATCCTCCCCGTCTACCGCCTCAGAGGCCTTTCTCTTGTCCATGTCTCTGTCCACGTGAGGCTCTAAATCTGGGATCATGAGAACCGGTTCTGAACGATCCTCTCCGAAGGATATATGTAGCGTGGTTCCGTCGGCTCGGTGAATTTCGCCATGGAGGGCCAGAGGGACATTGGTCCATTGATATTTTTTCAAACCTCCGTAATAATGGCAGTCTAGGAAAGCGAGGTTGCCTTCTTCGTATAGAGGACGGCCTTTAACGTCTATCCTGGGAGAGTCTATGTGGGAAGCTATTACCGTTACGCCGTTATCCAGCCCCTCTTTACCGATTCTAGCGGCTAGTATGGCTCGTCCTTTCCAGTCCATGTAGAGGACATCTCCCGGTTGGAGGGTGTCGGTATTCTCCGAGGTTATGGCTCCCCTTGCCTCTAGGTCCGATTTCAACCAGCGGACACATTCTCTCTCTGTTTTGCAGGATGTTACCATGTCCATCAGAAAATCGGTGGTCTCTTTGATCTCCGAGGGGGTATACTTTTCCCAGCTCCTGGAATTGATATTCTTGTCGGCGATATCGCTCATGGTATTCCTCCTAACTTTGTTTTTTTATCGGAAACGAGGGTATTATATGCTAGTTAGCTCGAGAATGCACCGTAAGGGACTTTTTATATCCTTCGAGGGGATCGACGGATCTGGGAAATCAACCCAAGCCAGGCTGTTGTGCGATCACCTCAGGGATTTAGGTTATTCAGTAACTCTGACCAGAGAGCCTGGGGATTGGTCCGAGGGAGGTAAGTTAAGGGATGTCCTGCTTAACGGGGTTTTGATGCACCACAAGACCGAGTTGTTTCTCTTTCTCGCCGACAGGTGCGAGCACCTCGTTCAGGTTGTTATTCCAGCTCTATCCAGAGGGGACATAGTCATTTGTGACCGCTATACAGACTCTACCGTCGCCTACCAGTGTTTCGGAAGGGGCCTTGAACTAGGTTTTGTCGAGAGGATCTTTGGCTGGTGTGACTTTCCAATCCCTGATATGACCGTCTGGCTCAATCTATCCCGTCAGGAGTCCCTCTCCAGGATGGAGGGGAGAGGGACTTCCGATAGAATAGAGCTGGATTTTGACCTTATGTCCAAAATCTCCGAAGGGTTTAGCGAGCTCGCTCGACGTTATCCCGATAGGATCGTCCCCGTCGATGGTAGCGGAGATCCTGAAGAGGTCTTTGGCAGGGTGTGCGATAGTCTGAAAGGGCTGATTCGGTGAAAATAGAGAGGACCTCCAGGGATCGATCGGGAGGTATTGGCTTACCTCTAAAAGACGACAAAAGAGGGCCGTCCAGGTCCGTCGGTGGCTCTTTCGATAAAGCGGTTCAGACCGTGGAGATAGAGGCTCTATTGAAAGAACTGGACGATATAGGGAGCAAACTGTCCAGAGTACCCTCCAGGGTGGTGCTCGCCAGGTACAGGGAGCTGGTAAAACAGCTTCTCGATCAGGCGTTGAAGGGCTTTTTGCTGCGCAGAGATTTACGGTGGAGGAGAACCGAGAGAAGGGCTTTTGTCGTGGTAGAGCAGACCGAGGAGTGGCTCCAGGAGCTGGAGGACGTCTTGCTCAGGGAGAACCAGAGGACCAAGGCCCTTAAACTTATGGAGGATATAAAAGGATGCTTAATATCCCTGCTTTTTTGAAATCCAGCCCACTATGGCTCAATCTTAAGGATAAGCTTGCAGGGGAGGTTACCCCGTCGGCTATAGCCCTTTGTCTTTCAGGTTCCCTCCACAGTGCCCTGCTCTTGGAGATCTCTAAGATTATGCTATGCCTGAATAAAGACGGCTGTGGCCGCTGCCTTTCCTGTATGGCTTGGAGCGAAGGGAGTCACCCTGATCTGATCGTTTCGTCCGAACAGGGGCCTCCGTCGGTGGACCAGTGCAGGGAGATGATCGACGAGTTACATCTCAAGGCTGTGGTCTCCTCCGGCAGGATAGGGGTAGTTCCCTGTGCCGACAAACTTAACATCAACTCCGCCAACAGCCTTTTAAAGATAACCGAAGAGCCTCCAGCGGGCTGTCGACTGATATTCCTTATGGAGGAAAATCGGCTGATCCCGACCCTCAGAAGCAGGATCTGGACTATTGTTTTTCCTGAAGAGGATACCTTTCCGCCGCTGTCACCACCGTCGGGGAAAGCCCAGTGGATGGGGTGGTTAGAGCGTATATCCTCTTTCGATCGCGAGCAACTTATATTGGAGCTTCAGGGGTTTATAGGCTTCCTTGTCCAAAAAAAGTTATACCTCAAGGCATCCAACCTTTCGCAGTTGATATTTTTGGCGGGTCAGACCAATCTATCGGTCTCCATGATGGGAGATATGGTTTTTTTACTCATAGAGGAGGAATACCCTTTTGAAAGTGTTTTTGACCGTATTTGGTAAACCTAGATATCTAGGGTTGGTCTCTGAGGCGGGAATACCGGTGTTAGTGCCAGGTGAGCCTGTGGTGGTGGAGACCTCTAGAGGAGAGGAAGTCGCTAAAGTAGCAGGTGAAATCTCCGGCGAACAGGCGGATTTTTACGTCAGAAGCAACGAAGAGGGCTCAAAGGAAGGGGTTCAAAACGGAGAGCCCGGTCTCCAGACAGTTTCCTTCGTAAGGCAGGCTACCGACAGAGATCTACTGCTAGATGGGGAGAATAGATCTCTGGAGGAAGGGGTTTTGTATAAATCTCGCCAGCTTCTGGGAGAACATCACCTTGCCATGAAAATAGTGGATGTAGAGTATCTACTGGATAGAAAAAAACTTTTTTTCTACTTCACCTCGGAGCAAAGGGTCGATTTCAGGGCTTACGTAAGGGACTTAGCCAGGGAATTTAAAACCAGAATAGAGCTAAGGCAAATTGGGGTCAGAGACGAGTCTAAGGTCGTCAAGGGGATCGCTCCCTGTGGAAGGCCCTGTTGCTGTAGCTACTGGCTTCACGCTTTTATGCCTATCGGCATCAAAATGGTAAAAGAGCAAAACCTGGCCCTCAACCCTAGTAAGATATCCGGTCTCTGTGGGCGTCTTATGTGCTGTATGAGCTACGAACATAACGTGTACAGAGAGCTTTGGAAAAAACTGCCTAACCCAGGGAGCAAGATAAAAGGGCCTCGGGGCAACTTCCTGATGATGGGGGTGGATATCAAAGAGGGGAGCGTGCTTCTAAGGTCCCCTGACGGAACCCATTTTTCCGTCGAGGTCGACTCTTTTGAGGAGTTTAAGGAAAAAGTCCTGGCAGGAGAGGACGGTATGATCCCCAACAGCCGTCCCAACGGAAACAGGAAGAAAAGCTCCAGCAACGATCTTCCTCCTCCTGTTGAGATCCCCCCGGTTCGGGATGCCGGAGGTAAGGACACTAAAGCCGATGGACCGTCGGTGGATAGAGTTTTAAAGAAAGAGCCTTCCTCTGGCCTGGAGACAGGGGCGAAGAAAAACCCGAGGAGGAGAAAGAAGAAAAAGAAGCCTATAGGAGTCGAGTCAGTACAGTCGCCTGTAGTTAAAGATAAACAAGAATCTCCTGAAAAAAAATCTTCCGATACGACTAAGAAAAAGAGGAGACGAAGAAGCAACAGGAAGAAACCTGTTTCCAGCGAGGGAGGGGATAGCTAATGGCCTTCTTAAAGGATATAAAGACAAAGCTCTCTTCGGTGAGGGAAAAATGGAGTGACGGAGTCGTTTCCCTCTTTTCTGGAAAGATAAACGACGATTTTTGGATTGACCTAGAGGAAAAACTTATCTCCGGCGACGTGGGAGTCGATCTGTCCGAGTCTCTTGTCTCGGAGCTTAAAGGTATTTACAGGAAAGAGGGTATAAGGGAACCGGAGGTCCTTTTATCCAGCTTCAGAAGCCTTTTGGTGGAAAAGCTAAAAAAGATACCTCTGATGGGGGCTCCGGTAGACCTATCCTCCCGCCCCAAGGTTATAGTGATGGTAGGGGTAAACGGGAGCGGAAAGACCACTACCGCAGGAAAGCTCGCAAGCAGCTTTCAGGCTAAGGGGAAAAAGGTTATTATGGCAGCAGCGGACACCTACAGGGCGGCGGCTGTAGAGCAGCTTCAAGCCTGGGGAGAGAGAACCGGCGTAAGGGTCATAGCTCAACAGCAGGGGAGCGATCCTGGGGCTGTTACCTTTGACTCCATAAACGCCGCTAAAGCCTCCGGCGCGGAGGTAGTGATAGTCGACACCGCTGGCAGGCTTCAGTCAAAACACAATCTCATGGAAGAGCTCGGCAAGATTTACAGGGTGATCTCTCGGGAGATAGAGAGGGAGGATATAGAGTCTTTTTTGGTTCTCGACGCTGTCACCGGCCAAAACGCCTTAAGGCAGGCCCAGGTATTCGATGAAGTTGCTCCGTTGACCGGTATAGTTTTAACCAAGTACGATAATACCGCTAAAGGTGGTATAGTTCTAGCTATAGCGGATCAGCTTGCTCTGCCTATAAGGTATATTGGTCTCGGAGAAGGGGTGGAGGATCTCGGCCCCTTTGACCCAGAGGAGTTTGTCGACGGCCTTTTAGGCACATCCCCAAAAGTGCAGGACGCCTAGTAGATGACCAAGGCTAAAGGTGGCCTCTCAATGGAGGTCGACGAACTTCTGAGAAAACTGTACGAGACCGGAGTTGACTGGTTGGTGGTGGATTGGAACGAACGACGATGGTCCATCCACAAAGACAGGCTCGTCTCTTTTATAGGAATGGGACTGGGAGAATGGTCCATAAAATCCATTTTGGAGAAAAAAAGTTCCTGTCTCAAAGGAGAGGTGGACGGCGACTTTACCGGTAAAGCGGTGTTCTTAAGCGAAGGAGGAATAGATAGGTCCCCTAAGGAATCGCTTAAACGGCCTGTCTGGTGGGAGGTCCCTATCCCTATAGTCCGTATGGTGACCCCATTGGAGCTTAATCCTAAGGCTGAAGCCCTCCTAGGGGGGATAAAAATCGGCCCAAAGGACAGGGCTATGGCGGTTTCTCAGGGAAAGCATCTACTTTCCTGCGGTGGGTTGTCTATCTTTCTATCAAAACTGGAGGGCGATTTCTTTATGGCCGAAGACGTAAGCGGCGATTGCTCCCTCGCCGAGGACGTTGGATGGTGGGCGTCGGTGGGAAAGGCCCTATGGGACAGGCTTATCGAAAAGGGTTTCCAAATCGTAAAAAAAGATAGAATGGATCAAGTAGGAGATTGTTCCGAGATGGTTACCTGCCGATGGGACAGGGACGTGCTCGGCTATCTGGAAATTATAGAGCCTCGTAAAACCAGGCGTAGATCAGCAGGAAGGACCGATGGATAATGATAAACCGCTATGAGACGGAAGAGATGAGGGCGATCTGGTCTTTAGAGAACCAGTATCGGACCTGGATGACGGTGGAGATCGCCGTATGTGAGGCATGGAGGGACCTCGGGGTTATTCCAGAAGATGCATACGAGGAAATCAGGTCAAAAAGCGATTTTGACGTGGATAATATCGAGAGGATTGAGTCGGAGGTTCACCACGACGTAATAGCCTTCGTTACCGACATGGCCTCCCACGTAGGAGAGAGCGGGAGATATATCCATCTAGGTCTTACCAGCAGCGATGTCCTCGATACCGCCAACGCACTCAGGCTTAAGGAGGGCATAAAGGTCCTTCTAGGCCAGCTCCAGTCCCTTTGTGCCGGTGTGAGGGATTTAGCGGTAAAGCATCGTGATACACCCTGTGTAGGAAGGTCTCACGGTATTCACGCCGAGCCAACTACATTCGGTCTCAAAGTCCTCAACTGGTATTCCCAGCTGTTGAGGGACGTCAAAAGGCTGGAAGAGGCTGAGGAGTCCATCTCCTACGGAAAACTCTCCGGTGCCGTAGGGACCTTAGCCCACACCTCCCCGGAGTTTGAGGAAAAAGTGTGTTCCTCTTTAGGGCTTAAGGTGGATCCCGTTTCCACCCAGGTTATACAGAGAGACCGCCATGCCCAGGTCTCCTACGCCCTGGCCTCCCTTGGCTGTGCCTTAGAGCGTATAGCCACCGAGGTTCGCCACCTTCAGAGGACCGAGGTGCTGGAGGTCCTGGAGCCTTTCGGCAGTAAACAGAAGGGCTCCTCCGCCATGCCTCATAAAAAGAATCCCATCCTCTGCGAGAGGATATCCGGAATGGCAAGGCTTGTGAGGTCCTACCACATGGCGGCTCTGGAGAATATCCCTCTGTGGCACGAGAGGGACATCAGCCACTCCTCTGTAGAGCGTATAGCCTGGCCCGACTCTTTTCACCTCATCCACTATATGTGCCGCCTTATGGAGAAGGTCGTCAGAGGCATGACCGTTAACGAGGCAAGAATGGAGAAAAACTTGGATCTCACTGGAGGCCTGGTTTTCAGCCAAAGGGTTTTGCTGGAGCTGGTGGAGCGTTTCGGCATGAGCCGAGAGGACGCCTATTCGGTGGTTCAGTCCAACGCTATGAGATGTTGGGACGGAGAAGGTGCTTTTATAGACCTTTTATGGGATGATCCTAAGGTGAAGTCGATTTTGACCAAAGAGGATTTGGAGGCTCTTTTCTCTAAGGAACACTATTTCCGTCATGTAGACGCTATTTTTGGGAGGTTCGGAATATGATCGATCAGGAGTACGATAAGACACCAGACCGCAATATGGCCCTTGAGTTCTGTAGAGGAACCGAGGCCGCCGCTCTCGCTGCTGGCCGTTGGATGGGCAGAGGGGATAAAATCGCCGCCGACGGTGCGGCGGTAAACGCTATGAGGTATATGTTAAACACCATTCATATGGACGGTATGGTGGTCATAGGGGAGGGAGAGAAAGACGAGGCCCCTATGTTGTTTAACGGCGAAAAACTAGGTACCGGGAAAGGTCCTAAGGTGGATATCGCCGTAGATCCTATCGACGGCACCAGGCTTACCGCTCTCGGCTTAAGCGGAGCTATTAGCGTAGTTGCAATGGCACCTAGCGGCACTATGTTCGATCCTAAGTGCGTGTTCTACATGGATAAGCTGGTAGTCGGCCCGGAGGCTAAGGACGTGGTCGATATAGAGGCCTCTGTTGAGGAGAACATCGCCAACGTAGCAAAGGCCAAATCGAAAGACGTATGCGACGTTACGGTGGTGGTCCTGGACAGGCCGAGACACAGCGACCTTATAGCCAGGATAAGGGCGGCAGGAGCCAGGATAAAGCTCATCCCTGACGGGGACATCGGAGGAGCTCTCCTTACCTGTAAATCCGACAGAGGTGCGGATATACTCATGGGCATAGGAGGGACCCCTGAGGCGGTAATAACCGCCTGTGCCATAAAAGCCCTCGGAGGCAACATGCAGGGCAAGCTTTGGGTCAAAAACGACGACGAGATGATGTGCGCTACAGGGCAAGGTCTTGACGTTAACAAGGTTCTCCTGCTGGACGACCTAGTATCCAGCGACGACGTGTTCTTCTCCGCGACAGGCATAACCGACGGAGACTTTTTGTCCGGCGTCAGATACGAGAGCGATAGAATAGTGACCAGCTCTCTTGTCATGAGGTCCAAAAGCGGCACCGTTCGTTACGTAGAGGCGATCCATCGTCCTAAAAAACTTGACGCTATCAGCGGTATAGATTATAAAGACTGTAGGTAAAAGAGACAGGTTAGATTGTCTCTCCTGAACTTGCGGTATCGGCAGCAGGTTTATATCCATTATTTAGGAGGCACAGCAATGAAAGGCACAGTCAAGTGGTTCAACGGTTCAAAGGGATACGGCTTTATAACCACCGAAGAGGGAAACGACGTTTTCGTTCATTTCAGTGCTATCGAGATGGACGGTTACAAAGTCCTTGAGGAAAACGAGGTTGTACAGTTCGAGATAACCGACGGCGATAAGGGGCCTCAGGCCACTCACGTCGTGAGGGTTTAAACTATTATCCCAGGAGGAAGCTTAGCGTCTCGCTAAGCTTCCTCCTTTTTCCATCTCCATCCACCTATGGCGGCCTGTCCGATGGATATAGATTCGTCGTTAGGGGAGGTTCTTTCATGGGTGAGCACCGAAAAACCTCTTTCCTCCAGATCTGTCACGGTTTTATCTAGAAGACGGCAGTTCTGCCATACTCCACCGGAAAGGGCCACTGTATCAATTCCGTGTGCTTCCTTTACCCTCAGACAGCTTTCGGTTATGGCCCGAGATAGGGATAGGTGGAACGAGGAGCTTCCCCTTTCGACTGACGGCCTTTCCTCCGCTAGCCATCGGATAAAGGGTCGCCAATCGACGATAAAGTCTTTGCCCGACCCGACTATCTCCATAGGAATATCCTCCCAGGATCCACCGGATTTTGCCTCTAGCTCCCCTGCCCCCTGACCGTCGTAGGTCACCGTCTCTCCTATGGCCAAAAGCCCCCAGACTCCGTCGAAGAGCCTCCCGCAGGAGGACGTAACTGGAGCCTCTTCTAAGGTCTTCAGTATAAGCTCTATCGTCTTTTCCCTGCCCGGCCACAGCTCTCTGGCTCGGGCTAAAGCCTTATCTTCCCCTAAAGCTCGAACCAGAAGGGATAAAGAGTATCGCCAGGGCTCTTTTACCGATCTGTCTCCCCCAGGGAGAGGGCAGGTCATGAGATGGCCGACCCTGGAAAACCCCGATAGATCCCCTAGGAGAAACTCCCCCCCCCATATGGTTCCGTCGGTTCCGTAGCCCGTTCCGTCCAGGATTACTCCGATGGTAGGTTCATTTCTCTGATGTTCCGCTAGACAGGCGGCCAGATGGGCGTGGTGGTGTTGGACCGCCATTGAGGGAATGTCCTCTCCTGCCACCTCCTTGGCGACCTTAGTCGTCATGTATAAAGGATGAAAGTCATGAATAATTGCTTTGGGAACTATTTCGTATAGCCTCATAAAGTGTTTTAGTGTCTTTTTATAGTATTCCAGGGTCGCTATTTCCTTTCCATCCCCTAGATACTGGCTAGGAAATATGAGGTTATCCCTGGTGAGGGAGAAGGTGCTCTTCATCTCCCCTCCTGCGGCTAGTATCTGGGGCATTTTGCAGGACGTATGGACAGGGTTAGGAACGTAACCTCTGGCCCTTCTCATAATCACCGACCTATCCCCCCAGGGTGCTACCAGAGAATCGTCTATTTTCATGTGGATATCCCTATCGTGCAGTAAGAACCCGTCGACTATTTTGCCCAGTTTAGACAGAGCCTCCTGGTTTTCCGATATCAGAGGAGAATCGGCCAGGTTGCCGCTGGTCATAACCAGGGCTACCATACCCTCCATAATAAGACGGTGAAGAGGGGTGTAGGGCAACATTATGCCCACTCTGTCCTGGTTAGGGGCGATCAGAGGGGATATTTCCCCCCTTATGGGGCAGAGGACGATAGGCCTTCTAGGCGATTCTAGAAGCCTTTTTTCCCCTTCCTCCAGGCAGGCAATAGAGGCAGCGGCGTCCAGGTTCTCTACCATCAACGCAAATGGCTTGTGAGGTCGTCTTTTTGCCTCCCTAAGCAGCTCGAGGGCCCGGTGGGATTTGGGATCGCAGGCGAGGTGAAAACCGCCAAGCCCTTTGATCGCCCATATTTCCCCCGATCTCAGGCCTTGTCTGCATTTTTCGAGACCTTCCTGGTCGTACAGGTCCTCCGATCCCTCTTTATGGGACCATATTCGAGGACCGCAGTCAGGACATCCGTTGGGCTGAGCGTGAAAACGCCTATCTTCTTGGTCTCCGTATTCTGCCGCGCACTGGGGGCACATAGGAAAACTCTCCATGGTGGTCTGAGGTCTGTCGTAAGGCAGTCCTTTCACTATGGAGAACCTAGGACCACAGTCGGTGCAGTTTATGAAGGGGTATCTGTATCTTCGGTCACCTAGGTCGTCCATTTCCTGTACGCACTTTGAACAGGTAGCTATATCAGGAGGCAGAAGAACCCTTTGTCCTGTGCCCTTTACCGTAGGCCCTATGACGAAGGGGCCTTTTTTCTCGCAATCGAACTCCTCCAGTACCTCTAAGGTGTGGATTTCCGCTAGATCCGGTTTGGAGATGTAAAGATCTCTGATATAGTTATCTATGGTATCCCTATGTCCTTGGAGAACTAGCTTGACCCCTTCGGAGGTGTTGGATACCGATCCCCCCAGATCCCATCGGGAGGCTAACTTTGCGCAAAAGGGCCTAAAACCGACGGCCTGAACCACCCCTGTCACTATTATGTGTTTCTCGATCAAGTAAAACCCCCCGTTTCTTTTTCGGATTCATTCTACTACCATCATCTTACTCTAGAAAGGAGAGGGTTGGGTTGAGTAATTTAGGTCTTATCCACGTCTACTACGGAACCGGAAAGGGAAAGACCACCGCTGCCTTAGGATTGGCCCTAAGGGCCTGTGGTGCAGGCCTTTCGGTTGGAATAGTCCAGTTTATGAAAGGTTACCCCTACTCGGAGGTTAAGCCTCTTCTCGCTCTTGAAGGCGTTGAGCTGGTCCAGACCGGTAGCCCCGACTATATATACAAGGGCAAGGAAAAGGAGATGGATATTAAGGAAGCCCGAAGGGGCCTTGATGTGGCGAAGGCCTTTCTGTCCGCCGGAAAGGACCTGGTCATACTGGACGAGATCTCCGTGGCGGTTGATTTTGGGCTCATATCGGAAAAAGAGGTCCTTCAGATTATGGATTCCAAGCCTGAAGGGGTCGAACTGGTCCTGACCGGGCGGGATCCTTCGGAGGCGATTTTGGACAGAGCGGACTACCTTTCCGAGATAATCTCTCGGCGACACCCTTACGATAAGGGAGTCCTTTCCAGGGAGGGGATCGATCATTAAAGGCATTCCGATCGTTCTAGGCGTCAGCGGCGGGGTGGATAGCTGCACGTCCGCCTTGCTTCTGAGGGAGATGGGGTACGCCCCTATTGGCGTAAGGTTGGTTCTCCATCAGGGGGACGATCTTAACGACCAGAACAGGCTAAAGGCTCTTAGATCCATGGGTATAGAGGTGTTGGAGGTCGACGGTAGAGATGTGTTTCACCGAGCGGTTATAAAGCCTTTTCTGGAGGACTACGAGAGCTGTAGAACACCTAACCCCTGCGTTATATGCAACGAAAACGCCAAGCTTAAGCTACTTTTCGACGAGGCCGACAGGAGAGGTATAGAACTGGTCGCCACAGGTCATTACGTCAAAAAAGCGGTCTACAGAGAAAGGGCTTCGTTGGCGAGAGCTTCTTTCGCCCCTAAGGACCAAAGCTATATGCTGTACCGTATCCCCCGTCGATGGATAGATAGGCTGATATTTCCCCTTGGCGATATGTCTAAGGAGCAGGTGAGACGTTACGTTGCACAGGAGATGGGTTCTCCTGATATGGCCCAAGGGGACAGCCAGGATATATGTTTTATCGATGGAGCTCTGGACGATTTTTTGCTGTCCAGTCTAGGTGGATCCTCCAGCCCTGGCCCGATGCTCTCCGTAGGTGGAGAGGTTTTAGGTCGCCATCGAGGCCTTTGCCTCTACACCGAAGGTCAGAGAAAGGGATTAGGATTAGGCGGTGGGCCGTGGTTTGTGGTAAAAAAGGATATAAAGGCCAATTCCCTTATTCTAGGCAGGAGGGAAAACGTCGAGGTCAGACGGATAAGGGCTTCCAGTCCTAGATGGCACCATCCCGTCGAGGTGGGGGCTTCCTACGACCTTCAGCATCGGTATAGATCTCGCCCTCAGAGGGGGACGTTGGTCTCTTTGGACGACCGAGGGATGGAGGTCCTTCTGGACTATCCAGCCTATGGGGTTGCTCTTGGTCAATCTCTGGTTTTTTACGATGGAGATCGTGTTTTAGGTGGAGGAATTATAGACTGGACCGCTAACTGGTGAAGGAGGAATTAGCTATGTCTCTTAAAGACGTTCTGGAGTTGAATGCCGACAGCGTGAGAAGGATGACCGATCCGTCCTCTCTGGACTGTTCGTCCACCGAAGAGGTGGAGTGTCTCACCGGCTTTATCGGTCAGGAGCGAGCTGTAAAGGCCATGGACTTCGGCCTGTCGGTGAACAGCAAGGGATACAACATATTTGTGGTGGGAAACTCCGGTAGCGGTAGGACCACCTACGCTCTGGACAGCCTTAAGAAGAAGGCCCAGGAGATGGACGTCCCGGATGATCTGGTTTACGTCTACAACTTCGATAACCCCGGGGAACCTATAGCCCTTTTGCTCCCTGCAGGTAAAGGCAAGGAGATGGAGTCGACCTTCTCTTCCCTGATAGATGACCTTAAATTGGTCATAAGCAAGGCTTTTGAAAAAGGTCACTACGAGGACACCAAGGCCCAGGAGGTAAAGGTTTTTCAGGAAGAGGTAAACGCCAGGATGGAGGAGATAAAGGCCTGGGCCTGGGAGAAAGGCTTTTCCGTCAAGAGAACTCCTCAGGGCTTCGTCAACATACCTCTTCAGGAAGAGGTGGACGAGGAAGGCAACGTCACAAGAAGAGAGATTCAGCCGGAGGAGTTTGAGGAGCTCGGCGAAGACCGCCAGAGGTCTCTCCAGGAGGAATCGGAGGAGATATCCCAAAGGACCTTAGTGGTCCTGCGGGAGATCAGAGACATGGAGAAAGAACTGAAAAAAAGGATATCCGAGCTTGAGTCGGAGATATGTAAAGGAGCTATCCAGGGGACCATCGACGATATCAGGGAGAAGTTTGGCCTAAACGACAGAATAAACAGCTGGATAGACTCTTTCACGAAAAGCGTCATAGACAACTTCGGTATGTTTGTGGCCGCTGCCAGGGACGATAACGCCGAGGTGGATTTCAGCATATACAGGGTCAATCCGGTGGTCTGCAACGACCCTGAAAACGGTGCTCCTGTAATATGGGAGACCAACCCCACCTACTACAACCTGATGGGAAAGGTGGAGTACGAAAGTAGACAGGGCTATCTCTACACCGATTTCAGGAAGATCGTCGCAGGGGCTATACTCAAGGCCAACGGAGGTTTTCTGGTTCTGGACATGGATCTGCTCCTTCGGAACTTCATGTCCTACGAAGGACTGAAGAGAGTTCTACGGACCGGTAAGCTGAGCATCGAAAACCTGGGAGAGCAGTTCGGCGCCGTGCCTATGTCCTCCCTCCGTCCTGAGGCGGTGGATATTAACGTCAAGATGGTCCTGGTAGGAACCTACTATCTTTACTATTTATTGCAGCACTACGATCCTGAGTTCCGAAAGATGTTCAAACTGAGGGCGGAGTTCCAGTCCGACATGGAGCGAACGTCGTCGTCGGAGCATCAGATGGCTCAGTTTATAACCACCATAGTCAAAAGGGAAAAAGGACCTCATTTCAACGCCGAAGCGGTGGCGGAGATAATTGACTGGTCGTCGAGGTTGGCGGGGGATAGGGACAGGCTTTCTATCCAGTTCAACAAGATAATCGAGGTTATAGTTGAATCTATCGCCTGGGCCAGGATGGACAGAGCGGATATGGTCAGCAGAGATTACGTCTACAAAGCTATCCAGGAGAGCCGGCATAGAGCTAGTCTGGTGGAGGAGAGGATAAAAAGGGCTTTTGTCGACGGAGTCATAAGGATAGACACAGAGGGAGACGCTATCGGTCAGATAAACGGCCTAGCGGTTATAGACCTCGGGGACTACGCCTTTGGGCACCCCTCCAGGATAACGGCCAATACCTATATGGGCAAAGAGGGCGTCGTGAACATAGAGAGAGAGACCTCTATGGCAGGACCGATTCACAACAAAGGACACCTTACCCTTAGCAGCTATCTAGGGAGGAAATACGCCCAGGATATGCCTCTGACCCTCTCGGCCAGCATCTCCTTTGAACAGAACTACGGAGGCATAGAGGGAGATAGCGCGTCGTCGACGGAGCTTTACTGCCTTCTTTCATCCCTCTCCGAGGTGGCCATAAACCAATCAATAGCGGTCACCGGCTCGGTGGACCAGTTCGGCAATATCCAGCCTATCGGCGGTGTAAACGAGAAAATAGAGGGGTTCTTCTCCTACTGCAAGGAGAGGGGACTTACGGGGGAACAGGGTGTGATGATACCCCATCAGAACGAAAAGCACCTGATGCTCAACCGTGAGGTAGTAGAGGCCATAAAAGACGGTAAATTCCACGTCTGGAAGGTCCATTCGGTGGACGAGGGGATCGAGATACTCACAGGAATACCGGCTGGAAAGCCCAACTCGAAGGGAGATTTTCCCAAAAAATCCATTCACGGCAAGGTAAAGGCGAAGCTCCAGAAATGGATGAAAGACGCCGCCAGGATTCACAAGGAGATGACCGGTCAGGATAAGGATCAGGGTAAAAAAGGCAAAAAAAGCAAAAAGACCCAGACATCGGAAGAAGGGGAGGCCCGGTGAGCAGGATAGTCTTTGAGCCAAAACCGAAAGAAGCGGTAGCTCCTGTATGGGACAAGGGACTGCTCCCTGACGTATTGGATATTTTGGAGGGACTTTGGGGGCAGGAGGCTGCCCCTAAAGTCTCGGCCTTTGAGGATCCTCTGGACGGCCTTATGCTTACCGTCCTATCCCAAAATACCAACGACAACAACCGTGACAGAGCCTTTCAGGAACTAAAATCCCTTTATCCCTCCTGGGAGCAGGTGGCCTCCGTCCCCGCTGAGTACATCGCAAAGGCCATAAAGGTGGCGGGTATCGCCAACGTAAAATCGGTGAGGATAAAAGAGATTTTGGATATAGTAAAAGGTGCTTTTGGGGAATACAGCCTGAAGGGGATAAGCCTCTGGGATAAGTCGAAGGTAGAGGGCTTTTTGACCTCTCTGCCGGGGGTCGGACCTAAGACAGCTGCCTGCGTTATGGTGTTCGATCTCGGGATTCCCGCCTTTCCTGTGGATACCCACGTAGCCAGGTTTTGCAGGAGAATGGAGTGGGTGGATCGTTCCGCCTCTCCTGTGGCGATACAGGAAAAGATGGAGAAATTAGTCCCGGAGGCCAGGAAAAAAGGGGCCCATCTGAACATCATAAGCCACTGTAAGGCCCTGTGTAGAGCCAGGAATCCCCTCTGCTCTAGCTGCTCCCTTTCCTCCCTATGTCCCTGGTTTAAGTCAAACTAAAAAAGACGATCGATATCGTAAAACAGATATCGATCGTCTTTTTCGTTACTCCTCTTTGTGTTCGCCAAGACGTTGCAGAATGATTCGATAGCCGTCAGCCCCGTACTCCAGAAACTTCTTAACCCTGCTTATGGTGGCCGTGCTGGCTCCGGTCTGTTGGGCTATCTGAGGATATGTATATCCATCGCTGAGCAGTCTCGCTACCTCCAGTCTCTGCGCAAGGGCCCTTATCTCTCCTATGGTGGCGATGTCCTCAAGAAACGAATATACTTCCTCTTTTGTGTCCAGCGAGAGCATAGCGGTACATAGCTGATCGGTAAGACGATCTTTCCATTTTTCCACTTTGCAACCCCTCCTTCCTGTGCCCTATCGTTTTTTATACCTTACACATCATACTATCACTAACCAATAGGGTAAACAAGTACACAAGAAAGGATTTAGACTTTTTCTACGGCATCGATCAACTTCTCCATCTCTTCGTCTGTTCCAACGGTTATCCTGGCCCAGTGCCCCTCCCAGGGTAGATCGAAGCCTTTTATCTCTATCCGATTTTCCCTCAAATATCCCAGAAGGTCCCTCTGTTCGTCGGGAAGTTTGACGAGAAGAAAGTTTCCCTGACCGGGAAATACCTGCCACCTCTTAAGGCCTTTTTTTATCCTTGAGAAGAGCCTTTCTCTGGTTTCCACGATGGCTTTGACCCTTTTATCCATCCAGGATCGATCTTTCAGAAGCTCCAAAGCTATAGCCTGGGAAAACAGGTTTACGTTGAAAGGGCTTCTCAGACCGTTCAGTTTACGTGCCGTCGGTTGGGAGGTCACACAGTAGCCGACCCTCAGTCCAGCTATCCCCCAGGCTTTGGAGAGGGTTTTCAGTATCATAGTCGATTCAGGAAGGTCGTCCATACCTTGATCTTCGAGAAACGTGTGGCTGGAAAATTCCCCGTAGGCCTCGTCTATAAGGACAGGGCACCGGGCCGAATCCAGGACTTTATGGATAAATAGATCTGTCAGAGCCACTCCTGTAGGGTTATTAGGGCTGTCTAGAAGGACCAATGAGGGATTTTGTGATCTCAACGACCTTAAAAATTCGTCCTCATCTACCTCTATGCTATCGTTTTTCAGGGTCATAGGGACGGCTAATCTCTCCGCTTTGAAGACTTTGCACATATGTTCGTACTGGGAGAACGACGGGTTTAAGGTAAGGACCCTGTCTCCAGGGGATACGTAGGCAGCAAAGGCGAGCCAAAGTATTTCGTCACCGCCGTTTCCCGGGACTATGTTTTCCTTATATACGCCGACGTAGTTTCCTATACTCTCCCTCAAGCTGGAATAGGTGGGATCGGGGTATCTATTGGCCTCTATGGAAGCAAGAGCCTTTTTAGCGCTCTCAAGCAGGTGATCCGGTAGTCCATAGGGAGATTCGTTTTTGTCCAGACGTAGTTTCGTGCTCAAGTTAGTCACTCCTTTACTTTATCAGGGTAAAGCGAATGGATTTTAGCACGTCCTGATAGGTCGGTCAACGTTCATGTGGATGTTGACTGTCTTGCCCTTGGGTGATAACATTAACACCGCTGATTTCTAACGCCCGAGTGGTGGAATAGGTAGACACAAGGGACTTAAAATCCCTCGCCTGTAGAGGCGTACCGGTTCGATTCCGGTCTCGGGCACCAGCCTTGTTTTAGTAGTAGCTTCGATCGGCTTCCAGTATATTCTTTCTTCTTTTTGCCCCTTGTAAAACCCTGGAGGCTCTGCTAAAATGTCCTAGTCCTGAGAGATGAGGACGTCCATATCGCGGGGTGGAGCAGTTGGTAGCTCGTCGGGCTCATAACCCGAAGGTCGCAGGTTCGAGTCCTGCCCCCGCAACCATTTGGCGGTGTAGCTCAGTTGGCTAGAGCATACGGTTCATACCCGTAGTGTCACTGGTTCGATTCCAGTCACCGCCACCATGACTTCAAGAGGACCTCTTCGGGGGTTCTCTTTTTTTTTGCAGAAAGGGCGGTGCTCCATGGTTCTCCGTAACTTCGACGGTTTTAAGTCCGCAGGGCTGAGGCAGAGGTGGTGGAACTCAAAGAGAATGGCTGTGGCCCTTTCCGGTGGAAGCGACTCTATGGCTCTTCTGTGGCTTATGGTCCATGTTTGGGGAGGGGAAGTCGTCGCTCTCCACGTTGATCACGGTATAAGAGGGGAATCATCCTCGTCGGATGCCCGTTTTGTCTCTGAACACTGTGAGTCTATTGGTGTACCCTGTCATATAGCAAAAAGGGACGTTCCAGGCGAGATGCTAAAAGGCGAGTCGGTCGAGCTGGCGGCCAGGAGGATAAGGCATAGATCCCTCGCCGATCTGTCCGAAGAGCTAGGCTGTAGTGGAGTGGTTTTGGGCCATAACTCCGACGATGTGGTGGAGACCTTCTTTCTAAACCTGGCTAGAGGTTCCGGTCCCTTTGGATTGGCGGGCATTCCGGAGGTCAACGGACGTCTTTTTAGGCCTGTTATGGGAATGTCCAGAGAGAGGCTTCGAGATATACTGAGAGAAGCGGGATGGTCCTGGGTGGAAGACGAGACCAACGATCAGGATCTCTACCTGAGGAACAGAGTCAGAAACGAGCTGCTCCCTCTGATGAAGGCCAGGCTAAACAGCTCTATCGGTGATCATGTCCTCAGCCTGGTGGAGGACATGGCGGATCTGAGGGCCCAGGAGGAGGAGGAAGGGGAGACCCTCGCTTCTCAGATCAAAAAAGACCTCCCTCGGTGTCTGTATACCCTGTCCAGAGAGGGCTTTAAAAGTTTGAGTCCTAGAGGTAAAACCTGGGCTCTCCGTCACGTCGGTAGATATCTGGGACTTAGGACCTTATCGAGAAGCAGGACGAAAAAGCTGCTGGATCTTGAGGATCGCGGTTCCCGCTGGAGATTTCAGTGGTCCTCGGACGTAGAGCTCTGTGGAGATCGTAATTTCCTTTCCTGGGTTCATCGTCCTCTGCTGGAGGTCTCCATCCCTGATCCTGCGATACTCTCAGGAGAGGGAGAAGGGGTATTTCAGGATATCCCCTTTTCGTGGTCTTTTTTACGGAAAAGAGAGCCGTCGGCTTCCGCCTTTTCCGTCGCTATACCTCTGCTTCCTGGCGATAAGGTCAGCGTAAGGCCTATGGCCTCTTTATCCCAAAAAGACAGGTCTCCCTGCCCCTGGTGGCTTTTGCCCTGTATTCCGGTGGTCACCGTAAACGATCGGCCTGTCTGGTGTCCTGAGCCGGTTTTTTTGAATAGCAGGTGGGAATTTCCGTCAGATAGTGTAGAATATGATAGTTTTTGCTTGGTGTGTTTTAGCGATCCCAATGGTAGACAGGAAGGGGAACCTAGATGAACTATAAAGTCGGTAATGTTTTGATATCCGAAGAGGATATTGTCAGCAAAGTAGCGGAGTTGGGAAAGATCATCGGTGAGGACTACAAAGGTGAGGACCTGGTAGTTGTCGGTATCCTCAGAGGTGCGGCTATATTCATGGCGGACCTGGTCAGAAACATCGACGACAGGGTGAACGTCAGTATGGATTTTATGAGCGTGTCCTCCTACGGTGTTTCCACTACCTCCAGTGGAGTTGTCAGGATCAATAAAGACCTAGACAACGTCATAAAGGACAAACACGTCCTCATAGTGGAGGATATCGTCGACACGGGGTTGACTCTTTCATATCTGAAGAGAGTCCTTCTCGAGAGAGAGCCTCGTTCCCTGGCCCTTTGCTCTCTTTTGGATAAAAAAGAGCGTAGAATAGCCGATATCTCCGTGGATTACGTAGGTTTCGACATACCGGATATTTTCGTGGTGGGATACGGACTGGACTGTGCGGAGAGATGGAGAAACCTTCGGTCCGTGTATTCCGTCGATGTCCTGTCCCAGGATTAACTTAAGGGAGGCAGAATAGTGCAGCGATTGGTCAAAAATCTTGGACTTTACCTTATTCTGATAGTTCTGGTGGTCAGCCTGGTCAACGTTTTTTTATCCCCCGATCAGAGGGGGACCAACGTCAGGGACCTCAGCTACAGTCAGTTTCTACAGGAAGTGGACAGCGGAAGGATAAAGTCAGTGGTGGTGAACGACTCTGTCCTGTCCGGTAAAACCGTCGACGGCAAGGACTTTGTCACCTACGTCATAGGTGCGGGAGACGTGGTTCAGGACGTGGCTCGAAAGGGAGTCGATGTCAAGGTTACTCCACCTCAGAGAAACCCCTGGTGGGTGACTATGATGTCCTCTCTTTTCCCGACTCTCCTCCTTATCGGGGTGTGGATATTCTTTCTCTACCATATGCAAGGAGGCGGTGGCGGTAAGGTCATGAGTTTCGCCAAAAGCAAGGCTAAGATGTTCCTCGACAACCGCCCCCAGGTGACCTTCAACGACGTAGCTGGCTGCGATGAGTCGAAAGAGGAGCTTCAGGAGGTTATCGAATACCTTAAAGACCCCTCCCGGTTCACCAAGCTGGGGGCCTCGGTCCCTAAAGGGGTACTTCTTTTAGGACCTCCTGGAACGGGAAAAACCCTTTTGGCAAGAGCCTGTGCAGGAGAGGCGGCGGTCCCCTTTTTCAGCACAAGCGGATCGGATTTTGTCGAGATGTTTGTCGGGGTAGGTGCCTCCAGGGTTAGGGACCTTTTCGATCAGGCGAGAAAACACCAGCCCTGTATCGTCTTTATCGACGAGATAGACGCCGTAGGACGTCAGAGAGGGGCCGGTCTCGGAGGAGGTCACGACGAAAGGGAGCAGACCTTGAACCAGCTTCTGGTGGAGATGGACGGTTTCGACGAAAAGACGGGGATAATCCTTCTCGCTGCGACAAACCGATCCGACGTCCTGGATCCCGCCCTGTTACGTCCTGGTCGCTTCGATCGTCACGTCGTGGTAGATAGGCCTGACGTAAGGGGCCGTAGGGCTATCCTGGACGTACACGTAAAGGGCAAAAATCTGGATAAGCAGGTAGATCTGGACGTAGTTGCCAGGAGGACCCCGGGATTTGTCGGTGCCGACCTCGCCAATCTCGTCAACGAGGCCGCCCTACTGGCCGCCAGAGGGGGCAAGGGAATTATCTCCATGGACGAGATGGAGGAAGGGATAGACAGGGTGATAGCGGGACCGGAGAGAAAAAGCCGTCTTATCGGGGAGAAGGAAAAACACATAATAGCCTATCACGAGACGGGCCACGCCCTGGTCGCTAAGTTTATTCCCGGATGCGATCCGGTTCACAAGATCTCCATCATCCCCAGAGGAAGCATGGCTCTAGGTTACACCCTTCAGCTTCCCGAGGAGGACAGGTTCCTAATGTCCAAGAAGGAGTTGCTCAATAATATATGTGTTCTCCTAGGTGGCAGGGTCACCGAGTCCCTGGTCTTCGGCGATATAACCACAGGTGCCAGTAACGATCTGGAGAGGGCTACACAGATCGCGAGACAGATGGTAACCCAGTACGGCATGAGCGATAGCCTTGGCCCTGTAGCTCTAGGCAAAAAACACCACGAGGTCTTTCTCGGAAGGGATATAGGGGAGGACAGAAACTACAGCGAGGAAATAGCCTACTCTATAGATCGGGAGGTGCGCTCCATTATCGACAGCTGCTACGATAAGGTTAAGACCATACTCACCGAGAACATGGAGAAAGTGGAGCTGGTGGCCCAGACCCTCCTGGACAGGGAGGTCATGGACGGCAAGGACCTGGCCATTCTCTTAGGGGAGGTAGTTGAGGAGGAAGCTAAAGCTGAGGAAGTTGAGGCTTTTAGCTCGGAAGGCGAAAAGCCTATCGACTTGGCTAAAGACTCTAACGTGGTATTCAACGGCTGATAGATGCGGGAGCACGGGATCTTTCCCAGCTCCCGCATCCTTTTTAGGAGGTGAACGTTACGGCTAAGTTTAACTTAGTATCCCCTTGGGGTCCTGCTGGTGACCAGGGTAAGGCTATTGAGGATATCTGTAGAGGCTTCGATGAATCGGGCTGCCAGACCCTCATGGGGGTCACCGGTAGCGGAAAGACCTTTACCGTCGCCAACGTCATACAGAGGCTCGGTAAGCCTACATTGGTGATGGCCCATAATAAGACGCTGGCCGCCCAGCTTTACAGCGAGTTCAGGGATTTCTTCCCAGATAACGCCGTTCACTACTTCGTAAGTTACTACGACTATTATCAGCCTGAGGCCTACGTGCCATCCTCGGACACCTATATAGAGAAAGACGCCTCGATCAACGATAGGATAGAGAAGCTCCGTCTCGCCGCCACAAAAGCGTTGATAGAGAGGGAGGATGTCATAGTGGTGGCCAGCGTATCCTGCATATACGGCCTAGGTAAAAAGGCCACCTACGAGGATGCGGTCATACCTTTTGCCGTCGGAGATAAATGGGATAGGCGGGTTTTTTTCGAGGCCCTTCTCTCGGGCTATTACGTCAGAAACGACCTGGAGCTCTCCCCCGGCAAGTTCAGGGCCAGAGGAGATGTGGTGGAGATATTTCCCTCCTACAGCGACACCTGTCTGAGGGTGGTTTTTTACGACGACGAGATAGAGTCTATAGAGGAGACCGATCCGGTATCCGGTAAATCGCTGCTCAGAAAGGATCGAGCCTCTATATATCCCGCCCAGCATTACGTTACCTCCGACGAGGCGGTAGCAGGGGCGATGAACTCCATCTGGGACGAGATGAACGGACAGGTAGAGCTTTTCAAAAGCCAGGGAAAGTACCTGGAAGCCCAGAGGATAGAGAGCAGGACCAGATACGATATGGAGATGCTGTCGGAGACGGGATACTGTTCGGGGATAGAGAACTACTCCAGATATCTGGACGGACGGTCCGAGGGAGACCCTCCAGGGACGCTGATCGACTTCTTTCCCGACGATTTTCTCCTGGTGGTCGACGAGTCCCATATAACCCTGCCCCAGATCCGAGGCATGTTCAACGGCGATAGGGCCAGAAAGGAGACTTTGGTCAGACACGGCTTCAGGCTTCCTTCCTGCCTGGATAACAGGCCTCTAAGGTGGGAGGAGTTTGTCAAATACATGAAAAAGACCTTGTTCCTATCGGCGACTCCTGGGGATTGGGAGGTATCGGTGTCCGGTCAGGTCGTGGAGCAGATAATCCGTCCTACCGGTATTCCCGACCCAGAGGTCCTCTTAGTTCCGGCGACAGGACAGATAGACGATCTCCTCGATCGGATAAGAGAGGTTATCGAAAGAGACGAGAGGGTCCTGGTAACTACCTTGACTAAAAAGGGGTCCGAGGACTTAGGAGGATATCTTAAGGACCTGGGGATAAAGGCCAAATACATCCACTCCGACCTTAACACTTTCGAGAGGGCGGAGCTGATAAAGGAGCTACGGGAGGGCCATACGTCGGTTCTGGTCGGAGTGAACCTGCTCAGGGAGGGAATGGACCTGCCGGAGGTCTCTCTGGTGGCCATACTTGACGCAGATAGGGAGGGATTTTTAAGGTCCTACCGATCTCTGGTTCAGGTCATGGGAAGGGCAGCTAGAAACGTCGATTCTAAGGTAATCCTTTACGCCGACGAGATCACCGACAGCATAGCGAAGGCTATGGAGGAGACCGGCAGACGCAGGGCTATCCAGATAGACTATAAC
Organism: Dethiosulfovibrio salsuginis; assembly: GCF_900177735.1. Taxonomy (NCBI): domain Bacteria; kingdom Thermotogati; phylum Synergistota; class Synergistia; order Synergistales; family Dethiosulfovibrionaceae; genus Dethiosulfovibrio; species Dethiosulfovibrio salsuginis. The sequence continues at coordinate 188,362 of NZ_FXBB01000001.1, read as the reverse complement.
GAGAAAAACGGCATAACCCCGAGGACGGTGGTAAGCAAAATTAGATCCCTCCTGCCGGAGGAGCTTATGGATAAATCGGAGCCTAAAGGGGCGGACCTATGGGAGGAATCCCTCGTCGATCTATCGGAGAAGGATCTGGAGAGGCTGATGTGGGAGGCGGTGGAGAAGCTCCAGTTCGAGAGAGCCGCAGGCATAAGGGATATGCTTTCGGAGACGAAAGGAGGTGCGATGCTTCGTGTCGCAGGTAATTCGTATCGTAGGGGCAAGAGAACATAACCTGAAGGGGGTGAACGTGACAATCCCTAAAAACACCCTCACCGTGGTGACCGGTCCCTCGGGATCGGGAAAATCCTCCCTGGCTTTCGACACCCTTTACGCCGAGGGTCAGAGGCGGTACGTAGAGTCCCTATCGGCTTACGCAAGGCAGTTTTTAGGGGTGCAGAAAAAACCTGATGTCGACGATATAGACGGCCTTTCGCCGGCTATATCCATAGAGCAAAAGGGGGTCTCCCATAACCCAAGGTCGACGGTAGGGACGGTGACGGAGATATACGATCATCTCAGGCTCATATTCGCCAGAATAGGGGTGCCTCGGTGTCCTTCCTGTGGATCCGCCTTGCACCGCCATTCGGTGGACGAAATGGTGGATATGGTCTATCGGGACCACAGGGACCTGAAGCTGGAGGTAATGGCTCCGGTGGCTAAGGGGAAAAAAGGCGGTTTTAAAAACCTGTTTATAGATTTAAGGAGAAAAGGTTTTCTCAGGGTCCGAGTGGACGGCGAGGTCTACTGGCTTGAGGAGGATCTCGACCTGGATAAAAAACGGCCTCACAATATAGACGTGGTGGTCGATAGGTTGAAGGTCTCCGAGGGAAAAGAGGGGCGACTTGCGGAGGCTATACAGATCTGTCTCGACCTCACCGAAGGCTTTGTCCTCCTGGAGCCCGAGGGTAAGCCCTCCATCCGACTGACGGAGAGATTCGTCTGTCCCGACTGTGGCGTCTCCTTTCCCGACCTGGAACCGAAGCTTTTCTCCTTTAACAGTCCGTCAGGAGCCTGTCCCGATTGTTTCGGTATAGGCAGCCACCGTTCCTTTTCCGAGGATCTGGCGGTGATACCTGATCAGGGGCTTTTGAACGGAGCCCTTCTCCCATGGAAGAAAAATCACTATATGCTGCGAAGGCTGGTGGCCCTTTTTGAGTCACTAGGCCTGGAGACCGACAGGCCTTACGGAGAGCTGTCGGCGGAGGAAAAAGCGCTGGTCCTGTTCGGATCGGAGGATAAAATACGTCTCTCCTTCGAGAGAGGAGGAGTCGAATCCGAGTATAGGGGCAGGTACGAAGGCCTTATACCTTGGCTGGACAGGAGATGGAGGGATAGCGATTCCGAGGCGGTCCAGGAGGAGCTCGCTCTGTTTCTGTCCGACGATATCTGTCAGTCCTGTTCGGGGCTCCGTTTAAAGCCCGAGGCCTTGAGCGTATTCGTAGGTAAGTGGAGTATCGGGGACCTGGTGTCTATGCCTATAGACGGACTTCTTTCGGAGCTTGAGTCCATAGAGCTCGGAGACAGGGATATCTCCATAGTAGGACAGGTCATAGGGGAGCTCAAAAAAAGGGTTGGCTTTCTGAGCCAGGTCGGTGCTGGGTATCTATCCCTGAACCGGAGGGCGGATACCTTGAGCGGAGGGGAGAGCCAGAGGATCAGGCTAGCCACTCAGATAGGCTCCAAGCTTACCGGTGTGCTGTACGTCCTCGACGAGCCGACTATAGGCCTTCATCCCAGAGACACCCACAGGCTGATCGATACGTTAATGGAGATAAGGGATCAGGGCAATACGGTTATAGTCGTAGAGCACGATCGGGATGTTATGGATTCGGCGGATTACCTGGTTGAGATGGGCCCGGAGGCCGGGGAGCTAGGGGGAACGGTCGTCAGAGAGGGATATCGTGACGACTTTGACGGTTCTACAGGCAAGACAGGACCTTACCTTACAGGGCAGGTTTCCGGTATGTACAGGGAAGGCTCCGTGCCTTTAGGGGATAAATGGCTTTCTGTCCTAGGGGCGTCGGAGAATAACCTTAAGGATCTGGATATATCGATTCCTATAGGGGCTTTTGTGTGTCTCACAGGGGTATCAGGCTCCGGTAAGAGCACCTTTTTACACGATGTCCTTTACAGGGGCATAATGAGGAGGATGGATCACTCCTATCGCTTAAGGCCGGGGACCCACAGGGATATTACCGGCTGGGAGGATATCAAAAAGGTGGTTATGGTGGACCAAAGCCCTATAGGGAGGACACCGAGGTCCAATCCGGCAACCTACACCGGAGTGTTTACCCACATAAGGGACTTCTTCTCCCAGCTGCCCGAGGCTAAGATAAGGGGGTTTGCTCCCGGTCGTTTCAGTTTTAACGTCAGAGGCGGCCGTTGTGAGTCCTGCGGAGGTGCAGGGGAGCAAAAGGTATCCATGCTTTTTATGCCCGACGTTTACGTCCAGTGCGAGGTCTGCGGAGGAAAGAGATACAACAGAGAGACTCTGGAGGTTTCCTACCGAGGCCATTCTATCGCCGATGTTCTGGAGATGACGGTGGACCAGGGGGTGGAGCTTTTCAGCGAGATCCCCTCTATACACTCAAGGCTAGCTTTTATCCAGGAGGCAGGTTTAGGCTATATTAGCCTTGGCCAGTCCGCTCTTACTCTGAGCGGCGGGGAGGCCCAGAGGGTCAAGCTGGCTAAAGAGCTCGGCAAAAGGACGGGGAAGGGAACCCTTTATCTTCTAGATGAGCCCACAACAGGTCTCTTCTATACCGATGTGGTAAAGTTGACCAAGATACTTCGACGTCTGGTCTCACAGGGTAACACCGTGGTGGTTATAGAGCATAATCTGGACGTTATATGTTCGTCCGACTACGTAGTCGACCTCGGCCCTGAAGGAGGAGTCGGTGGAGGGAAGCTGGTGGCCTGTGGAACGGTGGATGAGATGGCTGAAAAAAGGGATGGGTATACCTGTGGCTTTATAAAAGGTCACAGAGACGATTTTTAGGAGGTGTCTTCCGTTGAGATGGGAGGAACGGAGAGGTAAGGGCGGCAAAGGGGACAGCAAGGATAACCTGTGCTGGGGCCGTAACGGCGTGATATCCATGCTTGAGACCGCTCCAGAGGCCTGTCATAAGATATACATGGCCACAGGGTCTCAGAGATCATTTCGAGACGAAATTTTAGGTCTTGCCGGGCCTAACGCTATAGAGGTGGTCGAGGCCGGTGGGTCCCACCTAGACGATCTTACAGGAGGGGAAAAACACCAAGGGGTCGTCGCGGAGATAGAGATGCCCCGTCCTCTTGATCTGTCCGATCTACCGGATAAAGAGGGACCATCTCTCCTTTTAATCATGGATCACCTGAAAGATCCTCATAACTTTGGGGCTATCATCAGGACCGCTGAGGTAGCCGGTGCCGATGGAATAGTCTTCCCTGGCAGGAGATCGGTAGGGATAACCGGAACGGTCATAAAGACCAGCGCAGGGGCTATCTTCAGGCTTCCCCTTTTCGAGGTCGTCAATCTGGTCAGAGCGTTGGAGGATCTCAAAAAGAGAGGATACTGGGTGGTAGGCCTAGATCATAGGTCGGAAAGGGATATATGGGATTCTCCCTTGCCCGATAGGTTGGCTTTAGTCGTCGGTTCGGAGGGAGAGGGAATGTCGAGACTGGTGTCCGAAAGGTGTGACGATCTTCGCAAGATCCCTATGGTAGGAGAGACCGGTTCCCTAAACGCCAGCGTTGCTTCCGCTTTGGGGATGTTCGAGTGGAGAAGGCTTAACCTTCCCTCCGTTAAGGATTAGAGGTGTTTCGTATGGTTTTAAATAAAGTGTCCGTAATAGGAGCAGGGGCTCTTGGGGGAGCGGTGGTAGAGGGGCTTGTCCGTGGGGGGGTGTCCGTATGGGTCTACGATACCAACCCAAGTAGATTAGAGGCTATGTCTCAGCTCGGGGCGAACGAGCTTTCCGATATTGAACAGGGATTCTCGGGGTTTGACGTCGTATTTTGGGCACTCAAACCTCATCTTATACTTCCGATCATAGGGGAGAATAGGGATAAATTGGTAGGTAGCCTTTGTTGCTCTCTGGCGGCCTGCGTTGATCTGGAGCTTTTGAGTAAAGCCGCTCCTGGGGCCCGGTGGGCCAGGGCTATGACGAATATATGTGCCTCGGTGTGCCGGGCTTTCACCGGATATGCCCTCTCCTCCGACATATCCGAAAGGGATAAGGATATTTTAAGCTGTTGCTTCGACTCTATAGGGCTCTCTCAGACTATGGCGGAGCAGGATCTTGACGGTATAACCGGCGTAGCGGGATCTGGACCTGCCTATGTGTTTACCATCCTAGAATCGTTTATCCAGGGGGGGCTGGCCTCGGGGCTTTCCGCAGAGGTGTCTTTGAGGGCAGCGGCCATGACCTTGATCGGATCTTCCGAGCTGGTTCTCAAAGGCGGAGACCATCCTGGGGCCTATAAAGACAGGGTATGTACCCCTGCTGGGACGACCATAGACGCTCTCAGGGTGCTGGAGGCCGGGGGATTGAGAACCTCCATAATAGACGGTGTGGTAAAGGCAACCGAAAAGAGCAGGCAGGTCGGTGAGGCTCTCAGGGAGAGTTTATCGTCGAAACCGAGCGATAAAGATTGACAAAGAGGATAATCCCCTGTAGAATCTCTTAGCGTTGGCGGGTGGTTAGTTCAGAGGTAGAACGCTTCCCTGACACGGAAGAGGTCAGAGGTTCAATTCCTCTACCACCCACCATTTAGCCAACTGTGTTACAGTTCAATATATCGCCTTGGGTGGTTAGTTCAGAGGTAGAACGCTTCCCTGACACGGAAGAGGTCAGAGGTTCAATTCCTCTACCACCCACCATGTATTTATGCGCCCTTTTGGGGCGCTTTTTTTTAAACTATTTTGTGTATCAAGATATATCGTAATCGATCATATCCTTTATTGAGAGAGATCTTTTTCCTACCTTTTTTGCGATGGGGAATTGTACTTTTTAGGAAATGGAGTATAGTATTGTCTGAGGGGGTGAACGGACAGATGATTTTAGGAGTTGGCGTTGATCTTTGTAGTATATCTAGAATGTCAAGGTTCTCCAGGGACGATCACTTTGTTAGCAGGGTTTTTTCCTCCGAGGAGATCGATTACGCCTTTTCCAAGCATTGTCCTGCGAGGCATCTTGCTTCCTCCTTTGCCGCAAGAGAGGCGTTCTCTAAAGCTTCCGGTCTGCCTTTGGCTAAGGTCGCTTTCAAAGGTGTGTCGGTCTCTAGATCCGAGTCTGGTCCGGTGCTCAACCTCAAAGCCCTTGATGAAGGGCTTCTTGCGCAAATCTCCTCCTCTAGATTTCATCTATCCCTGAGTCACGAAGGAGATTACGCCGTGGCTTTTGTCGTTATGGAAGGTGATTTTCGCCATGACTAAAATATCTCGTCTTTCTTCCTCCTCTATCTCTATACAGGCAGACGCAAAGGCCATAAAGGAGTTCTCTATTCCATCGGAAATCCTCATGGAGAACGCAGGATCGGCCTGTGCTGATTTTGCTGCCTCTATGACCTCCGTAGGTGATACGGTCCTTATAATGGCCGGTGTAGGGAGTAACGGAGGGGACGGTATGGTTATGGCCCGTCACCTCGACAGGTTAGGCAGGAAGGTTTTCCTGTTTATAGCCGGCGACGAAAAAAAGATCAAAGGAGCGTCTTTGACCAATCTCTTGATACTAAAGTCGATGAAAATCCCCTGTGTGGAGATGTCCTCGGTCTCCGATGAATTTATAAAAGACAGAATTTCGGAGTCTTCCTTGGTGGTGGACGCTCTTCTCGGGACCGGAGCTTCCGGTGATCTGAGAGGTCAGGTTTTAAGGGCGGTTCAGGCCATCGACGGCTTTTCCCCTGTGCTCTCCGTGGACGGTCCTACAGGGGTCGATATGGACGATGGCACGGTTTCAGGAAAGGCGGTCTCCTCGGACCTGACGGTTACGATGGTCTCAAAAAAGGTAGGCCACGAGGTCTATCCCGGTAAAAGGCATTCAGGGAGAGTCGAAGTCGTACATATAGGAATCGCTTCGGATAGAATTACCGACTGTGCTAAAGACGAGATGATCCTTGTGGACGAGGGATATGTCCGAAGGGCCTATCCCCATACCAACTACGATTCCCATAAATATTCCAGAGGCTGTGTCCTCCTGGTAGCCGGATCTGACCGTTATCCTGGGGCCGCCGCTCTCTCCTCTATGGGGGCTTTAAGGGCGGGAGCAGGTGTATGTGTACTGGCCGCCCCTGACTCGGTGAGGCCTTATGTCCAACACATACCTGAGGTTATTTTTGAATCTCTAAACTCGAAAAAGGAAATCCCTAAAATACTAAGCAGATGGGGGGGATCCTGTTCTGTGGTCGTATTAGGACCTGGGTTGGGACGATCCGCTCTATCGAGAGATATCTTCACCGAGTTTTGGTCAAGTTCACTCCCTTCGGTGGTTGTCGATGGAGATGGCCTGTTCTTTCTGCCTGAGGCGGATATTTCCTCCGCAAAAGAGGTCCTTATAACCCCCCATGAAGGGGAGGCCGCCAGGCTTATGGGCTGGCCTAGGGAGAGGGTCTCCAAGCAGCGTCTGCTGGTCGCTGGATCTCTAGCGGGAAGATACGGTACCTGTCTGCTTAAAGGCCCTGGTTCTCTGATCTGCTCCAGGCACGCTAGAGGGGTTATCTCATCGGGCAACTCCACTCTTTCGGTAGCAGGATCGGGAGATGTTCTCGCTGGAGCTATCGGAGCTCTTTGGTCCAGAGGATGTCTTGCCTTTGACGCCGCTGCTTTAGGTGGATGGATACACGGAAAATCGGGGGAGCTCCTTTCGAGCCGTTCAACCGATGGAGCGTTGGCTTCCGAGATAGCGAATAAAATACCTGATGTTTTGGGGGGCTTATTTTGAGAGGCCGTCGTCCTGTAAACTGGGAAGAGGAGATCAAAAAGACCAAACGAATACAGAGAAAAGGGATATTGATGTCCCTGCTCTCTTTGGTTATAGCTCTTGGAATGATCGGTGGAGCTAAACTACACAATCCAGAGATAGCAGTAGGTAGGATGATTTTACCGTCTATCGGGTTTGTATTCGTGCTCTTCGTTGTGGTTATAGTCCTAAGGCGGTGCAGAAAGTGACTCGATCTTTTCGCGCTAAGACCCCTGAGGAGACCGAGTATATAGGGACTAGCCTTGCATCTGCGATTCGACCGGGCTCTATAGTTCTACTTGAAGGGGACCTTGGGGCTGGCAAGACGACTTTTGTCAGAGGCTTGGTTTCAGGCCTGGGAGGACTGGGCGTTAAGAGTCCGTCTTTTACCCTCATAAACGAGTATCACGGCAACATCCCTGTTGCTCACGCCGATTTTTATCGACTTGAGCGAGCGGATCCACGCTCTATGGGCCTTGATGAATATCTCGACGATGGCTGGGTGGTAGTGGTAGAGTGGCCAGATAGACTTACGTCCATCCCTCCCTTTGGAGGGTTTAAGGCTACCTTTAAACATCTGGGCCTAGCTGATTCCCTCGACGAGGAAACTCGGCTAATTACCCTAGTTCCTCTGGACGACGATAGTGGGGACAGGCTTAGATACCTTGACTTTGCTGGATTGGAGGAAATTCAATGATCCGCAGGATTCTGGCAATCGATTGCTCCAATCGATTTACCTGTCTAGGTTTGGTGGACGAAGGGATGCCTGTGTCCGAATTTAATGTCGATTTGGGGAGATCTCAGGGGTCTTTGCTTCCATCCTGTGTCGATTCTTTCCTAAAAAACTCCGGGACCTCTATCGAGAATATCGACGCTATCGGGGTGACCGTAGGTCCAGGATATTTTACCGGTATAAGGGTCGCCCTTTCATACGGGGTCGGCCTTGCTAAGGGCCTCGATATACCGGTGGTCCCCTTGAGCCCTCTGGAAGCTCTGGCTAGAGCGGCTAGACCTTCCGTTGGGGAGAGGGTTATACCCTGTATTCGCGCCGGTCAAGGTGCACTCTACTGTGCTGGCTTTTTTGTCGATCAAACAGGGTTAAACGAGATATTTGCCGAAGGGGAAAGAGATCCAGAGGAACTCTCTTCGGCTATGTCGGATATAGATGCTACAGCTGGTTTTGTCGTGACGGAGGAACGAACTCTTGTCGGGTTTGATGTTTCCTCTAAAATAGATAAATTGATATGTATCGGCGGCTTTGCCCTAGGGGAGACAGCTTGGTTACACAGAGCTGAGGTTAGGTCGCCCCATGAAATTCAAGCACGCTATTATAGAAGTCCCGGATTAGGGAACTTTTCTAAATAGATTTGCGTCTGTACGAACCGTTCCAGGGGGAACGGCATCTTTTGGAGGTGAATTCTTTGGCGAAGGCATTTGAGGTTATCATCAACAAGCCATGGTGCAAAGGTTGTTCTCTTTGTATCGATATCTGTCCCAAGAAGGTATTGGCACTTGATGAGAGACAGAAAGCGGAGCCCTTTGAGATGGCTAAGTGCATAGGATGTCGTCAGTGTGAGAATATATGCCCCGATCTGGCTATCACAGTAAAGGAGGCGGAGAACAATGGGTAAACTGGCTTTCTGGCAGGGTAATGAAGCTCTGGCTATGGGGGCGATCGCCGCAGGATGCAATTTCTTCGGCGGATACCCGATAACCCCTTCCACAGAGGTGGCGGAGAAGATGGCCGAGGAGCTCCCTAAGATAGATGGCCGCTTTATCCAGATGGAGGACGAAATAGCCGCCATCGCCGCAACTATCGGAGCTGCTATAGCCGGTTCCAAGGCTCTCACGGCGACCTCTGGCCCCGGATTTTCCCTTAAACAGGAGAACCTTGGCTTAGCCTACGAGGCGGAAGTTCCTATGGTTCTCGTCGACGTAATGAGAGGCGGTCCTTCCACAGGACTTCCCACCAAAGCCGCCCAGCAGGACGTTATGCAGGCCCGTTGGGGAACCCATGGAGATCACGGCACCATCGCCTACGCTCCGTCCTCCGTCGAGGAGTGTTACTCCCTGGCGATCGAGGCCTTCAACACTGCGGAGAGGTTCCGCCAGCCGGTCTTGATAATGAGCGACGCCGAGATCGGTCACATGAGGGAGAAAATAGAGATCCCTGAGCCCGGTTCTTTAAAGATAGTTGACAGAAAGCCTCCTTCCGTGGAGCCCGATAAGTTCGTTCCCTATCTGGCCGACCCTGAGGACGATATTCCTGCCATGGCCTCCTTCGGAGACGGCTATCGTTGGCACGTGACCGGTCTTACCCATAACGACTGGGGATTTCCCACCAACAACGGTGAGGAAATAGACAATAAAATGAGGCGACTGATGAGAAAGGTAGATCGCTTCCGGGACGATATCGTAAAATACGATACCCTTTTCGCCGAGGATGCGGAGGTCCTTATAGTATCCTACGGAAGCGTCGCCCGTTCCAGCACGAGAGCGGTAAAAGACGCCAGGGCCAGAAACATCAAGGCTGGCCATTTCCGTCCTATAACCCTTTGGCCCTTCCCCGACAAGGAGCTTGAGAAGTTGGCTCGAAAGGTCAAGACCATAATCGTCCCGGAGCTCAACTGCGGACAGATGGTACACGAGGTAGAGAGAGCGGTCCACGGCAAGGCTAAGGTCGTTTCCGCTACTCTTGTCAACGGTGAGCTTTTCCACCCAAGCGAAATTCTTGAAAAAATAACCCAGGAGGTAAGGTAATATGCCTTCCAAAGAAGTTTACAACTGGCTCAGGACTAGGTTTTTCCCCCATATGTGGTGCCCCGGCTGTGGTCACGGTATCGTGATGCACGCCCTTATAAGGGCAATGGTAGATCTCGGCTTAAACAAGGACGAGACGGTGTTAGCTTCGGGGATAGGCTGCTCCAGCCGACTTCCAGGCTACATAGATACCTGCACCATTCACACCACCCACGGTCGTTCTCTTGGATTTGCCACAGGCATCAAGATGGCCAAGCCTGAGCTGACGGTTATAGACGTCATGGGAGACGGCGACTGCACCGCTATCGGAGGCAACCACTTTATCCACGCCTGCCGGAGAAACATAAACATCACCGCCATAGTGATGAACAACAACATCTACGGTATGACCGGTGGACAGGCCTCTCCGACCACCCCTGCCGGTGCTCTTGCTACGACCGCACCTTACGGTGCCGTCGACCCGACCTTCGACATATGTCGTTTGGCGGAAGGAGCCGGTGCTACTTTCGTAGCCAGGACCACCATTGCCAATCCCAAGCAGGCGGAGAAGTACATCGCCGATGCCATCAAGCATAAGGGATTCTCGGTAGTTGAGGTCATATCAAGCTGTCACACCCAGTTTGGCAGAAAGAACAACAGACGTACCCCTATCTCCAACATAGAGTACCTCAAAGGAGCCAGCGTCACCAAAGAAAAGGCCAAGGGTATGAGCCCTGAGGAGCTTTTCGGTAAAATAGTCGTCGGAGAGTTTGTTAACAAAGTAGCTCCCGAATACACAGAGCAGTATCTGGAAATGAGCAAGAAAGTGAGGGAGTCCTAATGAGCGAGCGTTTTGAGGTCCGTTTTGCTGGCTCCGGAGGCCAGGGAGTCATTCTCGCATCGGTTATAGTCGGAGAAGCAGCGGCTCTTTATTCCGACGGTCTTTTCGCCGTACAGACCCAGAGTTACGGTCCTGAGGCAAGAGGCGGAAGCTCTAAGGCCGAGGTCGTTATCTCTGGAGAGCCTATCGACTACCCTATGCCTGTAAAGCCAGACCTTCAGATAATCCTTACCTCTCAGGCCTGTGAGAAATATGCCTCAGAAATCAAGCCTGGCGGAAGGCTTATAATCGACGACTTCTACGTCAAAGAGATTCCCAACATAGATGCCAACATATATCACCTTCCTATCGTCAGGACCGCTAGAGATGTAATAGGACGGGAACTGGTCACCAACATGGTCTCTATAGGCATGGTAGCCAGGGTTTTAGAGCTTGAGAAGGTAGTGGAGCCGTCGGCCTTGAAAAAGGCTGTTCTCGCCAGAGTCCCTAAAGGGACCGAAGAGATGAACTCCAAAGCCTTTGACGAAGGTTACAAGGTATTTAAAAACAGTCAGTGGCTGCACTTTTAGATTGCCGTTGAGATTTGCCGGGGCTAAAATAGCCTCGGCAAATCTTTTTTAGGAGGCTTAATGTGAAAGAACTTATTTTGAAAATTAGAGACATAAACTCCACCGGACAGGGTGTCGCTCTTTCCGAGGAGGGTAAAGTCATATTTGTCGACGGTGCCCTCCCTGGAGAGAGGGTTTTGGTGTCTATGATTCAGGAAAAAAAGAACTACGGAAGAGCTCGGCTGATGGAGATAGAGAGCCCTTCCGACGATAGAGTTACCCCTAAATGTCCCTGGTTCGGTAGCTGTGGAGGATGTCAGATTCAACACGGAAGTTATGGTCTTCAGATTTCATTAAAAGAGGCCATGGTAAAATCGACTATGGAGCGTATCGGTGGAGTCGACGTAGCTGAAGTTATCTGTGTTCCTAGCGAGAGAAGATGGGAGTACAGGAACAAAGCTTCTTTTCCAGTAAGGGCGGGAAAAGAGGGGGGAATCGGCTTTTTTAGCGCTAATAGCCATTTAATCGTCCCTGTAGATCGATGTCCCGTGCTTAAACCGGAGATCGATAGTATCTACTCCGCTATAAGGAGAGACCTTCAGGAGGAACTATCCTCCCCCGGTTTTTTTTATAACGAGAAAAACAACTCAGGATTCCTTAGGCATATAGTCGCTAGATCAAACGAAAATAAAGAATTGCTTTTGATGTTAGTAGTATCTAATTTCAATAAAAAGCTAATGAATAAAGTAGGTAGCTATCTAAAGTCTAAATATAGAGACAAACTTTTATCCTTTTCTTGGAATTTAAACGATAAAAAAACTAATCGTATAATAGGGGATGAGACGTTCCCCGCTTGGGGTGGAAATTTAATATTGGAAAAACTGGGTGATTTTTCTTTCCGTTACGATGGGACCGCTTTTTTTCAGGTTAATACCCTTCAAGCGGAAAATCTTTTTGAGCTGGCGTCCGAATGGGCGGCTTCTCCAGAGGATAGGGTGGTAGAGCTTTATTCTGGAGTCGGTGCCCTTACGTCCTATCTGTCTAAAAACGCTAAATCCGTTTTAGCGGTGGAGGAGTGGCGTCCTTCCGTCGAAAGGCTGGAGGAAAATATGTCTTTCAACGGAATAAAAAACGTAAACTCTCTTTGTGGAAAGGCGGAGGAGTTAATAAAAGCGATGATAAAGGAGAAGCCGAAGGTGGTTGTAGTCGATCCTCCGAGGACGGGCTGTGCGCCCGAGGTGCTCTCCGCCGTAACCGAAAGCGTGGCATCAAAGCTTGTTTACGTGTCCTGTAATCCTGCGACCTTAGCTCGAGATACGGCTATCTTGATAAAAGCAGGCTGGAATTTCAGTGAGTTAAGGTCTTTTGACCTTTTTCCTCAGACCTGTCACGTTGAGACGGTGGTCCGCTTTACGAGATAGGTTTACGGGGTTGTCAAAAACCCATCAAAGGGCTATAATCTTCGTCGTCAAGCGGACATAGCTCAGCTGGTAGAGCATTAGCTTCCCAAGCTAAGGGTCGCGGGTTCGAATCCCGTTGTCCGCTCCATAGATCGTTAAAGCCCCTTCCAGTTATTGGGAGGGGCTTTTTATTAATTTATAACTGGTTTTTTCTTTTAAAAACATTGATTCTTTCTATGTTGATTGACACGTTCTTTCTTGGTCACTAGAATGGGAGAGTAGTTTGATCCTTACCTTTTGTGTAAGGGTCTTTTGTCGGATTTTGTTCCTCGAAGGGAGGTGACAGCATGGCAACCAGTCTCACTGAAGAGATCAAAAAAGTCGAGGCACAGGCGAAGAATAAGGTGTCCGATGCCAGATCTGAGGCAGGGAAGATAATCTCCCAGGCTAAGGACGATGCTGATCGGAGGCTGAAGGAGTCAAAACAGGAAGCTTTCAAAGGCTTCAAAAAACGGTTAGTAGAGGTTGAGGCGGAGGCAGAAAAGAAGGCTGACTCTATAGTTGCAGAAGGACACGAAGAGGCTCAACGCTTTATAGAGTCCAACAAAAAAGGACTTGATTCGGTGTCCTCCTGGGTTTCGGAAGAGGTGATGGCTCGATATGGGCGTGGCTAGTGTTAGCAAGCTGGAGCTTTATGCGCATAATACCGTGGTCGACGCTGTCCTAGCGGAGCTTCAAAAACTTGGGTGTTGTGAGGTTTTCGTTCCTGAGGATAGCGGAGAGGTAGCCGATTCTCTCCCGGGAATAGCCGATCTTGATGAAAAAATAAGCGAGGCTAGGTATCTACTGAGGATTTTAGAGCCTTACTATATCGACCCGGTTGGCTCTATGGCCAGGTCCTTCGGTGAAAGGCCGGAGTTTTCCCTGAAAGAGATGAAGTGTTTATCTGACTCTTACGATGTAATCGCTAAGGCAGAGGAGATTCGAGGTCTGGAGAGAAGGCTTGTGGAGATAAGGTCGGAGATAAGCAAAATCGATGGTTATCTTGCCCTTTTGTCGACTCTGGACGGTCTTCCATATCCTCTTAGTTTGATATCCTCCGGAACGGAACAGGTTTTTGGGGCTTTAGGCACTTTATCGGTGGACAGCCTCGGTAAGTGGAAAGGCGATCTGAATAAGGCTTTCGGCGCCGACTTAGAGCTTTATGTCGCTCCTTATGGGGAAAAAGACAAAGAGGCTACGGTGGTATTTGTCGGTCTCAGATCGATAGAGTCGGAGGTCCTTCGTCTTTCGGCTGGAATGGGGTTCAGCAAAGTCGATATTTCAGAGGATCTTTCCCTAGAGGTCGCCGAGGAGATAAGTCGCTTATCGGGCTTAAAAGAGGACCTTATCCTCAAGGTGTCTGACATCGAGAAGGACATGGGCGATAGGGCTGGAGATTTGGTCCCAGACGTAAGGGTTCTCGGCGATTACTGGGGGATTATGTCGGAGAGGCTCCGTAGTTCAGAACAGGGAGAGAGAACCGACGAGGTTACTTTGCTTCGGTATTGGGTTCCAGAGTCGGATATCCAGAACGTCAAAAAGTCGCTGTCTAGGTGGGGTGGATTGACGGAGCTCCGTTTTACCGAACCTTCCGAGGAGGATGATCCTCCCTCTCTTTTGAGCAATCCCGAGTGGTCTCTTCCCTTTGAGACCTTGACAAAGCTTTACGGAGCTCCTACTTACGGTGGACCTGACCCTACGCCTCTCTTAGCTCCCTTTTTCTTCCTGTTCTTCGGGATGTGTCTCGGTGATGGCGGTTACGGTCTTATCATGGTGGCGTTTTTTTTGTTTTTTTTCAAAAAATACAAGAAAATGCCATCAGGAGCCAAGAGCTTCTTTTCCCTGTTTGTCCTTTCCGGCATAGCAGCTACGTTGGTCGGAGCTTTGACCGGAAGCTGGATGGGAGACATGGTGGATGTCGTTCCGTTTTTAGGCTTTCTGAAGCCACTTAAGGATATACCCGTATTGCTGGTGCCTATGGACGATCCTATGGCGTTTCTCGGCATATCCCTTGTGTTTGGCGTTTTTCAGATTTTCTTCGGTATGGCTATCGCCATGAGGGAGTGTCTAAAAAAAGGGGACTACATGGGAGCTTTTGCCGATCAGCTGGGATGGATGGTCTTTTTATCCGGCCTTCTCCTGCTTGGGGCTTCCACAAAGGTTCCCTCCATTTCCTGGTTGGGAAAGCTGGTCACCTTTGCAGGTGCGGCGACTTTAATAGCTACTCAAGGTAGGAGCAAAGATGGATTTATCCAAAAGGCTATATCAGGGTTGTTGAGTCTCTATAACGTGACCTCCTATCTTGGTGATGTCCTCAGTTACAGCAGGTTGCTCGCCTTAGGGTTGGCCACCTCCGCTATCGCTATGATCATCAATATGTTAGCTGGTCTTTCATCATCCATTCCCTATGTAGGGTGGATTATCGCCATAGTGCTTTTCCTGGGAGGCCATCTATTTAGCGTCGCGGTCAACGTATTAGGGGCTTTCGTCCACTCTTTGAGGCTCCAGTACGTCGAGTTTTTCAGCAAGTTTTATGCCGGAGGGGGCAGGCTTTTTGAGCCTCTCAGGTATAACACTAAATACGTTGCAGTCTCCGAGGATGGTTGCGAGCGTTAGAATCACCGATAGCCTCCTTATAGGGGGATCTCTACTTTTACGAGGGGAGTGTTATTTTTTATGGAACATCTTGGTGTAATGTTAACTATTCTAGGTGCTGCTTTGGCTGCTGGGTTTGCCGGCGCAGGGTCGGCTATAGGCGTCGGTATCGCAGGTGAGTCGGGAGCGGGAGTTATGACCGAGGATCCCGGTAAGTTTGGTCTGGTGCTGCTGCTTCAGGCCCTTCCTGGAACTCAGGGGATTTACGGACTTCTTATCGCTTTCTTCGCTATGTTGAAAGCTGGCCTTATCGGTGGAGAGCCTACGATGGCCATCACCTGGCTTAACGGTCTCGGTGTGCTTTTTGCCTGCCTTCCGATCGCTGTGGCTGGTTATTTCTCCGGCATAGCTCAGGGGAAGACCTCCGCTGCCTGTATCCAGATGATAGCCAAGCGCCCTGAAGAGACCGGAAAAGCCGTCATACTTCCCGCCATGGTGGAGACATACGCAGTTCTTGCCCTTCTGGTCAGCATCCTTTTGTTGAACGGGATTTCCTAGGCCTGTGGCCGAAGGGTTGGAGTGAGCGGCATGTCTCTTGCTGATATCAAGAAGAAAATCGAAGCTGACGCTGGTGCAGAGGCCCGTAAGATTCTGGATCGAGCCAAAGAGCAAGCTGCCCAAATAGCTGCCGAGGTCGATCTAGAGGTAGACAGGATCAAGACCTCCTACGAAGAGCGGTTTAAAGCCGAGGAGCCGGAGATTCTGAGACGCAGGGAGATCGTCGCAAATCTCGACGTCAAAAAGATCGACCTAGGTGCCCGGCAGCAGCTTATAGACGAGGTTTACAAAGGAGCCCTGGAGAAGCTCTCATCTCTCCCTGGGGACAGGTATCTTTCCTTCGTGGAGGCCATGTTGGATAGCTCCGCACTAGCAGGTTCGGAGGGATCTTTGACCGTAGGGCATAAAGAGAAACACATTACTGAGGATTGGCTCAAAAAGTATAACGAAAGCCATAAGACAAATATCTCTTTGTCCGACGTAAAAGCCCCTATCTCAGGTGGTTTTATCCTCAGCCACGATAACGTCAGCGAGAACGCTTCATTTGAGATGTTGGTTCGCTGGCTAAGGGACGATCTTGAGGCAGACGTTGTAAAACGGCTGTTCTCTGAGTAGTTGGGCGGTGAGTAAATGGCCCCGGCGGAACGATATGGATATTCGGTCGCGCGTCTGAGGGCGATGGAAAATCGGCTCCTTGACGATGCCCTCTTCCAGAGATTAATAGAGAGCGATGGTCTTGACTCTGCCATAAAAGTCCTTGGGGAGACGGTTTACGCCCCTTGGCTTATGGAGATGAAGTCAAACGAGGATTTTGACTCTGCTCTAGGGTCGGAACTAAACCACGTTTACAGCGAGGTTAGCCGATTTGCCCCTGATGAGGGGTTAGTGCAGATCTGTCGAATGCCTTACGATTTTCACAACGTTAAGGTTTTGATTAAAAGCTCTGTCCTCTCAAAACAGGGAGGAGAGCGTCGCTTTGATCTGCTTACGCCTCTTGGAAACATAGAGACCGATTCGTTGGTTATGGCGGTGGAGAGCGAGGAATATCGCCTTCTGCCCTATGGTCTTAGCAGGGTTATACCTCAGGCCCTGTCTCTGTGGGAACAGAACCGTGATATGGTTGAGGTGGAGTGTCTTTTGGACTCTACCTTGTTCGAGGCTATGTGGAAGATGGTAAAGGCCCTTTCTATGCCCGACGTCGAGATGTGGTTTAAAAGAAAACTTGACGCCGAGAACATAAGGACCTTGATCCGTCTCCACAGAATAGGGGCGGACTCCTCCTACTCCTCCAAGTTTCTCCATCCAGGAGGATGGATCTCCGCCGATAGGATGATATCGGTCCTATCGGAGCCAATTGAGAGTTGGGGACGACTTTTATCCTTTTCCGATGCTGGCTCCGTTTTCGGTATAGTTCAGGATAGTGCCGATCTCGATTCGATTCTTATGGTATTTGACACTATCTTGGACGATTATGTTACTAAAACCCTGGATGGAGCCAAGTATGGAGCCTCCGATCCTCGTAACTTTTTGAGGTATCTGTGGATGAAGGAGATGGAGGTCAAAAATCTCAGGGTTATCCTTGTTTCCCTGACGAATGGATCGGAAAAAGAAAGGGTAAGGAGGTTGATTCGTAATGTCGGATAGTTCATCCCGTCCTATGGCAGCTGTAGGACATTACGATACGGTACTTCCCTTTCAGGCGGTAGGAGTAAGACCGTTCCCTGTGACCGGTGATCTCCTAGAGGCGAAATCTATTCTGGAGAGATTGGCCAGAGAGGGTTATGCCGTGGTCTTTGTGGAAGAGGCTCTTTTTCTGGAACATCAGGAGCTTATATCGGAGCTCAACCAAGAGCACTCTGCCAGCATTATACCTATACCAGGCATAAAGGGATCCCTCAACGTCGGACTCTCTGCGATTCGCAAAAACGTGGAGCGCGCCGTAGGTATGGATATTTTTGCTGAAAAATAGTTAAGTCTGGAGGCGATTCATAGTGGCCACGGATAAGGTCATAAAGGGAAGTATAGAAAGAATATCCGGTCCTCTGGTCGTCGCAAAGGGAATGATCGGTGCGAGTATGTACGACGTGGTTAGGATCGGTGAAATTGGACTTGTCGGTGAGATCATTGAGCTCAAAGGCGAGTTTGCGTCGATTCAGGCCTACGAGGAAACCTCCGGGCTGATGCCTGGAGAGCCTGTCGTAAGCACCGGGGAACCCCTTAGCGTCGAGCTAGGACCTGGTCTGATTGAGCAGTTTTACGATGGAGTTCAGAGGCCGCTTAAGAGTATAGAGGACGTCGCTAATAGCCCTTATATAGCTAAAGGTATCGACGTTCCTGCTCTCGACTACGATAAAAAGTGGGATTTTGAGCCTAAAGCCAAAGAAGGGGATCAGGTATCGACCGGCGACGTCCTAGGTTTAGTTCAGGAGACCGTGTTGGTCGAACATAAGATAATGGTCCCCCCCGGTGTCGCCGGAGTAGTAAAAAAAATAACCAAAGGAAGTTTCACTGTCAACGATGTCGTAGCGGTGATAACCGACGATAAAGGGAATTCTGTAGACGTTAAAATGGCCCAGAAGTGGCCTGTCAGAAAGCCTCGTCCTGTGGCTAAACGGCTTCCTCCTGTTACCCCTCTTATCACAGGACAGAGGGTAGTTGATACTTTTTTCCCGATCGCAAAAGGAGGGACCGCCTGTGTCCCCGGTCCTTTCGGTTCGGGAAAGACGGTTATACAGCACCAGTTAGCCAAGTGGGCGGAGGCTCAGATAGTCGTCTACATAGGTTGCGGCGAGAGAGGCAACGAGATGACCGACGTCCTCCTGGAGTTCCCCCATCTTGAGGATCCCCGTTCCGGCGAGCCTCTGATGAAGAGGACCGTTCTGCTGGCCAATACATCCAACATGCCTGTGGCCGCTCGAGAGGCCAGTATTTACACCGGTATCACCATGGCGGAATACTACCGGGATATGGGCTACTCTGTAGCCCTTATGGCCGATTCGACCAGCCGTTGGGCGGAGGCTCTCAGAGAGATGTCCGGTCGCCTTGAGGAAATGCCCGGTGAAGAGGGCTATCCCGCCTATCTCGGTACCAGATTGGCCTCTTTCTACGAAAGAGCCGGTCGTGCTATCTGCCACGGTAAGGAAGAGCTTGAGGGCTCCGTATCGGTTATAGGAGCGGTATCTCCTCCAGGAGGAGACCTTTCCGAGCCTGTTACCCAGAACACCCTTAGGGTTACCAAGGTTTTCTGGGGATTGGACGCTCAGCTGGCTTATCAGCGGCACTTCCCCGCCATCAACTGGCTTCAGAGCTATTCTCTTTACGCAAACAAACTGGATGAATATTGGGATAGCCAGTTTGACGATGAGTGGACCCATACAAGAGTCGAGGGTATGAGCCTGCTTGAGGAGGAGGATAAGCTTAGAGAGGTAGTGAGGTTGGTAGGGGTAGACGCCCTTTCCAAAAACGAGAGAATGATTTTGGAGACGGCCAAGTCCCTCAGAGAGGACTTCCTGCACCAAAACGCTTTCCACGAGACCGATACCTATACCTCTATGCAGAAGCAGTTCAAGATGCTGTCGACTATACTTATGTTCCATCACTACGGCATGGAGGCTCTCAAGAACGGTGCTCCCATAAACGAGCTCTTCAACCTTCCTGTTCGGGAAAAAATTGCCAGAATGGGGCTTGTCGCCGAGGAATCTCTCACCCAGATTGACGATCTGGAGAGGGAGATGAAGGAAGAGATCGCCAGACTTGTCCCTACAGGAGGCGAATCGAATGTTGCCTAGAGAGTATAAAACTATAACCAGTCTTCAGGGACCTCTGCTTATGGTGGAGAAGGTCCAGGACGTAAAGTACGACGAGCTAGTGGAAATAGAGCTGGCTAACGGCGAGACCAGACGAGGAAGGGTTCTCGAGATAGACTCTAAAAGCGCCCTTGTCCAGGTTTTCGAGGGTACCGATGGAATCGATATCGAAAGCACTAAAGTCAGGTTTGTCGGAAAGGTGCTGACCCTTCCCGTTAGTTCCGATATGCTAGGAAGGGTCTTTAACGGAAGAGGAGAACCTATAGACGGTGGAGCGCCGATAATAGCCGATAAAACCATCGACGTTAACGGTCTTCCTATCAACCCTTTCTCTAGAGATTACCCTGATGAGTTCATTCAGACGGGAATATCCACCATCGACGGCATGAACCCGATGGTCAGAGGGCAGAAGCTTCCTATCTTCTCCGGCGCAGGGCTTCCCCACAACCGTATGGCGGCTCAGCTAGCCCGTCAGGCGGACGTCATAAGCGGACACGAGGCTTTTGCCGTTGTTTTTGCCGCTATGGGTATCACCTTTGAGGAGGCTTCCTTCTTCATGGAGGACTTCCGTAAGACCGGTGCTCTGGAGCGTACGGTGATGTTCGTAAACCTCGCCGATGACCCTGCGATAGAGCGTATAACCACTCCTCGTCTGGCTTTGACCGCTGCGGAGTACCTGGCCTTTGAGAAGGATATGCACGTTCTGGTTATCCTCACCGACCTTACCAACTACTGTGAGGCTCTGAGAGAGATCTCCGCCGCCAGAAAAGAGGTTCCAGGTAGAAGAGGCTATCCAGGATACCTCTATACCGACCTTGCTACAATGTACGAGAGAGCCGGTAAGTTAAAGGGCCGGAGCGGCTCTATAACTCAGGTGCCTATTCTGACCATGCCTGAGGACGATAAAACCCACCCGATCCCTGACCTTACGGGCTACATCACCGAGGGACAGATTATCCTCAGCAGAAACCTTCACCGAAAAGGCATATATCCCCCTGTTGACGTTATGCCCTCCCTTTCAAGGCTTAAGGACAAGGGAATTGGAGACGGCAAGACCAGGGAGGATCATGCTGACCTGATGAACCAGCTCTTTGCCGCCTACGCCAGAGGTAAAGAGGCCAAGGAGCTTGCGGTCATTCTCGGAGAGGGTGCTTTGTCCGAGGACGATAAGGCTTTTGCCGCCTTTGCCGACAGGTTCGAGGACGAGTACGTCCGTCAGGGAGAGTACCAGAACAGGACTATCGAGGAGACACTCCAGCTGGGATGGGAGCTCTTAACTGAGATTCCGGTCAAAGAGCTGAAGCGAATCAAGGACAAGTACATAGAGAAGTATCTGAAGCCTCTGAAGGATAACCAGGAGAGCTCCGTAAAAGAGTCCGTCAAGGCTTAGTGAGGTGATGTCATGGCTCGCCTGAACGTCAACCCCAACCGGATGGAGTTGTCCAAGCTAAAGAAAAACCTCATAGTGGCAAAGAGGGGACATAAACTCCTGAAGGATAAACAGGATGCCCTTATCAAGGCCTTCCTGGAGAAGGCTCGAAAGGTTAAGGAACAGAGAGAGGCCATAGAGGAAGAGCTTCGTCGTTGTTACGAGAGCTTTATGCTGGCCAGGGCTCAGACACTGCCGGCCATGCTGGAACAGGCCCTTATGGTCCCTGGTGCAATATGTAGGGTTTCGGTGTCTCATCGAAACGTTATGAGCGTCGTCGTCCCTGAGTACGGTGTAAACCAGGAGGGTAAGTCGCTCAATTACGGATTTGCCACCACCCTTGGAAGTCTTGATGTCTCTTTGGAGCGATTCTCCACCATTATGCCAAAGCTGATAGAGCTTGCGGCGGAGGAGAAGGCTATAGCTCTCATGTCCACGGAGATAGAGAAGACCAGAAGAAGGGTCAACGCTCTAGAACACGTTCTCATTCCTGCTACTATCGAGACCATAAAGTACATCACTATGAAGCTGGAAGAGCAGGAACGTTCGGCTTTAAGTCGCATAATGAAGATCAAAGATATTGTTCGATCGCACTAAAAAAGCAGGACAAGGCAATTGCCTTGTCCTGCTTTTTAAAGTGGTTTCCTGTAGAGAAACGGTTTTGACGATTCAAAGCCGTAGGATTTATACTCGAAGATCTGCTCGGTAGACCCCACAAGAAGATAGCCACCTGGTTTCAAGGCATCGAAGAACTTTTGGTACAGGGCGGCCTTAGTCTCTGGCCTGAAATATATAACCACGTTTCGGCAAAGTATTAGATCGTATCCCGTGTCGAACCTGTCCTCTACCAGGTTAAGCCTTGAGAAAGAGACCCGTTTCTTCAGATCATCCTTTACCTGGTAGCTTTGCTCGTCTATCTTTGAAAAATATCGGCTCAACCAATCGGGTGGTACGTTTACAAGCTGTCTTTTATGATAGACGCCTTTTTGGGCTATCGCTATCGCTCCTGAGTCTATATCCCTGGCCTCTACCATAGGAGGGGAGGATAGGCCGCACTCGGAAGATAGCATCGCAAGGGAATAGGGCTCCTCCCCGGTGGCGGAACCTGCACTCCAAAGTCTTAGCTTTTTGTTTCCCCTTATCTTTATAAGGTCCGGTATGACGTGGTCTTTAAGGTCCCACCATCTAGGAGGATTTCTTAGGAATTCAGAGACGTTTATCGTGAGGTAATCCAAGAATTCTCTTAATTTGTCCTCATTTTCCTTTATAGTTTGATGATAGACATCGTAGCTAGTTATATTCCATCGGCTCATTAACATATGAGCTCTTCTGTGGATCTGGTTTTTGTAAGAATTGAGATCCAGTCCGGTAAGCACCTTCACCTGTGTTTTGAATTTAGTGTATTCGGGGGAATCGTAGTCTTTTTCGACGGCTGTCAATGGACCATCCCTGCCTTTCTATTTTTTAGATAGGTATACCAGACTTAGTTGCCAAGAGGTAACCCTATTATCTCTCCCTCTCTGGGTACACCATATCATACCATGTCCCAGTTTAGCTGAAAATATGCTATACTTCCTGAGAAGAGTCTTCTAGATAGTCGCTGCCGATTTTTCGGGAGAGGAAAGTCCGGGCTCCGAAGAGCAGGACGCTGGGTAACGCCCAGTTGGCGTGAGCCACAGGCCAGTGCCACAGAGATATACCGCCTCTTAGAGGTAAGGGTGAAAAGGTGGGGTAAGAGCCCACCGGACGGCAGGTGACTGTCGTGCCAGGTAAACCCCGTCTGGAGCAAGACCGAATAGGAAGGGATGACGCTGCTCGCCGACCTTCGGGTACGGTCGCTTGAGGTATATCGTGAGGTATACCCTAGATAAATGACTATCCACGACAAAACCCGGCTTACAGGAAGGCTCTTCATCTTTGTTCAGGATGTTGTATAAAAGCTCCTATGTGGGACTTAAGACCTTATATAGGTGGTCTTAGGTCCCTTTTTCCGTCTTGTCAAGGGCATAAGAGTTCCTCTGGCTCTTGACTGGTTTGGGCTTTCGTCCTAATGTAAGGTTGTACCGTGGGGAATTAGGCTTTATCTCTAATTTGATCTGGAGGCGTAGATTTGACGATAGAACATGTCCCGGTAATGATAGATCAGGTACTTGAACAGTTTGATTCAATAGATCGTTTTGAACTTCTGTTGGATGGAACTCTAGGGCTTGGTGGATATTCAGAGGCAATTCTCGATAGGTTTCAGGATGTCAGGGTCATCGGCGTCGATCAAGATCCTTACGCTATAGAGATAGCCTCTTCCAGGCTTGCGAGGTTTGGCGATAGATTTATCCCGGTGATGGATAATTTCTCTAACATATCCGGTATAGTCGGAGGTTTAGGGTTTGACCATGTCGACGGTATAGTCTTCGATTTGGGCATATCCAATATGCAGATTACCGTCCCTGAGAGAGGTTTTTCATTCAGAGAAAATGGCCCTCTGGATATGAGAATGGACGGAGGAAGGCAAGACGGTATATCCGCCGGCGAGATGATCAACCAACTCTCCGCTCCAGAGCTCTCGGATATCTTTAGGGTTTATGGTGAGGAGCGTCATTCTTGGATGATAGCCAAGGGCATAGTGAGATTTAGGGAGAAATTTGGCCCTATTCTCGATACCTTTTCCCTCGTGGAGGCCATAAGAAGCTCTCTCCCCGCCCCCGCAATGCGAAAGGCTAAGGGCCATCCTGCTAGAAAGGTCTTTCAGGCATTGAGAATCGTGGTTAACGGTGAGATGGAGGCCCTGAAAGAAGGTCTAGACGGAGCTATTGAGGTCATTTCCCCTGGAGGGGTAATTGTTGTGGTAGGGTATCACTCTCTGGAGGATCGTATAGTTAAGTGGAAATTTAGAGAATGGAAAGATGAGACTGAAGGTACTATAATGACCAGGAAAGCTTTGCTACCTTCGGAAGAGGAAGTGGAGAGAAATCCTAAATCAAGGAGCGCTAAACTTCGGGCTTTTATGGCCAATATACCTATGTAGGAAGGAGGTCTTTCGGTGTCATCTCGACGCTTTCAGGATCGAGAAATCTCTAAAGAGCATAACGTAAAGAGAAGCGGTCTACGTCGTCGTATGGGACCGATTATGGTCTTTTGTATCCTTTTAATCATGGTAATAACCTCTTCTTTGGTCCACTGTAGAATATACGCCTTGGCTCTTGACGCTGAACTGGACCGTCTGTCTTATGAAAAAAACAATTTAGAGAGATCTCTGTCGGATCTGAAAAAATCCACCCTTGCCCTTGGAGCGCCCTCGGCGGTTTACGGTTACGCCTTTGATAATCTGGGAATGACTCAGGGCTCGGTGGCCGGTACCATAAAGGTTAGATACAGCGATGGAGAGGTAGCCTCAGTTATTCCAGAGGGTAAAGTTGGAGAGTGGAGTGGTTCCCTTCCGCCACTAAAAGGTGGTCTCGATATAAAGTTGAACGTTGACGGTGCAAGATAGTTATGACAGGCAAAAAACACCTTCCGTGGTTTCTGATCTTCCTTATCCTCCTGCTCTTTATATTTAGAGCCTGTTCTTTGCAGCTATACCCAGATCTCAGGGTCTTAGATAGACTTGGTCTCCAATCCACCTCTGTTGTTCAAAGTTCCCCTATGAGAGGGCCTATCCTCGATAAAAAAGGAGAGCCCCTGGCTGTATCTGTCCCTGTAACCAGCCTTTACGTCGATCCCAAAGAATGGGATAAAGGGGATATCGATAAAATAGCCAAGTATCTACCCAAGGACAGACTTGAGTCGTTAAAAAAACTTCAAGGTGGGCGTTTCTTTTGGCTTTTAAGACAGTTAGACAGTCCAAAGGCCAAGGAGATACTGGATTTAGGACTTGAAGGCGTCCATGGCTTGACTGAAAGCAAGAGAATTTATCCAAGTGGATCTCTGTTATCCCATGTCCTTGGCTTTTGTGATATCGATGGAGTTGGATTGGCCGGTTTGGAGATGGTTTGGAACGATGCTCTTTTCGTCCCGTCGGAGAGAAGGGTTGCCCCTAGGATAAAACAATCCCCCCAATCGATCGCCGATGGAGGGATTGTTCGTTTGACCATAGATCGTAGAATTCAATTTATAGTTGAAAAGCATCTTTCCAAGGTGGCCAAGGAGGAAAAGGCAAACTGGGCTGCCGCTATATGCGTTGAGTCTTTCTCCGGCAATATAGCTGCCATGGCTAGCTGGCCTACTTTTGACGGTAACGCTAGAGAATCTATGACTAAGGAAGAGAATATGGTCAATAATTGCGTGAGCAGAGTTTACGAACCGGGCTCTACGTTTAAGCCTATAGTTATCGCTATGGGCTTGCAGTCGGGGCTGATCTCCAGAAACTCCAGGTTTATGGACCGAGGAAGGCTAAAGGTCGCAGATGGGTGGATTTCGAACTCTCACGGCGTTGGAAAGGGAGATATCGATCTATCTCAGGTTTTAATCTATTCCTCGAACGTTGCGATGGCCCTAATAGGCATGAAATGGAATCCTTACGAAGCCCATAAGGATCTTGAGACGTGGGGTTTTGGTTCTAAGTCAGGAATAGAGCTGAACGGAGAGGAAACCGGCCTTTTGCTCCCCCCTGAGAGATGGTACGGTGTGATCCCAGCCAACGTGGCGATAGGTCAGGGAATAGCGGTTACCCCTCTTCAACTTACGATGGCTTTTAACAGCGTAGTCGCCGGTGGCGCTTTGCTCAGGCCCCACCTTGTGGAAGAGGTTACCGATCACCGCGGAAACCCTATTTATCGATCTCAGAGAGAGGTCGTAAGGGAATTGATATCCCCTTTCTACGTGAATTGGTTTAGAAAGACCATGAGAGAGGTTGTCACCGACGGAACGGGAAAAAGAGCGGAGGTCGGTGCCGTAAAGGTAGGAGGTAAGACCGGTACCGCTCAGGTCGCCGTAAAAGGGAAATACGTCAAAGAGCGAATGGTGGGCTCTTTTATAGGCTTCTGGCCTTACGATGCCCCTAAATACACGATGCTTGTGGTGATAGGAGAGCCTGGCGGCGGTCGATATTACGGCGGTGAACTGGCAGCTCCTCTGTTTAGATCGATAGTAGAGGATATCGAGCGACTTCAATCTGGAGAGTGACCTTATGAATAAAAAGAGCCTAAAGACTGTAGCTGAAGGTCTAAAGATAAAAGGTTTTCTGAAGGATATCGTCGGAGACGAGCAAACGATTATCGAAGGGGTCGCTTTTGACTCCCGTAATCTCAAAAAAGGAGATCTTTTTTGCTGTGTCGTAGGGGATAATACGGATGGCCACCTTTTTGCCGAGGACGCAATTAGATCCGGTGCTGTGGCCCTCATGTGCAGTCGTATTCCGACTTCGGTGAGCGTCCCTGTCTTGCTGGTCGAGGATGTCAGAAGAGCTATGGGATTGGTCTCCTCTTTACTGGAAGGGGATCCTTGTCGCTCGATGACCCTTGTCTCTGTTACCGGAACGAACGGGAAAAGCACCACGACCTATATGATAAGATCTATCATGTCTCAGCGTCTAAAGGTGGGGCTTCTCGGTACGATAGAGTATCACGATGGAGATCGATCCTTTAAAGCCGATAGAACCACCCCAGAAGGGCCCGACATTCAGGCCTTGCTGGGCCGTATGGTCGTCTCCGGTTGCGACGGATGTGTTATGGAGGCATCTTCCCACGGTATTTCCCAAGGAAGACTGGAGGGTCTCTCCTTTGACGTAGCGGTATTCACT
Source organism: Dethiosulfovibrio salsuginis (assembly GCF_900177735.1). Lineage (NCBI taxonomy): Bacteria > Thermotogati > Synergistota > Synergistia > Synergistales > Dethiosulfovibrionaceae > Dethiosulfovibrio > Dethiosulfovibrio salsuginis. The sequence continues at coordinate 161,687 of NZ_FXBB01000001.1, read as the reverse complement.
AACTTGACTCAGGAACATCTGGATTATCACGGAGATATGGAGAGTTATTTTAAGGCTAAAACCGATCTCTTCGATTCCTACATGAAGGACGATAGCTCAAAAATATTCAACTTAGATGATCGCTACGGCAGAGCTCTACACTCCAGATTTCCCGATGGAATATCATACGGTATCGCATCCGACGCAGATGTAAGGGCGGATAACCTTTCTTTAGGGGTCGATGGGATAGGCTTTGACCTGACAATCGAAGGCTCTACCTCTCCTGTCAGGATTCCCATTATAGGCAGATACAACGTCAGCAATGCCTTAGCTGCCGCTGCGGCGTGCTGGTCTATTGGCTTTTCCCGCGAAGAGATCGTCACAGGTCTGGAGATGTTACCAGCCGTTCCTGGGAGAATGGAACGGTTTGTCTTCGATAACGGCCTGTGTGCGGTAGTTGACTACGCCCATTCTCCCGATGCTCTTGAGAACCTTTTGAGGTCCTTGAGGGAACTCTGCAAGGGAAAACTTATAAGCGTCTTTGGACTAGGCGGTGAGAGATTCCGAGACAACCGGTGGACCATGGGGGAAATCGCCGCAAAAATGGCGGACCATCTTGTGCTGACTATGGATAATCCTAGAGGAGAGGATCCTGAGGATATAGTAGAGGACATTCTTACTGGCGTTAGAAAAATTCCTGACGCTAGTTTTGAAATCGTTATAGAAAGGGAAAAAGCGGTTCAAATCGCTCTTGATCTAGGAGGGGCAGGGGATATAGTGGCCATATCCGGGAAGGGACCGGAGAGCTATATACTCATAAAAGGTCGTAAAATACCCTATTCCGACTCCCAGGCCGTCGTGTCTTGGGCGGGGAGTAGAAAGAGAGATTGGCGATGAATCACGATTTTATCGGGGGAGCTAAGTTAGCTGAGTGGTCCGGCGGAAAGCTTGTAGGCAGTGACTGGGAGTTTAATGGATTCTTCCAGGTCGACAGCAGAAAAATCCAGCCTGGGGATATTTTCGTCGCTCTCGCCGGCAAGGTCTCCGACGGTCATTCCCATATTTCGGAGGCTTTTGACCGGGGAGCTGTAGGGGCTTTTGTCGATAGTCGTTGGTTTTCCGAGAGGGAATATAATAAGTCCCGTAATTATATATTGTTTGAGGATGTAGAACAGGGATTGATCTCTCTAGCGCAGAAGAGGTTATCTCAGGTTAGGTGGGCTTTAGGGATAACCGGAAGCGTCGGAAAAACCACGGTGAGAGAGATGGTCTATAAGGCCCTCTCCTCCGACTCTAGGGTATATCGAGCTAGAAATAGCCACAATACCCTGATAGGCTGTGCCTTAACCCTCTCGGAAATGCCTATAGATACGGAGGGGGTTATCCTTGAGATGGGCACCAATCATCCAGGAGAAATAGCTCAGATGGTCGATTTTTTTCCTATCCATATGGCGCTGATCACCAAAGTTGCCCCTGCCCATCTAGAGGGGCTCGGAGGACTCGAAGGGGTAATAGAGGCAAAGATGGAGATCCTGAGGTCAAGGGCACTTAAAAAAGCTATTATAGGTGCGGAGAATCTCTCTCTGATCGATAAAGCAGGTGACCTCTCTAGAGATAAACACTGGGACATGGTTTCTGTTGGCGAAGGGGCCTTTGATTACGAAATAATAAATAAAGGTTTTTCTTGGAACCCTGTCCCTAGCGTTTTTTGTGATTTAAAGTTTTCAGGGGGTCAGATTCAGTTAAAAGCTGACGTTTTTGGGGAGCATAATTCCCTTTTGCTCGCTTTAGCTTTTGGGGTTGCCGCTGAGCTGGGGGAAGATCCTCAGGTAATAGCGGAGCGACTTTCCTCCTTTAAGGCCTTCGATAGCAGAGGGAGGATCAGCGAAGATAACGGTGTTATCCTGATAGACGAGTCCTATAACGCTAACCCCGAATCGATGATGGCCTTGCTTTCAGCGGTGGAGTCGTCTCCTGTTCCGATTGACCGGCGGTTTATCCTCCTCGGGGAGATGGGAGAGCTAGGCGACAGTTCGGAGGAATACCATAAAAAAATTTTAAACAGGGCCGCTCTCCTCGGAAATATATTGCTTTTTGGATCTAATTGGAGTTCTTTCGCCCATGATTATCCGGTTTGGAGCGATTTGAAGTTCCTTGGGGACTATCTGAAGGGGAGACTTTCTCCTGGAGATCTCCTCGTGGTTAAGGGGTCAAGGTCAAATGGGTTAGAACGTATTTGGGGTTTTTTGCGATGATAGATATATTGTCTTTGTTTTTACTGTTTTTCTGTCTTTCCTTTATGAGCCAATCCTGGTGGATCGATTGGCTTAGGTCTCGTCGGGTGCGGCAGGTTCAGAAGTCCTACGGTCCTCAAAGAATGCCGTCCAAAGGGAGGACGCCAGCCCTTGGCGGTGTAATCTTTATGGCTATGTCCCTCCCTGGAGTCCTTCTATGCTGGGTGTTAGGAAGCGAGGCTCTGACCTTCTATGTCGTCCTTTGGGCTCTCCCTTTTTTTTCTGGTTTAATCGGTCTACTGGACGATCTTTTGAAGTTACTTAGAGGATCGAGTGAAGGCCTAAGAAGCCTGGAAAAGCTGATATTCCAGGTTCTTGTCGCTTTGTTCTGGTCCCTCCTTGCCTTGAAGGCAGGATATCTGGACTTGTCTCCTCATTTTATTTTATCCCCCTTATGGACCGTAGTTATAACTTCTTTTATTATAGTGTCTATGCTCAACGCGGTGAACGTCACCGATGGATTAGACGGCCTTGCTGCTGGTACATCCTCATTGTCTCTCGTCGCTTTGGCTTTTCTCGTCTCAAGAGGCCTTGAGGTTATTCCAGTCGGTTTAGGCCTATCTGTTGCTTTTTTATGGCATAATGCCTATCCTGCTAGGGTTTTTATGGGAGATTGCGGTTCCCACTTTCTAGGTGGTTTACTGGTGGCAATCGCTGCCTGTGGAGGTGGGGTTCTTTATGTCGTTCCTGTAGGAGCGCTCTTTGGTCTGGAGATATTATCTGTGGCTATACAGATAATATCGATAAGGTGTTTCGGTAAAAAGTTTTTTTTGATGAGCCCTGTTCATCATCATTTCGAGCTTTTAGGCTGGAGCGAGGTACAGATCGTCCTCAGATTTTGGCTTATCCACCTGCTGGGTATCGTGTCTATGTTGTGGTTGGGGTCATTTCTGCCATCGATCTTCTAGGGGGATTCAAACGTGAAGGATCTGATTGGGAAAAGGGTAACTGTTCTAGGTGCTGGCTTGAGTGGTCAGGCCTTAGCCATGGCTATCTGCGATTTAGGAGCAGATGTCTTTATATCCGAAAGCCGTAGTGATCTATCAAAAGATGTGCTGGATAGCTTCGATGGCGCAGGAATTCGCTGGGAAGTCGGCGTAAACAGCGATAAGGCTTTGGATTGCGACCTTATGGTCTTGAGTTCTGGGGTGTCTCCAAATTCTAAAATTATTCAAAAAGCAATAAGTAGCTCTATTCCCGTTGAAGGTGAGGTCGATTTTGTCCTCCCCAGATTGAACGGTAAGGTAATAGCTATTACCGGAACAAACGGAAAAACGACGACTACCTCTCTTACAGCCCATATGCTTCTCGCTTCCGGTTACGATGGGGTAGCAGTAGGGAACATCGGAACCCCTTTAGGAACTGCGTTAAGAGAGCACCACGATTTTTTTGTGGTAGAACTGAGTAGCTTTCAGCTTTACTGGACTAAAAAGGCGTTTTTCGACCTATCTATGGTCACTAACCTGGCGCCTGATCATCTGGATTGGCATGATGGACTGGAAAAATACGTAGAGGCAAAATCAAAGGCATTGAAGAGACGGAGAGATGGAGCTTGGGGGATAGTCCAAAAAAGGGATCTTGAAAAGCTCCAGGTGACCGGTGACCTCTCTATACTGCCTCTGGCGGTCACGGAGCCATCGGATTTTCCTGGCATATACATGGGGTCCGACTGTGCTTGGATCGTCTTAGATGGGCTAAAGAAAAAGCTTTTTTCCTACGATCAAGTCCCTATGGTAGGCTTTCATAACATGGAAAACGCCGCTATGGCCTTAGGTGGCTGTGTGGCTTTAGGTTGCGTGGGAGAGGGATGGAGTAGCGCTCTGGCTGATTATAGGCCTCCGTCCCATAGATGTCAGCTTATTACCTCTATAAACGGGGTTACCTACATAGACGATTCTAAGGGAACTAACGTAGCCTCCACCTGTACCGCTTTAGAATCCATTAAGGGCAGTAAAGTCGTTATTTTAGGCGGGCGAGGCAAAGGTGAATCTTACGATTCTCTAGCCGTAGCTGTGAAGGATAACTGTAGAAGGGCCATCCTTATAGGGGAGGAAAAAGAACCTATAAGTAGGGCTCTCGACTTGGTCGGATTTTCTGACTGGATATTCGCCGCCGATATGGAGGAGGCGGTCTCAGCGGCTCAATTATCCTCTGTGCCTGACGATACGGTCCTATTGTCTCCTGCCTGTACCAGTTGGGATATGTACGGGAGCTACGTAGAGAGGGGCGATCACTTCTGTCGGCTCGTTTTGGAGATGCAGGAAAAAATTTTAAAGCGGTGAACAGAAAAGATCCGCTTATATGGATAATACCTTTGATGTTGTCCGCTCTTGGAATAGTCGTTATCCTCTCTCTTACGTCCGTCAGGCTTAGCGATGGATCTCTCTCCTTTTCCTTGGGCAAAAAACAAGCCCAGTGGATGTTTTTCGCATGGACGGTGATGATAGTTGGATCGGCCATACCTCTTTCTTTCTGGAGGAACAGAAGCGGCATCTTTTTAGGGATATCCTGGTTTCTCGTCTGGTTGCCTCTTATTCCCGGTCTGGGGGTAGGAGGTGGAGGATCGCTAAGGTGGCTGAAGATAGGCCCGATAACGATACAGCCACTGGAGTTGCTCGCGTTTTTTCTCGTGATCCATCTTTGCGGGGTTTACGGTAGAGGAGAGCTAAAGCCTTTTAGGGCTTTTATACTATCTCTGCTGTTGGTTGGGGTTCTATCTGTGCCTGTCCTTTTGCAGCCCGACCTAGGAGGAACCTTGTTGCTTTTCTTTTTGGCGATGGGAATGTACGTAGGTGCTTACGGGTTTCTACTGCCCCTGTCCGCGGCGGTTTTATTGTCCCCTCTTTTCGTTTTTTTTGCCCAGAGGGGCTATCGCCAAAGGCGAATTGTAGCGTGGATAGATCCATGGTCCGATCCTGCGGATGCAGGATATCAGGCAATTCAGGGGTTTGTTGCTTTTGCTAACGGAGGTCTTTGGGGGACCGGGCTGGGGAGGGCAATTCAAAGAAGTCGTTTTTTGCCCGCCGCTCATACTGACTTTATATTTGCCGCACTGTCGGAAACGTTGGGTATTTGGGGCAGTATAGGGGTTTTGTCGCTTTTCCTGTTGTGGTTCTTGAGGATATATATCCATTTCAGACGTTGTGATGATAGATGGATATGTCTTGTCCTCTGGGGGCTTTCTCTGTCCGTCGCCGTTCCACTAAGCATAAACGTGGCCGGTATAACTAACCTTATCCCTATGACCGGCATGCCCTTGCCCTTTGTCAGTTACGGCGGAAGTGCTCTGGTTGTGGCGTGGTTGAAGACGGGCTTGATTATAAGGGCGGTTAGAGAAATGGGGGACTCTCTTTGAGGTTATTGATGGTCGCTGGCGGGACTGGAGGACATATAACTCCGGCAATAGCTTTAGGGGAGTGGAGGAAAGGTCAAGGGGATAAGGTTCATTATCTATGTGGCAACAGGCCCCTTGAATTGGAGTTATACTCTTATCATGGTATAGATCCTCATGCCCTTGCCCTGGAGGGCTCTCCTTTAGGAACTAAAGATCCTCTTGTAGCTCTTAAGAGATGTTGGGCTATTGCACGATCTTTTTTCGATGTCGCGAGGCTATTTAAGATGGAGGCCCCTGAGGTAGTGATACTGTTCGGAGGTTATATATGCCTACCAGCCCTAATAGTAGGATTTGTAATGGGTAAAAAAATTGTCCTTCACGAACAGAACGCTGTGGCAGGAAAGATAACCCGTTTAGCACATATCCTAGGCGTCCCTATCGCTACCGGCTGGAGAAGGTGTAAAGCCGTCGATGGAACGTATACAGGGACTCCTGTTCGAAGGATTAGACCTATCACCAGAGATAAGGCTCTACAGGAACTTGGAATAGATTATAAGTCTCTGGAGGACAGAAAGATAATTTCCGTTATCGGAGGATCTTTAGGCGGTTTATCTGTGGTCAAGGCGATTTTACGTCGTCCATTTATGGTAGAATCCTCTGGGTATATTTACTTATATCCTACTAGGGACGTTGCTTTGTGCCCACCTGGGATGTTAGCTGTGCGGCAGAGTTGGGATATGTCCGCGATCTACGCTGCGTCCGATTTGGTGATATGTAGAGGAGGTGGAGCGACTTTAGCGGAGCTTTCTTGCTACGGCTTGCCAGCTATAGTTGTTCCGTGGATGAACTCTGCAGATGGTCACCAGAAAGCCAACGCTATATCTTTTGTCGCTGAATCTTCGTCAAAAGTAGGGGTATGGCTTGAAAGCGAAGGTTATCAACGTCTATTTTTTTTGATAAATAAACTATCGTCTCTCTCTCGGTCATCGAGCTCTGCTGACTGTGAGTCCGCTTCTAGATTATGGCGATTGATTCTTTCGCATATTTGAAGGGAGAGTCCAGCTTTGGAACTGACAGATATCAACTTGGATGGAGTACGTCATATACATTTAATGGGCATTGGCGGTGCTGGCATGAGCGGCCTAGCTCTTTTGTTAAAAGAGCTAGGCTTTGAGGTAAGTGGCTGTGATATGTCCTACGGTTTTTACGTCGATAAAGTGACTAACGCAGAAATAGACTTTAATATAGGTCATAGCCCTGATCATCTGGATAAGTTTAAGCCCGATCTAGTGGTCTATACCGGTGCTATACCGGAGAATAACGAAGAACTCTGTGCCGCTAGGTCTCTAGGAGTAAAGGTCGCCAAGAGAGCCCAGATGCTCAGTGCTATATTTGATGTAAGATATGGGATAGGTGTCGCTGGAACTCACGGCAAAACTACCACATCCTCGATGATAAGCATGGTTCTCGGAGGTGCAGGACTGGACCCTACGGTAGCTATCGGTGGAGAGCTCTGTGATATCGGCTGTAACGCAAAGCTTGGACAGGGCCCTCATATGGTAGCTGAATTGGACGAAAGCGACGGATCTTTTCTGCACTTTCATCCGACCATTTCGGTCATAACCAACGTAGACTGGGATCACGTCAACTATTATCCCGACTTTGACTCTGTTTTGGAGTCATTCTCCTCTTTTACCGGGAATCTTCGAGAGGGAGGTATTACCGTTCTCTGTGGCGAGGATCCCGGTGTGCGGAGGCTTCTCAGGGAATCTAGAAAAAAGTTTCCTAACCTGACCTACGGATGGGGTAAAAAGTGGGATTGGGGAGCTGCTGAGGTTGAGTATAACCACGGAGGTGGGGTATCCTTTAAAGTCTTAAAGCACGGTAGAAGTCTAGGTAGGATAACTCTAGCTGTATCCGGTGACCACAACGTTATGAACGCCCTGGCCGCCTGTGTCGTAGCCGATCTTCTTTCGATACCTTTTCAGGTTACCTGCGATAATCTTCGATATTTTTCCGGGGCGAAGAGGCGACTCCAGTTTAAAGGAGGAACCGAGGGCGTCGACGTTTACGATGATTACGGGCACCATCCTAGAGAGGTCGAGGCCACTATAAAGGCGGTAGGTCAGAGTTTCCCTGGGAGAAAGATCTTTATAGTATTTCAGCCCCATCGTTACACGAGAACTGCGGCTATGGCCGACGATTTTGCCAGAGTTCTGGCACAGGCGGACAAGGTGGTTTTACTGCCTATCTACGCTGCCGATGAGCCTCCTATCGATGGGGTTACGTCCGCACTGATAGGAGATCCTCTGATTAAATCAGGTCACACCTGTTTTTCTATGGTCGAACGGCGAGAGGACGCCCTTGACAGTATTCTGTCTTTAGTGGACGACGGAGACGTTGTCTTAACCGTTGGGGCCGGTGATGTCTCCGATATGGGCGATGTCCTCATAAAAGAGATCGCCCGTAAAGAAATACTCCCTAGGTCTGTTGCCTTAGGAGCATGATAATGTGGTGATCTCCTGTGGGAGATAGACGAAAAGGACTTTTACCTCTCCTCCTTTTGATATCCTTTTTATCCGCTTTCCCAATAAGGATGGAGAGATATTCTCATTTCTTTAGGCTGAAGAAGATAGAGATAAGATCCTGCCCCTCGGTGCGGGTAGAGAGAAAATTTCTATCCTCCATAGATAAACGAGCTTGGCGCTTTTGGCCCGTTTTAATCGGAGAGGGTGGGGACTCTGTTTATGATATGATATCAAACGTAGAGCCTCTCCATGTAAGACGCAAGCTAAAGTGGGGAAAAGTTGAGCTTGATATAAAGCCTCTCGAGATCGCTTTTATCTTTAAGTACAAAGGAGATGACTGGTATCTATCCAGAGACGGTACCGCTTGGCCAGCAAATCACCCCATAAACGAAGAGTTTTATGGGATCCCTTCGCTGGGATTTTCCGTGACTGTGGATGATTCTGTCTCTCTGTCTCTCTCTATAGATATACCGGTAAATCGTTTGGACTCCGATGTTCTAAAGTTGATAGAGTTTGTCGAGAGAGCCCCCTCTATTAGATGGCCTGGAAAGATAGAAGCCGTAAGGCTATACAGACAAGGAGGGGCTGACCTTGCCTCTCTGTATGTAAGAAAAGATGACGGTGGATTTTTTTCTGTTATAGTGGATAGGGAAAGAGATTTGTCCGGTGTGGCTGTAGCGGTGAGCGACCTTTTGGACTCTGGGGCCATCGGTAAAAGTGGAGCTGTTATAGATACATCTTACGAAGATAAGATTATCGCTAGAGATTCTTAGATCTATTATGCGGGAAGGGAGCGATGGGTTCGTGAAAAAAGAGCCTGACATGTTTGTAGGCCTAGATCTTGGCACCTCAAAGGTGTCAGTAGTCGTTGCGGAGCGTGATAGTCGTTCCGACGAGGCCCAGATAATAGGTGTTGGACAGGCTCCCTCCGCAGGAATAAGAAAGGGCATGATAGTGAACCTCGAACAGGCGGTATTGTCGGTCCGTCGAGCCTTGAAAGAGGCGGAAACCATGGTGGGCTTTCCCCTGGACGAGGTTACAGTGGCTTTCAGCGGGGTGGAAATAGACAGTGTCGTCTCTCATGGCATGGTTTCTTTGGGGAGAACCCCTAGGCAAATAGATTTGGACGATGTGGAGAGGGTAATAGAGACAGCTCAAAGCGAGCTCGCCGTGTCCTCCAATCGGTGTGTCCTTCACACTATACCGGTTAAATATTCCATCGATGGAAACACCGGAATAGACGATCCTCTGGGTATGACGGGAATAAGGCTCGAAATTGAGCTACAGTCGGTGGTGGTCTCTACCACAGCGCTTCAAAACGTGGTAAATTGTGTCGAGAGGGCTGGGGTCGCTGTCACCGGTCTGGTCGTTAAGCCATTAGTGGCGGCCTTAGGGGCTCTGTCGACGGAGGAAAGGACCGCCGGGGCTGTGGTGATTTCCATCGGAGGAGGGACCACAGGGGTAGCTATCTTTATAGACGGTCGACCTGTAAAACTCTCGGTTATTCCCATAGGTGGCGACCATATAACCAACGACTTGGCCTATGTCGCTAAAATACCTATAAGCGTCGCAGAGGAGCTTAAAAAAAGGTTATCCTTGGAGCCTTCCTCCGACGATGAGGAGTTTGAGATCGTTATAAGGGGCAAGACCAAAGTTTTGCCTGCCGATGCCCTGATTGAGGTTATCTCCTGCCGAATGGAGGAATTATTTTCTCATCACGTAAGATCGATCTTGGATGGCATGAACTATCACGCTTTCCCGTCAGGTATAATAATAACAGGAGGGGTCGCTCTAACCGAGGGGTTGGAGGGTTTTGTCTCCGACGTAATGGGGTTGCCGGTCAGGGTGGGTATTCCAGTGGTGTCTCATCAGATGCCTCCAGGCGTTAGTTCCTGCCAGTATGCTTCTTTGGCGGGTATAGTACGATACTTAGTCGAGAAAGATCGCCACAGATACAGATATATGGAGACCCCTATAGACGTTCTTCGTGGGGGAGGATATGTTTCCATCAGGGGTAAAACACCTCGTCGTCTCCCTAAAGGTGAAGACGTCACAGGGGTTTTTGACTCCATAAAACGGGCCTTTAAAGATTTGTTTTAGAAAAGCCAGCTGCGGGGAGGTCGTAATATGGACATGAACGGAGTCTTTAAAATAAACCCTGAGACAAGCCCTCACAGGGAGGTTATAAAGGTAATAGGCGTCGGTGGCGGAGGGGGCAACGCTTTAAACAATATCATTCGTAGTGGCGTTACTGGAGTGGAATTTTTGGCGGTTAATACCGATATGGCTTCCCTGAGTCTATCTGAAGCTCCTACTCGTCTGATATTAGGAAAAGAGCTCACAAAGGGGCACGGTGCTGGTGCCGATCCTCAAATAGGACATGGGGCGGCTAAAGAGTCTTTTGACGAGCTAAAAGAGGTCCTCGTCGGGGCGGATATGGTTTTTTTGACCGCAGGAATGGGTGGAGGAACCGGAACAGGAGCTAGCCCTGTTATCGCTGAAATAGCCAAAGAGACCGGTGCTCTCGTCGTCGCTGTGGTGACGACCCCGTTTTTCTGGGAGGGCAAAAGACGTAGGGATCAGGCTGAGCTTGGCATAAAAACCCTGCAGGAAAAGGTCGATGCTCTCATCGTTATAGAAAACGATAAACTCATGGAAATATCCGACAAAAACACCGTTTTAACCGATGCCTTCCGTATGGCCGATGACGTCTTACGTCAGGCGGTTCAAGGTGTCACCGATTTGATTTTGCGACCTGCCCTCGTTAACGTCGACTTTGCTGACGTGCGGTCGGTCATGCAGAACGCCGGATCGGCCATCATGGGTATAGGAGAGGGACGAGGGGACACCAGAGCGGTTATGGCTGCTCAAGCCGCTATAAACAGCCCTCTTATGTCCATTCCGATGGCTGGAGCTAAAGGGGTTCTCTTTAACATCACCGGCGGTGCAGATGTAGGTATATTCGAGATCCATGAAGCGGCCAGAATCATAAACGAGGCTTCCGATGAAGATGCCAATATCATCTGGGGTAGTGCTGTCGATCCAGAGATGGAGGATCGTATTCGGATAACCGTAATCGCTACAGGCTTTTCCGATTATGGGTCTATTAAGCAAAAAGAAAAGCCTTTCGGTGGAGCAAAGACTCTTACGCCGGTTAAAAAGGATAAAAAAAGCACAGGGGTCAAGCTAGAGCCTACTGATCTCTCTCAGGATGATGATACCCCTGATATGTTCGAGCTTCCCGGATTGCCTAAGGACTCCTACGATGTTCCCTCGTACATAAGAAAAGTCCGTAAAGGACGAGAGAAATAGACTCGGATCGTTTGCGGGACTGGGCCGAAAGGTTCTGTCCCGCTTCTTTTTAAGGGAGTTGTTATTGTGTCTAGATCATCAAATAGAAGAAAAAAACAATTATTTCCTTTTGGTTACCTTATGATTCCTCTTATAGGTATCATAGGGGTAGGTTTGCTCTTCTGGGGAGGAAAATTGTTTTTTATGCCTAAACCTGAAAGTCCTTCTTTAGACTACGTCGAGCAAAATGCCTCGCCGGTTTTAGGTAAGGTTACAAACGTAGAGGTTATCGAGGAAGATGTACCAGAGGAGGGTGTAGTGGCGGTTCCTATCGTAGTTGATCCTAAACGTCCTCACGTGTCCCAACCTGAGATGGTTCAGCCGTCGTCCCAAAAGCCTCAGAAAAATCCATCTCAGGCTACTCGTCCACCCACCGCAAAAACTCCCTCGACAGCACCAAACCCTACGGGAACTAGCTGGTTGGTTCAGATCGGTTCTTTCAAGCAAAAATCCATGGCGGACTCTCTGGCTTCCGAGGTTAGATCGAAAGGTTTTAAGGTTACCGTCGGTCGAGGAAATGTCGACGGAGTTGTTTACTACAGGGTTTTAATACCCGGTGGAAACAACAGGCCTGAGGCTCAATCGCTTGGGGAAAAACTGAGCTCCATGGGATATCCCTACTTTATTTTTCCAAGAAAATAGAGGGGCTTGCGTATGGGAAATTATAAGGTAAAAAAACTTGTAGTAGTAACAGGAATGTCTGGAAGTGGAAAATCAAGTATGCTGAACATACTTGAGGATCAAGGTCTATTTGCTGTTGACAATATACCTGTGGCTTTACTGCCTCAGCTCCTTGATCTACTGGAATCACACGAGTCGGCCGTAGCTAACGGGGTCGTTGTCGTCGTAGATGTCAGGAGTAGGGAGCTTCTAGGTGGTTTTGTCTCCATGGCCTCTAAGCTGAAAGAGGAGATGGAGGATTTTTCCGTGGTTTTTCTCGATGCGTCGGACGACGCTCTTGTGCAACGTTTTAATTTAACTAAACGAAGTCATCCTCTAGGGGACCATCTTTCAATTTTAGAGGGAATAATTAAGGAACGGGCTCTCCTTGATCCCGTTAGAGAGCTTGCTGATAAGGTCATAGACAGTACTGGTCTCGATCTTAAAGGTTTTAGAACAAAGGTCTTTGAGGGTATTGGTTCCTGTGAAGCTAAACTATCGGTGATTCTTTCCTCCTTTGGCTTTAAGCACGGTATTCCTCATGACAGTGACTATGTAGTCGACGTGAGATTTTTGCCTAACCCTTACTATAGTCCTGAGTTAAGAAATAAAACCGGTGAAGACGGAGATGTTCAGACTTATATTAGAGATAAGTTTGAGGACATAGATATCTTCTTGGCTAAATTGCTTGATTTGCTGGTTTTTTTGATTCCTAAATATAAAAAGGTTGGCAAAGGAAATGTCCATATCACTATCGGTTGCACCGGGGGGAGACATCGCTCGGTTTCCGTTGTGGAATGGCTAAAGGATAAGCTGAAGAATGACGGAATATCCGTGATGGTTAGGCATAGAGATATCGGTATGTCATGAACGGATTGACCCTATGAGAAGCTTATGGCCTTTTCTATTTGGGGTTATCGTCGGTGTAGGAGCTTCCTTGCTTTCCAGTAAAAGAGGTTTATCCAGCAGTGGCAGGAGGTCTGCACTGATAGACGAGGATCCCCACCTGTCGTCCGGGCCCTATATCGTCGCTATCGGGGGAGGTACCGGTCTTTCGTCTTTTTTGGTGGGATTAAAGAGCTTTACCAAGAATATAACAGCCATAGTGACCGTTACCGACGAAGGAGGTAGCTCAGGCAGGCTAACTAGGGACTGGGGATTACTTCCGCCAGGGGATATACGAAACTGCATAGTGGCTTTAAGCGAAAACGATGATGATTTTAAAAAAATAATGGATTTTAGATTTGACAAAGGAGATCTTTCCGGTCATAGCTTGGGAAATTTAGTATTATTGGCTGCTACTGAAGTTTACGGTGATTTTATGATAGCCGTCGAAAGGGTCAATCGCCTTCTCTCTATGAGAGGCAGGGTTTTGCCTATCTCGTCGGAGACGATGGTACTTTTTGCTGAAGCCTCTGATGGAGAGATGTTAAGAGGAGAACTGGCTATTTCCAGCAGAGGTAAGGACCTAAGGAATATTTGGCTGGAGCCTAAAGGAATAAAGCCTGTTAACGAGGCTATTCACTCTCTTTTGAACGCCGATGTGATCGTCTTAGGACCAGGTAGTCTTTTCACCAGCGTAATACCTAATTTACTTGTGGATGATTTCAGAGAAAAACTCTATAATACAACCATCCCGGTTATTTATATCGCTAATCTGATGACCCAACCTGGAGAGACGGAAGGAATGTCTACCTTGGATCATTTAGATTGGTTGGATAAGATAGTGGGACGTTTGCCGGACTTCGTCGTTGTTAACGATCAAAGGATCCCCGATGAACTTTTAGATCGCTACACAGCCGATGGAGCGGTACCTCTTGGGCTTGACGAAGAAGAGGAGACGTCCCTGTCTAAACGGGGGTGCGGCGTGATAAGGGGTAATTTTCTGAGAATATCCTCGGTAAACGGATCCACCGTCGTTCGACACGATGGTCGGAGGGTCTCTGAGGCTATATTGTCTTTTCTGGGGTCAGATCTGAGGTGACCGATATTGGAGCCTTTAACCGACTCCCTTTGGGATGAATGGGTTGTTTCCCCTGTTTTGGATGCTATATCAGCTGAGTCGGAACTGTCGGGAATCGTATCTTGCTTGCGAAGGAAAAACTGTTCTAATGGGAATGTGCAGCTTTATTCCAGGCGATTGTGGATATTCGGTCGTATAAGAAGGCTGTGGCCTAAAACCAGATGGAGCTTACAAGTGGACATAGGTGATATACTTAAAGTCCCCAGAAGACATCGGGGGAGTGTTTCGATCAGTTTACCTCACCATATCCTTCTTTCGATTGAGTCGAAGGAGCACGAAAGATCGTTTCTTCGCTGGTCCTGGATAAGAGGGGTTTTTGGCGTAACAGGAGCGCTATATCAACCTAAAAGAGGTTATTATTTTCTTTTTAGGGTTTTAAGTAAGGGAATTCTTTCCGGTCTTTTGGATCACCTAGATAAAAATCATATATGCCCTTCCTGTCGTTTGGTTGGAGATACGACGGAGGTCATAGTGAGAGATCAATCTCAGATAGTCGATTTATTCAACGGAATGGGTCTTTCTGAGGTTGCCCTCAGGCTCGAGGAAAGGGCCATCGTCAGATCTATAAGGGATCAGGCTAACAGAGTTGTAAACTGTGATGCCTCAAACATAAGAAAATCGGTGCATGCCGCTAGACGGCAGCTTAAGGTAGCAGCTTTTTTGATGGAAAAGGGATGTATCGATGAGCTAAGCTCCGAGCTGATGGAGCTGATTTCCCTCAGACTAGCCAATCCCAGCGTGAGTTTAAAAGAATTAGGTTGCAACTTGGCTGTGCCAGTTACAAAGAGTACCGTGACTTATAGATGGAAAAAGCTCACCGCCATAGCTGAATCTCAGGGATTTTCCCTGGAATAGTGTGTTGTACAACTAAACTAAGGAGGAGATTTAATGTCTAAGATCAAAGTCGCTATAAACGGTTTTGGCCGCATAGGAAGGCTTATGCTTAGAGCCCTTTACGAGTACGACAAAGAAGGTCTTATAGATATAGTCGCCACAAACAGTCGTTCTACCTCGGAACAGAGGGCTTATCTTTTTAAGTACGATTCCGTCCATCGTCGCTATAATGGCGAGGTTTCCTTCGACGATGAAAACATAATCGTAGACGGCAAGAAGATCAGAACCCTCCAGCATTCTGCCCCAGAGCAGTTTAACTGGGGAGAGTTAGGGATAGACATAGTAATAGAGGCCTCCGGTAAGTATACCGATACCGCTAAGGCACAGGCTCACCTGGACGCTGGGGCAAAGAAAGTCGTTATAACCGCCCCTGGAACGGGGGATGGCCTTGGAACTTTCGTTATGGGGGTAAACGAAGATAGCTACGATCCTTCAACCCATAACGTTATATCTAACGCCTCCTGCACCACTAACTGCCTTGCCCCGATCGCCAAGGTGATAAACGACGAGTTCGGAATAGTAAAAGGACTCATGACCACCGTACACGCCTATACAGGGGATCAGAGCACCGTGGATTCCTCCCACAAAAAGTTCCACAGGGGGCGAGCAGCTGCTGTATCTATGGTCCCCTCTTCGACAGGAGCGGCTAAAGCGGTAGGTCTTGTTATCCCCGAGTTAAAGGGTAAGTTGAGCGGAATGGCCCTTAGGGTGCCTACCCCTAACGTGTCGGTGGTTGACCTTGTGGTAGAGCTGTCCAAGGCAGCTACAAAAGAGGAGATCAACGAAGCGGTAAGGCTTCACGCCGAGGGAGCTATGGCTCCCTACATAGGTTATGAGACCGACGACTGTGTGTCTATGGACTTCGTCCACGACGATCGTTCCTCTATCTTTGCCGCTAGGCATACTATGGTCGTTGATAATATGGTCAAGGTTTTGGCTTGGTACGACAACGAATGGGGATATTCCTGCCGTTGTCTCGATCTCATAAACTACATCGTCCGGAAGGGGCTGTAGTAGGTGGAGCTTCGTCCTATCGACTATAGTGATCTTCATGGCAAAAAAGTCCTTGTGAGGGTGGATTTTAACGTTCCTCTCAAAAATGGATCGGTTTCCGACGACACCAGAATAAAAGCCCACAAGGAGACCGTAGAGGCACTTAAGAACGCTGGGGCTATAGTGGCCCTAGTCTCCCACCTGGGACGTCCTAAGGGCAAACCTAATCAGGAATATTCCCTTAAACAGTTGGTCCCTGCGGTGGAGTCGGTTTTAGGGCCCATTTCCTTTGTCGAGGACTGTATAGGCGACTTGGTGGCTGAAGCTGTGACAAAAGCTCAGCCTGGGGATCTTCTGCTGCTGGAGAACACCAGGTTTCACCCTGGGGAGGAAAAAAACGACGAAGATTTGTCCAAGAAGATGGCCTCTCCTTTTGACCTGTTTGTACTGGACGCCTTCAGCGCCGCTCACAGAGCCCACTGTTCGACCGTAGGGGTTCAAAGCCTCCTTCCGTCCTATGGAGGTAAGCTGCTTAGCGACGAGATATCTTCCCTCTCTCAGGTGAGAGATAACCCTGAGAGGCCCTTTACCCTTATACTTGGGGGAGCCAAGGTCTCCGATAAAATTGGGGTTATAGAGAATCTCATGGATAAAGTCTCGTCTATAGTCATCGGTGGGGGAATGGCTTTCACTTTTTTAAAGGTGAAAGGCGGCTCTGTAGGCAACTCCTTAGTCGACGAGGGGAACCTGACCTTCGCAAAGGAGATGCTTGACAAGGCGAAAAACTCGAATGTATCGGTTTTCCTTCCTGTTGATGTAGTGGCAGCGCCTTCCCCTGACTCCTCGGGATCCGATTCTATGGTGGTCCCTTCGGACGATATACCTGAAGGGATGATGGGGTTGGATATAGGACCGGAGACCGTATCACAGTTCTCCAAAGCGATTGAAGGTTCTAGGACGATCCTGTGGAACGGTCCGTCGGGGGTTTTTGAAAATCCGGCATTTTCATCTGGAACTCTTGGGATATGTCAGGCGGTAGCGTTGGAGACCGAAAGAGGAGCCTTTTCCGTCGTAGGCGGTGGAGATACCGCAGCTGCCGTTGGCTCTATGGAATTCGCTGATAGAGTTTCCCACGTTTCTACTGGAGGCGGTGCCAGTCTCGAGTTCTGCGAGGGTAAACTTTTGCCTGGAGTAGCTCCTCTCGTAGTGAAATAAGGCGTAAAACATGAGAAAAATACATCTTTTTGGTAACTGGAAGATGAACATGCTCTCCCAGGAAACGGACAGTTTTTTTACTATCCTGGCTGAGAGGTTGACCCAATCCCCTGATCTCTGTTTGGCCGTTTTCCCCCCTTCCGTCTATCTAGAGAGATCTCGTAGGTCGATCGTGGAGCTTGGGATAGCCGATAAGGTCTCCCTAGGGGTTCAGAACGTCTACCACGAGGACAAAGGTGCCTTTACAGGGGAGATATCCCCCTCTATGGCCCTGGATCTAGGGGCCTCCTATGCAATACTAGGTCATAGCGAGAGACGCTCCCTCTTCGGAGAGACATCGGAGTTCGTCGGCAGAAAGGTTTCATTCTGTTTCCAGAAAGGACTCAGACCTGTTCTCTGCGTAGGTGAGACCTTAGAGGACCGAGACAAAGGCCTAGCCTGGTCGGTGGTCGAAGAGCAGTTGTCAAAAGGGCTTTTGGATCTCAGCGACCCCTCCGGCCTTCTTGTAGCCTATGAACCGGTTTGGGCTATAGGGACTGGCCGATCGGCGTCTAAAGAGGATGCTCAGGGAATGTGCTGTGATATAAGAAACTGGTTGGCTAAAAAATATGACGTTAGGGATATCCCAGTTCTCTACGGCGGCAGTGTAAAGCCCGAGAACGCCGGAGAGTTCTTCTCCACGGAGGATATAGACGGAGCCCTGGTTGGAGGGGCATCTTTAAATCCAAAATCATTTCTTGATATGATTCCTTAAATAAAGATCCGGGATTCTAGAATCCCGGATCTTTATTTAAGACCTAAAAGCAACATAGTAATTATTATAGGACATCTATATTGAAAATAGAAAAACGAACAAAGATATGCTATACTCACAAACGTCATTCTCAGGGCGGGGCGAAATTCCCCACCGGCGGTGAACCGACTGTGATCGGTAAGCCCGCGAGCTTCATCCACGAAGCTGATCTGGTTAGAATCCAGAGCCGACGGTTACAGTCCGGAAGAGAGAGGGTGAACCACCACAGAGATACATTCCCTTCCCTTTTGCTTTGATGCCGAGGATGACGAACTTATCCCTCGGGAGGTCCTTTCATGTTACCTACACCAGATAAAAAATTTTTTAGTTGATATGGTCTCATTTCCTATAGGGGAGGGGGGGCCCTGAGCTGTTGGCTGAACATAAAAATATGCATACAAAAGCGGAGGCAGACGGCCGCCCCCGCTAGGTATGGTCTATTTCGTGGATATCCTGATCTCTCCGTCCTCCGCCGAGACGATTACCGTCATTTTTTCCTCGTTCTTCGATATGAGCTCTCTCGCTATTTTGCTTTCCAGAGCGTGAGATATATATCTCTTGAGAGGTCTTGCTCCATAGGCAGGGTCGTAACCGTCGGAGGCTATTTTATCTATGGCCTGTTCGGTTATCTGAAGTTCAACCCCACGGGACGCAAGTCTTGAGGTGAGGTCCTTCAAAAGAAGACCTACGATGCTTCGAACCTGTCTCAGCGAGAGAGGTGAGAATATGACTATGTCGTCCACTCTGTTCAGAAACTCCGGTCGGAAGTGTCCTCTCAGCTGGGCCATTACTGAAGCCTTTGTCTCCGATGGGATTGATCCCTCTTCGGTTAGTTCGTCCAAAAGACTGGCGGAGCCTATGTTACTGGTCATTATTATGACCGTATTCTTGAAGTCAACCGTCCTTCCGTGGCTATCGGTTATGCGACCATCGTCCAGGATCTGGAGCAGGACGTTAAAGACCTCCCTGTGGGCTTTCTCTATCTCGTCGAAAAGGACTACGCTGTAGGGTTTTCGCCTCACCGCTTCGGTCAACTGGCCTCCGTCGTCGTAGCCTACGTAGCCTGGAGGTGCTCCTATCAGCCTGGCCACCGAATGTTGTTCCATATACTCGCTCATATCGATACGGACTATATTGTCCTCGGTGTCGAAAAGGGCCTGAGCCAGGGCCTTCGCTAACTCCGTCTTTCCAACCCCTGTGGGGCCTAGGAATATAAAAGATCCTATCGGTTTTGTGGGGTCCTTTATTCCAGCCCTGGCCCTCATCACGGCGTCGGTGACAAGCTCTACTGCCTCGTCCTGGCCTACCACTCTCTGGTGGAGTATGTCGTCCAGTCTGAGGAGTTTTTCCCTTTCCCCCTCTACTAGACGGGATAGAGGGATGCCCGTCCATTTGGAGACGATCTCCGAGACCTCCTCCTCGGTGACCTCCTCTCTGAGGAGCCTTGAGCCCGATAGGTCCTCTATGGATTTTTCCCTCTCCACTAGCTCTTTTTGTAGGGAGGGAAGTTTTCCGTGTTTCAACTCGGCGGCTCGATTGAGGTCGTAGTTTCTCTCCGCCTCCTCGATTTCTCTGCCTATTTTCTCTATCTGCTCTCTGACGGAACGAAGGGATTTTATCCTTTCCTTTTCCATCTCGTACCGGGAATTTAAGACCTGGGCTTCCTCTTTGAGATCCTGGAGTTCTTTCTGAAGGTTTGAGAGTCTCTCAGCGGAGGCGTGATCGCTCTCTTTCATGAGGGCCGCTTCCTCGATTTCGAGTCTCATAAGCCTCCGCATAACCGAGTCAAGCTCCGAGGGCATAGAGTCGATCTCGGTCCTCAACATAGCGCAGGCCTCGTCTATGAGGTCGATTGCCTTATCAGGAAGAAATCTATCGGTTATATATCGGTCTGAAAGCTCGACCGAGGCCACAAGGGCACTGTCGGTTATCCTAACCCCGTGGTGGACCTGGAACCTTTCCCTGAGCCCCCGCAGTATTGATATGGCGTCCTCCACCGAAGGGGGATCGACGATTACAGGCTGAAAACGTCTCTCCAGTGCGGCGTCTTTCTCGATATAGCGGCGATATTCGTCCAAGGTAGTGGCTCCTATACAGTGAAGCTCACCACGGGCGAGCATAGGTTTTAACATGTTTCCGGCGTCCATGGAGCCCTCCGACTTGCCAGCTCCCACTATGGTGTGAAGCTCGTCGATAAAGAGGAGTATTCTGCCGTCGCTCTCTCTGACCTCGTTCAGGACGGCTTTGAGACGTTCCTCAAATTCACCTCGGAACTTAGCTCCGGCCAGAAGGGCCCCTATATCCAGGGCGAAAACGCTGTGGTCTTTAAGGCCATCAGGAACGTCCCCTTTTAGTATCCTCTGGGCCAGGCCCTCGGCTATGGCGGTCTTTCCTACTCCGGGCTCGCCGATCAGGACAGGATTGTTCTTCGTTTTCCTGGATAGAATCCTTATAACCCTGAGGATCTCCTCATCTCGACCTATAACCGGATCAAGCTTGCCTTTTTCCGCTTGGTCCACTAGGTCCACGCCGTATTTTTTGAGAGCTTCGTAGGTGACCTCTGGGGTAGCACTGCTTATTCTCTGGTTTCCTCTCATCGAGGCGAGAGTCTTCAGGTAGTTTGTTTTGTCGATGCCGCAGGAAACCAAAGTTTTCGCCACTTTGTCCGGCTCTCCTTCGATCATCGCTCCGAATATATGTTCTACCGATACGTATTCGTCTTTAAGCTCTTTGGCCCTCTCCTCGGCGGAGATAAGAAATCTTGATAACCTCTGGGATATATAGATTTTTTCTGGATCGTAGCCTCCTCCGGATATTTTTGGCCTTCTAGCTAGATCTTCCTCCAGGGCTGAGCGAAGTCCGGATTCAGCTATCCCCATTCTGCTCAAAATGGAGGGAACCAGGCCTTCTTCCTGGTTTAGTAGGGCTAGGAGAAGATGTTCTACGTCCACTTCCTGATGTCCGTATGCAATAGAGAGATCCCTGGCGGCTGACAGTGATTCCTGGGATTTGAGGGTCATTTTTTGTAGGTTCATATAGGACAGCTCCTTTCTGACCAATCTTGACGCTATTTTACAAGGTCAGCTTTGGTCAGTCAATGGCTCTGACAAAAAAAAGCGGCCGAAGCCGCTTTAAGGTCGCTATATTTTCCTTTTCCACTTGGTTCCCTGAGGGGTGTCCTCAAGGATGATACCCTTCGAGGCTAGCTGATCCCTTATGGCATCGGAGGTCGTAAAATCCTTGTTTGCCCTGGCTTCCAGTCTCCGTGCTATCAGAGCCTCTATCTCCGAATCGTCGCTTTCAGATTTTGAGTCGATTCTCAGTAGGCCCATTACTTCGTCTATGTCTTTAAAAAAGCGATCCACTTTGTCTATAACCCTTTTGTCCAGAGTATCGGAGTTCTTGAGGTATCCGTTGACGGTGGAGACGGCCTCGAAGACGTGTCCTAAGGCCCCTGCGGTGTTAAAGTCGTCGTCCATGGCGGAGATAAAATCCTCTCTGTGCTTTTCCATGAACTGGAGGATTATATCTACCTCTCCTGTGCTCTGCTGGCGGTTGGCTACGGCGTAGGTGAAGTCGCTCCAGCAGTTGTGAAGTCTCTCAAGGGCCGCCGCCGCCTGCTGTATGCCATCGGGACCGAAATTGACCGGAGATCTGTAGTGGGCACTCAGCATAAACATCCTTATGGCCATGGGAGAGTAGTGTTTTCTCGCCTCCCTTGCGGTCATGAAGTTGCCCAGAGATTTGGACATTTTTTCCTTGTCTATGAGTATATACTCGTTGTGGATCCAGTATTTGACGAAAGGCTCTCCTGTGGCGGCCTCCGCCTGGGCTATCTCGTTCTCATGGTGGGGGAATATGAGGTCCGTGCCGCCGGAGTGGACGTCCAGGGTGTTGCCCAGATATTTCATCGCCATGGCACTGCACTCTATGTGCCATCCCGGCCGTCCCGGTCCCCATGGGCTATCCCATGAGGGCTCGCCGGGCTTCTTGGCCTTCCAGAGCACGAAATCAAGGGGGTTTTTCTTGAAGCTGTTCACTTCAACCCTGGATCCCGACTGAAGTTCCTCCAGGTTCTGACCGGATAGTTTGCAGTAGCTCGGAAAGCTGGACACGTCGAAGTAAACGACCCCGTCCACTTCGTAGGCGTGGCCGGTGTCTTGTAACTTTTTAACCAAGGCTATTATCTCTTCGATATGTTCGGTGGCCCTGGGGTAGACCGTAGCCCTCTTTATTCCCAGGGCGTCGGCGTCCTCAAAATAGTCCGCTATGGTTTTGTCGGCCAGCTCAGCCATGGTTATGCCCATTTCGTTGGCACGGTTTATCATCTTGTCGTCCACGTCGGTGAAGTTCTGAACGAAGGTAACCTCGTAGCCGGAGAACTCCATGTATCGGCGCAGTACGTCGAATACGATGAAGGGACGGGCGTTTCCTATATGAAAGTAGTCGTAAACCGTTGGACCACAGCTATAAAAGCCCACTTTTCCCTCTTGAACGGGCACGAAGGGCTCCTTTTTTCTAGTTAAATCGTTGTACAGTGAGAGCATCGCTTTAAACCTCCATCTTTATCGATTAGGGGAACTGGATTTCCCTGGTTGCCATGATTATACTGTCCATCTGAGGTTTTGACACTTCTTCAAAAAAGTAGCTTTTAGGGGGGATACAATGATTGACAGGCTTGATAGGCTGAAATCGCTGATAAAGACCTTTCCGGACAAGCCAGGGGTCTATCTGATGCACGACTTTTCGGGAAAGGTAATTTACGTCGGCAAGGCCAAATCTCTAAGAAAAAGGGTTTCGTCCTATTTCCGCCATTCCGGCTTTGCCTCGCCTAGGCTTAGAAAATTGGTCGAATCCATCGAGGATATCTCCACCGTCAGGACCGAGACGGAGGCGGAGGCTCTCATAGTCGAGTCAAGGCTGATAAAGAAGATCATGCCCTTTTTTAATGTCGATCTTAAGATGAACGAGAGGTATCCCTACGTCCAGGTGACCGACGAGGCCTTTCCCAGGCTTGTGGTTACCTTGAGAAAGGGGGAGGGGACACATATAGGTCCCTTTATAAGCGCAGGGGAGCTCAGGCACCTTTTACGGCTGGTGGAGAGGTATTTTCCCTTAAGAATATGTAAATACGACCTGACGAAGACGAGGCTGAAAAGGCCCTGTATCAGGCATTCTTTGGGAAAGTGTCTCGCTCCCTGTTCAAATCTGTGCTCTAAATCCCGCTATAACGACGTCCTGGACGACGTCATTTTGCTTCTAAGAGGCCAGACGTTGGACGTGACCACAAGGCTGAGAAAGAGGATGGACCAGGCCGCGGTAAATATGGATTTTGAGGAGGCCGCCAGATTACGGGACACGCTCCGGGCCTTGTGGCGTTTCTCAAGACAGAAGGTCTCGGCGACTTTGTCCTCCGATCTTGACGAAGATACATGGCAGGTCCTGTCCAGGCTTCAGGAGCTACTGGGCCTTGCTACCGTTCCATGGAGGATAGACGGTTTTGATATATCCCACTCCTCGGGACATGAGACCTACGGGGTAGTGGTGGTCTTCGAGCAGGGAATATCCAACCCATCCCTTTACAGGCGTTTTGCGATAAGAGAGGTTCAGGGTATAGACGATTTTAGGTCTATGAGGGAAACGGTTCTCCGAAGATATCAAAGGTGCCTTAAGGGAGAATCCCCTCTTCCTCAGCTGATATTGATCGATGGAGGGCCAGAACAGCTGAGGTTCGCAGAACTTGCCCTGGCCGAGCTAGGGCTCTCCATACCAATGATCTCTTTGGCGAAGAGGGATGAGCTGATCTTTCGACAGGGATCCGACGAGCCTATAGCCCTAGACCGTAACGATCCGGTTCTAAGGCTCTTACAGAGGATAAGGGACGAGTCTCACCGGTACGCTATCACAACCCATAGATCCAAGAGACAGGAAAGGCTCAAGAGGTCGGCCCTGGAGGATATCCCAGGAATAGGCAAGCACAGGGCCGCATCTCTCCTGGCAAGGTTCGGTAGCGTCCAGAGGATATCCGCCCTTACGGAGGAAGAGCTGTCTCAGGTATCGGGAATAGGACCTAAACACGCTAAAAATATATTGAAGCACCTTGGGGGTGAGAATAATGACTAGAGTGGACGACCAAATCTATATGAGAAGGGCCTTGAGCCTTGCGATGAGAGGGACGGGCTTCACCTCGCCTAACCCTATGGTCGGATGTGTGATAGTGAAAGAGGGTATAGTCGTTGGGGAGGGATACCACCGAAGATGGGGCGGTCCCCACGCCGAGGTAGAGGCTCTCTCCATGGCGGGCAATCACAGCTTTGGCTCGACGGTGTACGTGACCCTTGAGCCCTGCTCCCATAGGGGCAAGACCCCTCCCTGCGCTCCCGCTTTGGTTGAAAGGGGCATATCCCGTTGCGTAGTCGCCACGGTCGACCCAGACGAGAGGGTAATGGGCAGAGGTCTCGATTTGCTCAGGACCTCCGGTATCGAAGTTTCGGTAGGCCTACTGGAGGACGAGGCCAGATGGCTCAACAGAGGATTTATAAAGGGCGCACTCACATCCATGCCCTGGGTAACCATAAAGGCGGCGGTAGGCCTGGACGGCAAAATCGCCCTTAAAGATGGATCAAGTCGATGGATATCCGGTGAGCTTTCCAGGGTAAAGGCCCATCTCTTAAGGTCCCAAAACGACGGTATACTGGTTGGAAAGGGAACGGTTATATCCGACGACCCCTCCCTCACGGTCAGAGAGGTCGCTGGGCCTTCTCCCGTTCCGGTGATACTTGGGACCGTGGGGGATGACCGCAAAATTCGGTCCGACTCCAGGACCATCGTCTACGACGATGGTTTTATCAAAAGAGAGGGCCTGAAAAATATTCTCCTAGATCTACACCGAAGAGGGATTCGGCGGCTGATGGTGGAGGGAGGGGGAGCGGTGATATCCTCTTTTCTGTGTGAGGGTCTGGCTGACGAGCTATCGCTATTTATAGCCCCTAAGATAATGGGAGAAGGCGTCTCCGTTGCCTCCTGTCTATCCATAGGCTCTATGGAGGAGGCCCTCGGCGTGAGAACCCTGTCTGTAAAGAGGCAGTCGGAGGATCTTTGGTTTGAGGGGGTATTTCCTTGTTCACTGGACTTGTTGAAGCGGTCGGAAGGATAGATAAAATAACCAAAGGCGATGGGGTTTATGTCCTATCGGTCACATCTCCTGAGATAGCTCCTGAGCTGTACTTAGGCCAATCGGTAGCCTTATCCGGTGCCTGTCTGACCGTGTGTTCCTTTAACGACAGAGCCTTTACCGTCGAGGTGACCGACGAGACTATGGGTAAAACAAAATTTTCGACCATGAAGCCCGGCAGCGAGGTAAACCTGGAGAGGGCTCTGTGCCTGTCCTCCAGGCTCGACGGTCACATGGTGACAGGCCACGTAGACGGTATCGCCGAGATTGTCGGGAAAAAGGTTATCGGTAGATCTTGGTGGCTGACCTTTAGAGTTCCTGAGCATCTGCAAAAATACGTGGTTACCAAAGGATCTATCTGCCTCGACGGCGTAAGTCTTACGGTAGCTGAAAAAAAGGACTGTAAATTTTCAATCGCCTTGATACCTACTACCATAGGTGAAACGACGTTGAGGACGGCGACGGTAGGTGATCGTCTTAACCTGGAGGTGGACATTATAGCCAGATACGTAGAGTCTCTACTTGGGCCAGGCAGTGAAGGTAATAATCCCCTAAAAGGTATTTCGATGAACCAACTTAAAGAGATGGGATGGTGAATATCGTGGAGACCAGAGACAGCTTTCTTTCCTCTATCGATGAGGCTATAGAGGATGTATCACAGGGTAAAATGGTTATAGTCGTAGACGACGAGGAGAGAGAGAACGAAGGGGATCTGGTGATGGCCGCTCAATACGCTACGGCACAGTCGATAAACTTTATGATACGTTACGGCAGAGGCCTTGTATGTGTCCCTATAACCGAGAAACAGGCTGCCAGGGTAGGCCTTACCCCTATGGTGGAGCGAGGTGGAGACCGTCAGGGTACCGCTTTTACCGTAAGTGTGGATTTAAAAGAGGGTACTTCTACAGGGATCTCTGCGGAAGAAAGGGCTATGACCGCCAGAGCTCTATCGGATAGAGGTTCTTCTGCGGATATGTTTATGAGGCCTGGGCATATATTCCCTCTGGTGGCCAGATCCGGTGGTGTGCTCAGGAGGTCGGGACACACCGAGGCGGCGGTGGACCTGGCCTCGATGGCGGGATTGGAGCCGGCAGGTGTTATATGCGAGATAATAAAAGACGACGGATCTATGGCTCGATTTCCAGATCTTATCGAATTCTCAAAAAAACACGGTCTAAAGGTCATATCCATACAGGATCTTATAAGGCACAGGACGATCAGGACCAAGCTAGTCGAGAAGGTCGCTGAAATAAGACTTCCCACCGAATACGGTGATTTTCAGGCCCACGCCTACAGGAGCCTTTTAGACGACCAGGTAGATCGTCTGCACATCGCCTTGGTAAAAGGCGATGTTCGGGAAGGCGATTCGATTTTAGTTAGAGTTCATTCCGAGTGTATGACCGGAGACGTGTTTGGCTCTCTGAGATGTGATTGTGGGCCTCAGCTACACTCCGCACTAAGCATGGTCGAAAAAGAGGGAAAAGGGGTGGTCCTCTACATGCGCCAAGAAGGCAGAGGAATAGGTCTACTGGAGAAGCTCAAAGCCTACAAACTTCAGGAGGAGGGCATGGATACCGTGGAGGCGAACGTTGCCTTAGGTCATAAGCCAGATTTAAGGGATTACGGTATAGGCGCTCAGGTTCTTCAGGACTTAGGGCTTTCCTCTATAAGGCTCTTGACCAACAACCCTCTTAAGGTCGTGGGGCTGGAGGGTTACGGTATTACCATAACCGAAAGAGTTCCTCTCGTGATCGAACCTAACGTGTATAATAGGCGATATTTAAGCACAAAAGAAGATCAGATGGGGCATCTGCTCCACTTGAAAGATCTGCTCAAGTAAGGAGGTAACGGAAATGAAAGTATATCAAGGGAAGTTAGTCGCTCAGTCAGGGAGATACGGGATTGTCGTGTCCCGATTCAACGATCTCATATCGTCAAAGCTTCTTGAAGGGGCTAAAGACGCCCTTTTTCGCCATGGGGTAAAGGTAAACGATATCGATGTAGTATGGGTTCCTGGGGCCTGGGAGATCCCCCTTGCGGTAAAGGAGCTGTCCCTTTTGGGTAAGTACGACGGTTTGATCGCCCTTGGTGCGGTCATAAGAGGGGATACCCCTCATTTTGAGTACGTTTCCTCGGAGGTCTCAAAGGGCTTGGCCCATATAGGCCTTGAACAAAGGATTCCGGTGACTTTTGGCGTTTTAACCTGTGACGACCTGGAACAGGCTCTTCTCAGGGCTGGCAGCAAGGCAGGCAATAAAGGAGCCGAGGCGGCAATCGCCGCCTTGGAGATGGTCAATCTCATAAGAGAGATGAGGACCGGCAAGGAGGCATGAAGCGATGTTGGATGTGAAATACGTCAGGGAAAATATGGACCAGGTGAGAGCTTTTCTAGAGGCCAGAAACTACAGTTTTGACCTTAGCTCTATTTTGTCCCTGGACGGAAAGAGGAGAGAGCTTATTTCGAAAGTTGAACAGCTAAAGGCGGAGCGAAACGCCGGGTCGAAGGAGGTCGGTGCCGCTAAAGCCAAAGGTGAGGATGTCTCTGCCCTTATGGAGAGAATGAGATCCATCGGGGAGGAGATCAAGTCTCTGGACCAGGAAGTAACCCAGATAGACTCGGACCTAGAGGGCATAATGCTTCAGATACCTAATAAACCTCATTCCTCCGTTCCCGTAGGAGCCGACGAGGAGGAAAACGTTGAGGTCCGCCGTTGGGGTACCCCTAAGGCATTCGATTTTGACCCTTTGCCTCACTGGGATCTAGGGGAAAATCTGGGCATTCTGGATTTCAAAAGGGGAGTATCTCTGGCTCAGAGCCGTTTTACCGTTATGGTTGGCGCTGGAGCTAGGCTTGAAAGGGCTTTATTGAACTTTATGCTTGACCTTCACGTCGACCGTCACGGATATAAAGAGATAAATCCTCCCTTTATGGTGAACTCCGCAGCCATGTCTGGAACAGGTCAGTTGCCCAAGTTTGCCGACGATCTATACCGAGTTGCCGATGACGATCTCTGGCTCATCCCTACCGCCGAAGTGCCTCTGACCAATCTTCACGGAGGGGAAATACTGGAGGAGTCCGATTTGCCTCTTTACTATACCGCCTATACCCCTTGTTTCAGAAAAGAAGCGGGGAGCCACGGCAGGGATGTCAGGGGAATAATGAGGCAGCATCAGTTTGAGAAGGTTGAGATGGTCAAATTGAGCACCCCCGACGGAAGTTACGATGAGCTGGAAAAGCTTACAGCCAACGCCGAAGAGGTCCTTCAGCTTCTAAAACTGCCCTACAGGGTCATAACCTTGTGTACCGGTGATATGGGTTTTGGGTCCTCTAAGACCTACGATATTGAGGTTTGGTTGCCCTCTCAGGATAGATACAGAGAGATCAGCTCCTGCAGTAACTGCGAGGATTTCCAGGCGAGACGAATGAACACCCGCTATAGGCCTTCCGACGGTGGTAAGCCTCGGTTTGTCCATACCCTCAACGGCTCCGGTATCGCTATCGGAAGGGCTTTGATCGCTGTCATGGAAAACTATCAGAGATCGGACGGTTCGATCGAGGTGCCAGAGGTCCTGATCCCCTACATGGGTGGGATAAAGGAGATTTCCCCGCTTTAAGGGGGACAACGCCGCCGATCCCTTTAGATCGGCGGCGTTGTGGAAAAAGGATAGATCCGCTGGTACAATGGCATGGTGAGGAGGTCTTTTTTTAGTGCCTACTTGTGAATTTTAGGGAGGGACTCGCCATGAATAATGTTATTGCGTACGCTATATTTGCCCTCATGGGCTTGGTCGTAGCGTCTTTTTTTCTTCAAAAAATATATAGAAGGTCCTTGTCGAGGGAGAGGTATTTCTACATGAGAGACCTGTCCTTGGTCGCAGGGTGGATTCTATTCGCCCTTTGGTCGGGCAGTGAACCTATAAAAGTAGTGGTTGCGATGGCCACATTAGGTGCGGTCATTGGAATGGCTCAACATACATCTCCAGGTAAAAATTTATCCTGGCTTCTTGGGGCAGTTGGCTTATGTTTTGCCGCTATGGGACCTAGGATCTATTTTATAGGATTATCCAACGGTGAATACCTCTATCTTTCGCACTACAGCTCTTTTCTGTTGACCGCTGTTTGGGTGACCTTGTTTCCTCTGCTTTTTCAGAAACTGGATTATATTCCTGGATTGGCGGGCCATCTGCTTGGAGTAGGGTTCTCTCTAGCACTTTTGGTTTCTTCGCTGTCCGGCCAGTCTCTTGCGGGAGGTTTTTTAATGTCCCTTGCCGGACTTTCATTTACCGCCGTTTTCTGGAGTCGTCTAGGGCACAACTATAGACAGTTAGGACGGCCTCTAGCTGCTTTTTGGGGGATAATCGTAGCAGGGGCATCTCTAGTAGGTGTCTCGAAAGGCGTGACCTTTACCGCTATTATGGTTATACCTATGGGGCTCTACGCTCTGCCGATAGCGGAAGCCTCTCTGAGCTTCATAGCCCAGGCTCTTCCGGTAAAGGGGTGGGGGCGGATTTCCATCTATCATCGGATGATAGATAAAGGGATAGATCACCCTAAAGCGGTGAAGTTCGTCACATTTCTCTGTCTCTCCATAGGAGCGATTGTGTCCTTTGTCCAGATGGGCATCGACGATAGTAATAAGCCAATTCTGCTGTTTATCCTTGGAGTTTCCTCTTTTGTGGGAATCACCTGCGCTAGAGGGGCTAGGTCTTACAGGGATTCGTCGGACATGTGGGGAATACCTATGGACGGTATCTCTATGAATTATGCACTGTCAAAGACTAGATCCAGAATTATAAACCTAGAGCCCTCCGCTATGGTGGTTACCGCTAACGCCCTATCCCTCTATCGTACTCGAAAAGACCCAATATACAGGGATGTGGTGAAACGTTCCTGGCTGACTCTTCCCGATGGAGCTGGGTTGGTCTGGGCTATGAGACTGTTGGGGGTTCCTGTAGTTGAACGAGTTGCAGGAATAGATTTTATGCACGGATTAAGCAGGTTGTCGGCAGCTGAGGGATGGCCGGTTTACCTATTAGGGAGCAAGCCTGGAGTAGCCGATGAAGCGGGAAGAAAGCTAACTGAACTTTATCCTGGCCTTGTCGTCGCAGGATCAAGGGATGGTTATTTCTCCGAGGAAGAGGATCTTGATGTAGTTCAGGAGATCAAAGACTCCGGTGCGAAGGTCCTTTTCGTCGCTTTAGGCATGCCTAAACAGGATGTCTGGCTGGACAAGTATCTTCCTGATATGGATGGAGTTGTCGGTGTAGGGGTTGGAGGAAGCCTAGACGTGGTGTCAGGGCGACTCAAGAGAGCTCCAGCGGGATGGCAAAAAATCGGTATGGAGTGGCTTTATAGGCTTATCCAGGAGCCTAAAAGGCTTCGGCAGGATCTGGATTTAGGGCTTTTTGTGCTTATGGTTCTTTTGGAGAAAATAGGTCTCGGGGACGGTGATAAAAAAGATGAAAAACTTCGTAGCTGAGGATATTATGAGCAGGGACCTTACGGCGATGATGGAGGATGACAGGCTTTTGGACGCTATTCACGTCCTCTACAGCCACAGTCTTTCAGGGTTGCCGGTGATAGATGAAGATTGGAGATTGGTAGGATATCTCTCCGAATCGGATATCCTGAGGCCTACTATCCCAACTTATCTAGAGATCCTGGCTCAGAGCTCTTTTTTAGGCAATGAGGAAAATATTTTATTTCAGCGATTTGGTGCGATGAAGGATTCCCAGGTTAGGGACATTATGCACAAAGAACCTGTATTTGTGTCTCCTCAAACTAATATAATGACCGTGGCGGATCTAATGTTAAGAAAACAGATAAAGAGACTTCCGGTCGTTGATTCGTCAAAACTGGTTGGAGTAATCGAAAGAGGTGCCTTCTGTGAGTTTTTAATGGAAGGTGGCTCTAAAGGTGCATAAACCAGGTATTAAATCCAACGATATCGACAGAGAATGGACGGAGTCTATCCGGCTAGAGGAGGAGAAACAAAAGCTTTCATTGGAGTTTGAGCTTAGAAGATCGGAAATTATGAATGAGGTAGATATGGCCAGAGAGAAACTGGATGAAATGGCCTGTAATACCGTTAAAAAAATAGAGGCGGAATTGCCCGATAAGCTGGAACAGGTGGCCATAGCCCAGGAAAAGCTCTACGTCGAGGCTTTAGCGGAGATAGACAAACTAAAAAACTCACTTGATGAGCTATCCTTAGATGGGGTTGTGGATAGGTTTTTTCTCGTCCTGTCGGGGCTTCATGTCGATGAGGAGGGGCGACGTTGATAAAGAAGATGGTCAGAGTTGCCCTGTGGGGACTTATGTCAAAACAGAGAGAGATAGTCTCCTTTCTTCACGAAGAAGGTATCATACACCTGGAGTACAGCGACTCTGCGAGGATAAGCGCAAAAGACGCCGATAGCTTGAGACTGCTTAGAGCTAAGCTGATGGGGATGATTGAGCTTCTCGAATGGAACGGATGGGATCGGATAAAAGATGATGACCTTAAAGTCGTCGACGACAAGCTAAAACTGCCCTTCCCTGAGGTAATATCGGAGATAGACGGAAGCCTCGATCACTTCAAGGCGCAACTCTCAGATTTATTTAGCAAAAGAGACGACTTGGATAGGCTAAAGGACAAACTAAAGAAAAGCAAGGATTTAACCTTTAAATTTAGATCCTTTATCGAGGAACATTCGAGGGAAAATCGTAGTGTCTCCCTTTGGTGGGTAAAATCCGATACCGTCGGAGAGGTTATCGGTCGATTGCAGGTCGCTCTTAACGGAATGTGGACAGGGATAGGACGGGTTCCCGATATAAGGCATCACTTTTCTCCTGTAGGAGAAAAAGAGGGGCTATTGTCCTTGGCTGTTCCTGTAGAGCTAGGGGATATCATGTCGGAATGTATGTCAAAGGAGGGGCTTTTGTGGACTCCTCCGGTTTCTAGTAAGAACGATAGCCTCCTTAAGTCCATGGAGAATATGGATAAAGCGATTTCAGAACTCCCTGCTCGGCAAAAGGAATTCGAAGACACCCTAAATAGGGTTAGATCCGAGTGGGGGGCTAAGTTAGGTTGTCTTTTTATACTGATAGACGAAAGGCTTGAGCAGCTAGTAGCGGAACAAGGCTCCTATAATATGGGGTCAACGTTTTTGCTAGAGGGATGGCTTCCTGAGAACGATAGAGATGAGTTCTGTAAGAGGATCAAGGGGACTTTCGGCGATGAGGTCCTTATAAGATGGAGATATCCCGCTTCCGATGAATGGTTTAAAGTGCCGACCGCTCTCGATAATTCCAGTATTTTTAAGCCCTTTGAGATATTTTTAAAGCTAGTTCCGACTCCTCACTATAGAGGCACCGATCCTACCGTTATGATAGGTATTTTTTTCCCTTTTTTCGCCGGTTGCATCGTTGGAGATGGAGGATACGGTATAATTTTGGCGTTATTGTCATGGTTCATAAGGAGTAGGGCTAAAAAGAAGGTAGTTTCTGACCTATCCTTCGTACTGTTTTCTGTGTCTGTCTGGAGCATATTATGGGGAGTCGCCTACGGCGAGTTTTTCGGTGACTTTGCCTACAGGGTGTTTGGCCTTCATCCGTTGTGGGTCGAGAGATCTCATGCGGTAATTCCTGTTCTGTCTTTCACAATAGCATTAGGCTTAGGACATATACTCATAGGATTAGGTCTAGGGGTCATCGATGGGATTAAGAACAATAATCGTCATATCTGGATGGAGAAGGCCGGCAACGGAATTATCATCCTTTCCATGGTTGTTTTGCTCTGCTCCATCAAGGGAGTTATTCCCCAAGCTTTTTTTTCTTTTTCTATAGGGGTGCTAATCGTTGGTTTAGCTCTCCTGGTTGTCGGTGGAGGTATTGGAGGAGCGGTGGAGGCGATGAGTTCCTTCGGGAGTATCCTAAGCTACGTCAGGATAGGAGCTATCGGGCTCTCCTCCGCTATACTGGCTATGGTGGCCTCTAAATTTGTGGACGTTCTCGGGGTATCGTTCCTGGGAATTTTTATAGCTCTAGCTATACATCTTTTGAATTTCGTACTGGCCACAGCGGAATCGGGGCTCCATTCTGCCAGGCTTCATTACGTTGAGTTTATGGGGAAGTTTTACGCCGGAGGAGGCAATCAGTATAAACCTTTCTCCAAAAAAAGGAGGAATTATTGATGGAAAAAGCTCTTATAGCCTTTGCCGCAGCTCTAGCGGTAGGTGTCCCTTCTATCGCTACCGCTCTTGCTCAGGCTAAGATAGGAAGCGCTGCTGCTGGAACTATAGCGGAGAAGCCAGAAACATCGGGTACAATGATAATACTTGAGGCGATACCTGAAACTATGGTTATATTAGGTTTCGTTGTGGCTATAATGATAATTCTGCAACTTGCTTGAGGGCATAATGGAAAAAAGTTCTGATCTGGAGGCTTTTATCCTATCTCTGAGAACTGAAGGAGAAGAAGAGCTTAGGAAACTAAAGGTTCAGGTTGAGGATCAAATAGCCGACATGATAGCCCTCCGCAGGAACGAAGTGGAGTTGGAGATCGGAAATATTTTGGAGCAGCATTCCAGGATTTTGGCAAAGGAAGAGGCTTTTCTGGTGTCAAAACACAGAGGAAAGATCCTTGAGGCAATAGAGGGGCTTCAGCTTGAGCTTTGCGATCGAGTTAGGTCAATGATAGAGTCTAAGCTGGATTCGTTGCTTGCCTCGGATAGCTATAAAGATTCGTTAGAAAGGTTGCTCTCCGAGGTCGTCCAAAAAGCCGGGGCTTCCTCGACGGTCGTAGTTCCTCCGAGCCAAGTTGAATCCTTGTCCTCAAAGGGATATAAGGTACAGGGAGGAACTCTCGATCGATGGGGCGGTTGTATTGCGATAGATGAGGAAGGGGGAGCTATTTTTGAGAATACCTATAGAGGAAGGCTCGAGAGGCTTTTCCCCGAAATCGTTCGAGAGTTGGCGATCATGTTTGATGAGGTACTGGAAAAACACGAGTTCATCTCAGAGAGATTACGGATATCTTAATGCTCGTCTTAGGGGAAGGTGGGGAGCGTTCTACGCTCCCTCTTTTTTCGACTCTATGTCTGATGAGGATCTTTATGGCTTAGAACAGGTTATGTTGAAGGGGCCTTATGCCTCCCATTACAGGAGAGAGCTTGTCACCGCTAAATCATCTATTTTGGAACGAATAGAGAGGGCGACTACGTCTGGGGCTTCGGAGAGGCTTAGATCGGTTTTCGAGTTCTCGACAGGAGAAGCGAAAGAGCTTATTCCGGTTCTGTCTGTCAGAGGAGATATGTTTAACGCCAGGATATTGCTCCGCAGGTTTACCGAAAGGGACAATCGTTCCGGTCAGCCTCAATGGCACGATTATGGCCCTTTAGGTAGTTTTTTCTTCGATTCCCTATGGAGGGAATGCGTTTCGCCGATGGAAGCGGTGGAAAGGTGCTATACGAGCAGCGAGCCTACGGCGATTCCTTTAGCCCATTCCCTTGAGGCCTTTATCGAAAGCTCTGATTTCATGATCGCAGAGAGATGTTATATGTCCGAGATTATTTCATGGTCTTTAAAACCGCTGAATGGCCTTTCTCCTGGAGAGGATAAGGTTAGAGAGTTCGTCGGCAGATCTGTAGATCTGTGGAATATTCAAATATGGTTTAGAAAATCTCTCAGCAGGAATAAAGATATAGGTCAACACTGGGATTATCTCGATGGGGGAACCATAACCCCGGATATCTTTGAAAGATCTAGCTCTATTGCCGACCTTTTGTCCGACACTATCTGGAATGATTCGTTAAAGCTATCTAGCCGGTCTTTTCCCGAGCTTGGTAGAAAGCTACAACTCGACTTTTTGAAATGGCAGATAGCTCTTTTCCGACTCGATATTTTAGGAATAGGGGTGGCTATAGCCTATATGGCCCGTCAAATTCTCGAGTGGCGTAACATGGAGATCTTAGCTGTTGGACTATCAGCTAATCTTGCCCCCGATAGAATTAGGAATTTACTATGGAGACTTTAAGATATGTCGGCTATCAATAAGGAAGTAACCGCGATTGTCCTGGGAAGGCGATTTTTTATAGACCTTTGGGGTATCTTAGGGATAATACCTATGCCCTGTGAGGATCCACTAGAACTACCTCGAATTCTCCCTGAAATTCTTTCAAGGAAAAATATCGGCTGTGTTATGGTCGAAGATCAGTGGTTTCGGCAGTTGCCTTTACCGCTAAAGGAGAAGCTGGAGGAGATGGAGAGTCCCCTATGGGTTTCTCTTCCAACCCTTTCGATCGAGGAGGAAAGCTATGAACAATAAGTCCAGTATATGGGGTATAGCCGGTCCCGTTGTAAAGACTATAGTAGATTTTTCCGTGTTGATGTATGAAGTTGTTTACGTAGGTCCTCAGATGCTTCTAGGGGAGATAGTCAGGGTCAAAGGCAAGCTTGTGGACATACAGATTTACGAGACCCCTGATGGTCTTTCCGTCGGGGACACTATATTGTTTTCGGGAAAGCTCTTGTCTGTAGAGCTTGGTCCTGGACTCC
The DNA here is from genome assembly GCF_900177735.1 of Dethiosulfovibrio salsuginis. Lineage (NCBI taxonomy): Bacteria > Thermotogati > Synergistota > Synergistia > Synergistales > Dethiosulfovibrionaceae > Dethiosulfovibrio > Dethiosulfovibrio salsuginis. Next base: position 125,913 of record NZ_FXBB01000001.1, on the reverse strand, counting down.
TTGGTTCCGTCCTCGACGGAATAGGACGACCTTTAAGGACCTTAGGCGCTGATGGAGATTTTTTGGAAAGAGGTAAATTAATTCCCTCTATAGATCATAGCAAAAAGTGGCATTTTATACCTATGGTATCATCCGGCGATAGGGTTTCTCCGGGGGATGTTATCGGAGTGGTTAGAGAATGTCAGGCGATTGAGAATTTAATAACTGTGCCACCTGACCAAAACGGTGGAATTCTGGCCTATATAGCTCCTGAAGGGGACTACGATCTGGATTATCCTGTCGCTATATACGATGAGATAAACCTTTTTATGGTTCAAAGATGGGATGTCCGAAGGGCTCGTCCTATACTGGAAAGACTCCCTTTGTCCAGTCCTTTGATAACCGGACAGAGAGTTCTGGATACCCTCTTTCCCGTCGCTCAAGGAGGGGCGGCGGTTTTGCCTGGAGGATTCGGAACCGGTAAGACCGTTACCCAACAATCGGTAGCTAAGTGGTGCAACGCAGACGTTATAGTCTATATAGGTTGTGGCGAAAGAGGAAACGAGATGACCGAGGTCCTGGAGGAGTTTCCATCCTTGAAGGATCCTTACAGAGACGCTCCTCTTATGGAGAGAATGGTCCTTATCGCAAATACCTCTAATATGCCTGTTGCTGCGCGAGAGGCCAGCGTCTATCTTGGTATGACGGTGGCTGAATATTACCGAGATATGGGGTTATCGGTGGCGGTAATGGCGGACTCTACCTCTAGATGGGCGGAGGCTCTCAGAGAGATAGGAGGAAGGCTGGAGGAGATGCCCGGGGAGGAGGGATATCCGGCTTATCTTGGCACTAGGCTCGCTGAATATTACGAGAGAGCTGGCAGGGCCTCGGTTCTGGGAAAACCTAACCGAGAGGGGGCTATAACGGTTATAAACGCTGTTTCTCCGGCGGGAGGTGATTTTTCTGAGCCTGTTACTCAAGCTAGCTTGAGGCTTTCCGGTACCTTTTGGGCTTTGGACAAATCTCTAGCTCATCAAAGACACTTCCCCTCTATCAACTGGAATCAAAGCTACAGCCTTTATGATAAAGAGCTTGAGGCGTTTTTTTGCGAAGTCTCTCCCGATTGGCACACCCTCAGATCTTTTCTAAAGGAAAAACTTTCATCCGAAAAGGCCCTTAAGAGTTTGGTCCAGTTGGTAGGCAGAGATGGCCTATCCGAGAGAGACAAATGGACTCTCGCTTTTGTGGATATAATCAAAGCTGTCTACCTTCAGCAAAACGCTTTCGACCCTGCAGATGCCTCTTGTTCTATAAAAAATCAAGAGGCTCTTATGTCTTGCCTTAGGGATCTCGATAGGGTCGTTTTAGATGCGATATCCTCTGGGCTTAGCTGTGATTTTGTCTACGACAGACCTATTATCAGAGACCTGTTATCCCTTAGAGGTTTAACTCCAAATGATCTTAGACAGAGCTTTGTTTTATGGCTTGATAGCCTAAAGGAAGACATAAAGAGCTCTACGGTGGTGATTTCCGATGAAACTGTATAGGGAGGGCTATTCTAAAATATCTGGAATGGCTGGGCCTCTTCTGTTTGTCGAAGGGGTTCAGAACGCCGGTTATGGGGAATTGGTAACGATAGAGGACAGCAAGCGAAAGCGTCAAGGCCAGATTTTACAGATAGACGGAGATCTCTGCGTTATCCAGCTATTCGATGGATCTATGGGGTTAGGTACTGGAGGAACTACCGTATGGATGGATCGTAGCGTATTTAAAGTACCTGTCGGTAGTGGGCTGATAGGAAAGGTACTGAACGGCAGAGGGCAGGATCGGAGCGGCAAGGAGCTCCTGTTTTACGAAGACAGGCTACCTGTCTCTGGTTTACCTATCAACCCCGCTAGAAGGAGCAGCCCCCAGTCCTTTATACAGACCGGTATATCCTCTATTGATATGATGAATACTTTAGTTAAAGGCCAAAAACTACCTGTTTTCGCCGGACCTGGTCTTCCTGCAAACCGTCTCACCGCTCAGATAGTAAAACAAGCCAGATCGTTAGATAAGGACAGACAGTTTCTCGTGGTGTTTGCCGCTATGGGGATAACCAAAAGGGAGGCCCAGTTTTTTATGGACTCCTTTGAAGAGACCGGTGCCCTGGAAAAGGGGGTTTTCTTCGTAAACCTCGCCAGCGATTCGGCAGCGGAAAGGCTTTTGACGCCTCGAATGGCCCTCACGGTCGCTGAATATTTTGCGTTTCAAAAGGGTTACGATGTCTTGGTGGTTATGACCGATATGCTTCACTACTGTAACTCTCTCAGGGAGGTCAGTGCCGCTCGAGAGGAGGTTCCAGGGAGAAGAGGATATCCTGGATACATGTATTCAGACCTTGCGGAGCTATACGAAAGAGCTGGGTGTATAGAGGGTAATTCGGGAAGCATAACCCAGATTCCGATAATCACCATGCCTGATGACGACATGACCCATCCGGTGGTAGACCTCTCTGGATATATAACCGAGGGGCAGATCGTGCTGGGAAGAGACTTGACGGACAAAGGGATTTTTCCTCCCGTAGATGTATTGCCCAGCCTGAGTCGACTCATGAATAAAGGTATCGGTAGAGGAAAGACCTTTAGCTATCATCGAGCGATGGCCGATCAGCTTTACGCATCGTACTCTAAAGCCAGAGAACTTGTGAAATTAAGGCTCATCGTTGGAGATGAGGGGCTAACCGATCTCGAGCATAAATACATAGAGTTCGGCAGGCTTTTTGACGACATCTTTATCGATCAAGGAGATTCGGATATCTCTATAGAGTCGACTTTTGATCGGTCATGGGACGCGTTGAAAGTCCTTCCAGATCAGGAGCTCTTTAAACTTCCTTCCGATTTGGTCTCTAGGCGGGCAAGGTAAATGTCCTTCTCCGCCACAAGAGATCGTCTTCTAGAGGTTTCCTCTCAGATAGGGAATGTTACCTTTGGAAAGGGGCTTCTTGAGAAGAAAAGGGATGCTCTTATGAGATCGATGGAGGGAGAGAAGAAAAAATTTAAATCCATCAAGAAAGAATTTAATCTTCTGTGCTCTCAAATCTCCACCCTTTACGGTCTAGTAAGGGCCTACGATGGGGCGGAGGCGATACAGCTCTTAGGGTTACAGCGTTCCCCGTTGACTCTTTTCGCCGTAAAAGAGTCAATTTTAGGATTTAGCTATACGGACTTTTCTCCTAAATCTTTGGATGAGAGGACAAAGCTGTCGATGGCTATGGACCCCGCTTTGGTGTCCATCTACATGGAAGAACTGCTGTTCTTTATCTCTAAATGCGAATCGGTTTTATGGGAATATGTGACCCTAAAAGGCAAAATACAGGCTTTCGAGCGGGAGCTTAAAAAAACCAACTTAAAAATAAATACGTTAGAATATTCGCTGTTGCCTTCCTTGATTCAGGAGAGAAGGCGTATAATGGAAACCATATCGGAACGAGAAAGGCAAGAGCGATTTTCGATAAAAAAACTAACAAAGAAGAAGCGAAGAGCATGAAAATACAGGTCTTAGCCGTAGGGAAGCCCAAAGATGTGTTTGTTAAAAAGCAATCTGAGTCTTATCTTCAGCGGTTAGGGATGGGCTTATCCGCTGGCGTCGATTTTTTGCCCGATTTCTCGAGAGGCAAAGGGGCCATCAAGGCTATTGAGCTTGAGAGTAAATCCCTTTTGAAGGCTATATCCCCGAGAGACCATGTTATCCTTCTCGACGAAAAGGGTGTCAGTTTGTCCAGCGAAAGTTTTTCCGATCGCTTATTTTTACAGCTGAAAGAAACACCTGGCAAGATTGTTTTCGTTATAGGCGGTCCCTTCGGGGTTGGGGAAGAGGTTCACCTTAGATCAAATGAAAAGCTATCGCTCTCCAGCATGACTATGACCCACGAGATGTGTCTGTTATTTTTGTGCGAGCAAATCTATAGGGCAGCGATGATAAAACAGAATTCTCCCTATCATCATAAATAGACTTGGAGGAAATAACATGAAGTTAAATAACATAATGAAGCAGGCTCAGAAGATGCAGGCCCAGATGGAACAAATTCAGGCATCCTTGGCGGACGAAAGGGTCGAGGGAAACGCCGGTGGTGGTATGGTTAAGGCCGTGGCTAACGGTCAAGGGGAATTGATATCCGTCCGTATATCTCCAGAGGTAGTTGATCCTAAAGACGTCGAGATGTTAGAGGACTTGGTCCTTGCTGCAGTAGGAGACGCTATTCGAAAGGGGCAAGAGTTAGCCCAGAGTAAGATGGGACAGGTTACCGGTGGACTAGGTGGGGCTTTAGGGTTAGGTCTTTAAAGTGTCTCTTCCCGTTCCTTTTGAGCGACTTGTTGCCCTTTTAAAGAAACTTCCAGGAGTTGGAGAGAAGAGCGCCCGCAGGATGGCGTTCTTCTCTTTTCAGGCCCCTGAAAGCTACTCGTCGGATTTGGCTGGAGCTTTGTTGAGCTTAAAAAAAGATCTATTTAGTTGCGAGATATGCGGAAACCTAACGGATTCACAGCCTTGTAATATATGCTCCGACCCTATGAGGGATAAAAAGGTTCTCTGTATAGTCGAGGTGGTAGAGGACCTGCTCAGCATAGAGCAGGCTGGCATTTTTGACGGCATATATCATGTCCTTGGTGGGACGGTTTCCCCGCTTGACGGGACTGATATACCGGAGGAGAGTCTCTCTAAGTTGATATCTACCATCAAAAAAAATAAAGTAGAGGAGGTTATTATAGCCACAAACCCACGGATTGAAGGGGATATGACTTATCATTCGGTTTTGTCCTCTTTAGGGGAGTTTCCTGATGTAAAAAAAAGCAGGCTCTCTTACGGATTGCCTGTCGGCGGTAGCATCGAATTTGCCGACAGAGTAACCCTCCATGCGGCGATGGAATCTCGAGTTTATATAAAATAACTCTTTCGAATGGAAAGGGGTGATCAAATGACCGATGGACTTATCAAGATAATGAGATTTATATGTCGTGTCTTGCTGGCCCTTCTTGGGGGAATAGCGGGATATCAGCTGGCTCTATCTATGGTTCCACATCTTTCCGAATGGATAGGAACGGAGCGACTCCTGAGCAAATTTATTTTAAGTGGCGTATTTGTGTTTTTATGTGGTTCTATGGGATTTCTTATCGCTCCTGTCTTCTTGAGAATTCTCGGCCTTATCGGAACTTTGTTTGAAAAGCACCTTCAAAGCACCCGTTGGCAGGATATTTCAGCTGCTACGACCGGACTTTTTATCGGCCTTATTCTGGCTAATTTGGTTGCAATGCCTTTCTCTGGCCTTCCCGTTGGCCCCTATATAGCCGTCTTCCTTAACTTAGTGATCGGATACGTTCTGGCTAGGCTTTTCGTTCAGCGTCAGCACGATATAAGAGGTGCTCTCTCCTTGGTGATAGGGCTTAGACAGAGACTTAACCTTAAAAAGGACAGATCCTCCAGTGGGTCGGACGATGGTATGGAGGAATCTCCTATGGAGTTTGTGTCCGGTAAAATTTTAGACACAAGCGTGATTATAGACGGAAGGATCTTGGACATAGCGAGAACCGGTTTCCTCGAGGGCCCTATAATCCTCCCTCGGTTTGTCCTGGCGGAGCTTCAAGCGGTAGCCGATTCGAGGGATCCTAATAAGAGAACTCGAGGTAGAAGAGGCTTGGACGTAGTAAAATCCCTCCAGAAAATACCTCACCTCGACATTTCCATAATGGAAATCGGTTTAAAGGAGCTTGATGTCGATCTGGTCGATAACGGCCTTATCGCTTTGGCTAAAAAAATTGACGGCAAAATACTAACTACAGATTATAACTTAAACAAAGTAGCCCAGATCAGGGATATCGTCGTTCTCAACGTCAACGACCTATCTAATTCCCTAAAGCCCTCGCTTCTGCCTGGAGAGGTGGCTGTTGTAGACGTAATAAGGGAGGGCAAGGAATACCACCAAGGGGTGGGGTATCTGGAAAACGGGACTATGCTTGTCGTAGAGGACGGAGCGGACTATATAGGTCACAGGGTCGAGGTCGTGGTGACCTCTATGCTTCAGACCTCTGCCGGTCGAATGGTTTTTGGAAAGGTCCGAAAGGAAGTCGACGAATGAGTGGTTCATGGGGATTTCTCATAATGGCAGCAGGGAAGGGGACTAGACTTGGAGGAACCCCTAAACAGTTTCGTTCTTTAGGTCATAAAAAGGTATGGGAGTGGTCGTTGGATCTCGCTAGATCCCTTACGATCGACCAGATAGTTCTCGTCCTTCCCGAGGACAGCGAAGACATCTTGACTGGCGACAATTCAGATTTTTTTATAACTTCAGGTGGATCTACTAGGGCGCTATCTGTAATAAAAGGGTTAGAGGCGTGTAGTTCCGATTGGGTCTTGATCCACGATGGAGCAAGACCTTTTGCATCATCGGATCTATGTCGGTCGCTGATGGATTCGGTCTCTACTGACGAAGGGGCCATACCTGTATTGCCTATCGACGACGCTGTAAAAAAGATAAACTCCGACGGTTCTCTAGACGCAGTAAATCGAGATTCCCTTTTGGCGACTCAGACCCCTCAGGTTTTTCATAGATTATCCTTGTTAAATATTTTAAAGCAAAATGCAGATGGTTTTAGGGATGAGGCAGAGGCTTGGCTTGAGTCTGGGGGAAATATAGTGACTGTTCCTGGAGAGAAAAGCAATTTTAAGATAACAACTGAAGAAGACTGGAATATAGCTCAAGATATCGTTTCTGGTCCTGATCTAAGGATAGGGCTGGGGTTTGACGTTCATCCACTAGTTCCTGGAAGACCTCTAATTTTAGGAGGGATTGAGTTTGACTCTCCTCTCGGCCTCGCAGGCCATTCGGACGCCGACTTAATCTGTCATTCTATCGCCGACGGTATCCTGGGAGCGGCTGGTTTGCCCGATATAGGTTTACTTTTTCCCGCCAGCGACGACTCTTATAAGAATGCTGACAGCTACGCTCTTTTGCTTAAAGTTATAGCTATGGCTCTCGATAAAGGCTGGGATGTGCAGTGGGTCGATGTTGTCCTAAATGCCCAGCTTCCCAGAATAGGCAATAGGGTTCAAGAGATAAAAGATAAACTGAACGAAGCCTGGGGTAAAAATGTCTATAAAATAAATTTAAAAATTAAATCTGGTGAAGGTGTCGGTGCTGTAGGGGAAGGTCTCTGTATGACCTGTCACGCATCTGTTACGGCAAAAAAAATATCCAGGTTGCGTTACAGGAGAAATCGTCTATAATGCTTACAATTTATGTCTGGACAGAAAAAAGTTAGGAGGCCCTTATTGATATGATCGAAAAATTTGTTTCTTACGAAGGATTTACCTTTGACGACGTTCTCCTCGAGCCCCGGTACAGCGAGATTCTTCCTGGAGATGTCAAGGTAGATACCTGGCTTACCCCTGAGATAAAGTTGAACATTCCAATCTGTAGTGCCGCTATGGACACGGTCACCGAAGGCAGGTTGGCCATCGCAGTAGCTCGGGAAGGTGGAATTGGCATAGTCCACAGAAACACCTCGATAGAAGGGCAGGTCAAAGAGGTCGATAAGGTTAAGAGATCCGAGTCGGGAGTTATCGTCGATCCTTTCTTCCTGCACCCTGAGGATAATTTGATTCAGGCCCAGGAGCTCATGTCCCATTACCATATATCTGGAGTTCCTATAGTCGACGGTAGCAACAGGCTTGTGGGTATAATAACCAACAGAGATCTGAGGTTCATCAACGATTATAGCCAGCCGATATCGGGGGTTATGACCTCTAAAGACCTTATAATAGCTCCTGAGGGGACTACCCTTGAGGACGCTCAACAGATACTGATGAAACATAAAGTAGAGAAGCTACCTATAGTTGATGATAACGGTGTCTTAAAGGGACTTATCACGATAAAAGACATTCAAAAAGTAAAGGACTTTCCCGATGCAGCCAAAGACGGAAACGGAAGACTGAGAGTCGGCGCTGCTGTAGGTGTGTCTACCGACGTCCTCGATAGGGTAGACGCTCTAGTTAAGGCTTCAGTCGACGTCATCGTGGTGGATACCGCCCATGGTCACTCTAAAAAAGTCCTTGACACTGTGGATATAATAAGAAAAAGGCATCCAGATTTATCCTTGATCGCAGGCAATATAGCTACCGCCGACGCTGCCCTCGCTCTGATAGAGAGAGGCGTAGATGCCGTTAAGGTAGGAGTTGGTCCTGGATCTATATGCACCACAAGGATAATCGCTGGGATAGGAGTCCCACAGCTAGCAGCAGTTATCAACGTCGCCTCCGTCGCAGGACCTAAAGGAGTAAAGGTTATCGCAGACGGGGGAATAAGGTATTCCGGTGATGCTGTTAAAGCCTTGGCAGCGGGCGCGGATTGTGTGATGATAGGATCGCTCCTGGCTGGAACAGAGGAGAGTCCTGGGGAGGTCATTATCTATCAAGGTCGTTCCTACAAGAGCTACCGGGGAATGGGTTCTCTCGGTGCTATGAAAGGCGGATGTAGCAAGGATAGATATTTCCAGGAAGGGGCAAAGGAGAACAAGCTTGTCCCTGAGGGAATTGAAGGTCTTGCTGCCTACAAAGGATCGGCTAGCAACATGATTTTCCAGATGATAGGTGGCATACGCTCCGGTATGGGCTATGTTGGGGCTGGTGATATAGAGGAACTCCATAGTAACGCTAGATTCGTGAAGATTTCCTCCGCATCGGTAAAAGAAAGCCACCCTCATGATGTGGTTGTCACCAAGGAAGCCCCTAATTACTGGGTAGACTGATCGATAGGAGGCCCTACGATGTCGCTCAAAAAAGCGAGGTGCTTTAGGAGGTTAAACGACGTGACATGCTCTTACTGGATGGGGCTGGATGATTTGGACAGCCTCGAAGAGGATGTTACGTCCGACCAAGAGCTTCGCCTTCCTCCGGAAGAGGATTTTATCTCCACCGTAGACCTATGGTGGGGAGATTTCCTGTCGGAGCTGATGGAGTGATGTTGTAGGGTCTATCGATGCGTGTTATACTTGGTCGGAAAATGGGCCGATCATCCTGGAGAAAGAAGAGTGGGGCTCCCCACTCTTCGTTTTTTATGTAATCATAAGCTAAAGGAGTCGAGGTATATTCATGGAGGGACAGCATTTCTCACACGAAGAAATTCGTTCCATAGTAGAAGCTCTTGGATACGAATTTGTGGGGTTTGAGATAAAAAAAGAATCCGGTTCTCCGTTCTTCAGGGTCTACATTGACTCTTTAGGCGGGATATCCGTCAGGGATTGTGAAATCGTCGCAAGAAAAATCAACAAAACCCTGGAGGAAAGGGGACAGGACCTCCTAGAGGAACGTTACTATCTGGAGGTAAGCTCACCAGGTCTGGAACGTCCTCTGTGTACTGTCGACGATTTTAGACGATTTGAAGGCCAGACCGCTTCTCTTCGCTTTCGAGAGCTTCTGGAGGGACGTAGGAGAGTTACCGGAAAAATAGATTCGGTAGAGGGCGATACGGTAATTGTCCTTTCTGATGAGGGTCCTCTAGAGGTCCCTATTTCGCTGTTGTTATCGGCAAAGCTCGTGTATAAGCCCGATAAGCAACCGAAAAAAGGTGGATCTCAAAGGCAAAAAAAGAGCAAAAAAAATGATTTAAAGGAGGAGCGGTAAAATGCAGCTCGGACTGGATTTTGTTCGTGCCCTAACTCAAATGGCCGAAGAAAGGAAATTATCCGAATCGGTTATTCTGTCCAGCATAGAAGCGGCCCTTGCCTCTGCCTATAAAAAGTTCAAGGAGAAAAATATCGATCCAGAGGTACGTATCGACGGATCGACTGGGGAGATCTCTATCTTCGAGATTCGCAGAATCGTAGATGAGGTAAAAAACCCTGATTCAGAGTTATCTCCTGAGGAGGCAACTGCCTTAGGCTATCTTGGGTTGGTCGAGGGGGACGTAATAAGGACGTCGATTGAAACTGCTCCTGAAAGTTTTGGACGTATAGCTGCCCAAACCGCTAGACAGGTTATAATACAGAGACTTAAGGACGCCGAGAGAGAGATTATCTTCAACGAGTTTGCGGAGAAGGTCGGCGATCTCGTTACAGGAATCGTCTTCAAGTCGGAAAACGATCAAATATTGGTAAGGATAAACGAGAGAACTGAGGCTATGTTGCCTAGAGAAGAGCGTATAGCCGGGGAAACCTACGACCTTGGCAGTAGGTTTAAGTTCTACCTCCTGGATGTACGCCAAACCACAAGAGGTCCAAGGATAGTGGTGTCCAGGACCCATCCAGGACTGTTAAGGCGACTGATGGAACTGGAGATCCCTGAGATAAACGACGGTGTCGTCGAGATTCATGGCATAGTCAGAGAAGCTGGAGCTAGAGCTAAAGTAGCGGTTAATACATTGGACGTAAACGTCGATCCTGTAGGTGCTTGTGTTGGCAACGGAGGGTCACGTATAAAAAACATAAGCAACGATCTTGCGGGTGAGAAGATAGACATCGTGATATGGAGCGAAGACCCATTGCTGTATATCAGAAATGCCTTATCTCCCGCTAAGGTCGTTCGTGTTGAGCCGGTCTTAGAGCAGGAAAAATCCGCCAGAGTATTCGCTCGTCCCGATCAGCTTTCTCTGGCTATAGGCAAAGCCGGTCAGAACGTGAGACTAGCGGCTAGATTGACCGGTTGGAAGGTGGACATAAACCCGTTGGCGATAGACTTGGATGTAGTTCCCACCTCTCAAGATCTTTTTGACGACCTCGTCTGAGGGCAGGTACTGATGCCTAAAAGGACAAAAAACTCGAGGATGTGCGTTTTTTGTAGGGAAAAGAAAGATCCTTCCGCTTTTTTAAGGATCGTAAGGCTTCCTGATGGAACAGTAACTCTCGATGAGACCGGTCGTCTAAACGGGCGAGGCGCCTATCTCTGTCCTTCCTCTGTGTGCTTAGATGGAGCCCGTAAATCTAGGGCTTTTGATAGGGCTTTAAAGATCTCCGTCCCAGAGAGTATCTATTCTGTTCTCGCAGACTGGATAAGGGGGAAAAATGACGTCCACTAATTCGTCAGCTTTGTTTTCTTTGGGACTGGCTAGAAAATCCGGTGTTTTGATCGCAGGACAGGATAGGGTCTTTGCCTGTTTAAAAGGTAATAAGCTAGATTTTGTTGTTCTTATGGCTTCAGATAGGTCCGACGCTGTCGCGTCGACTGTCGGTCGAGTTGTGTCTTCGAGAGATAGGGTTATTCAGATGGTCGATATTGACCGATACCTATTGGGGAGATCGATTGGCCTTAACCGCTGTCAGATTGTGGCCCTTCCCTTGAAAGAAGGGCTGGCCGAAGCGGTTGTTCGTCAACTTTCAGAAGGGGGAGAGGCCGTTGAGTAAAATTAGGGTCTATGAGCTGGCAAAAATGCTTGAAATGAGCAATAAGGATTTAATGGAGGTCTTGGAGGATCTGGGCGTAGAGGCAAAGAGCCATATGAGTTCTCTGGATGTGGATACAGCCCAAATGGTGGAGGATTCTGTTAAAGCTAAAGACAAGAAAAACAGTACAGAAGAGGATTCTTCCTCCGACAGACCGTCGATAAAGGTTTCTAAAGGCTCGTCTGTAAAAGAACTAGCGGAGATCATCGATGTGCCTGCATCGGATGCGGTAAAGGCTTTGATAAACAAGGGGATGATGATCCCTGCCTCGGCGCAGGTGGACGACTCTGTCTTATCCGTTTTATCGGAGGTCTATGAGCTGGACCTCGAATGGTCCGACGATAGTCCTGAAGTTGTCGAAGATGCTCCGTTAAAAACGTTTAAAAAACCGATCCTCAGAGGGGAGAACTTAAAGCCAAGAGCCCCTATCGTTACGGTTATGGGCCATGTCGACCACGGCAAAACAACCCTTCTCGACACCATAAGGAACACCAATATTACCGCAAGAGAAGCTGGGGGAATAACCCAACATATAGGGGCCTCCAGGGTTCATCACGAGGGAAAGGACATCGTCTTTCTCGATACCCCTGGGCACGCGGCTTTCACCTCTATGAGAGCAAGAGGCGCACAGTGCACCGACATAGCCATTTTGGTCGTAGCCGCTGACGACGGAGTGATGCCTCAGACTATGGAGGCCATCAGTCACGCCAAAGCGGCTGGGGTCCCTATTATCGTAGCGGTTAATAAAATGGATAAACCAGCGGCAAACCCGGACAGGGTAAAGCAGCAGCTGAGCGATCACGGTCTCATCCCAGAGGATTGGGGCGGAGACACTATTATGGTCCATGTATCCGCTAAATCTGGGGAAAACATAGATCAGCTTTTAGAGATGATCCTTCTGGTCGCCGAGATGGAGGAACTCAAGGCGGATCCCACCGTATCCCCTGAAGGTGTCGTCATAGAGGCTGAGCTCGATAAAGGGAAAGGTGCTGTAGCCACCGTACTGGTTCAGCAAGGAACCCTTAAAAAAGGCGATATTATCCTAATGGAATCGTCATGGGGCAAAATTAGGGCCATGATTAACGCTTCGGGCAAACAGTTAAAATCAGCAGGACCAAGCACAGCTGTAGAGATTCTAGGCCTTAGCGATGTTCCTCAGCCTGGAGAACGGTTTATCAAAGTCGATGCGGAAAAAGAAGCTAGAGACTCCATTTCCGCCAAAGACCAGAAGCGCAGGGAAGTTGCAAATCAGATGTCTCCCAGAATGACCCTTGAAGAGCTCTACTCGAAGATGCAGGATGGGGCGACGCCTACGGTCAACCTTTTGATAAAGTGTGATGTTCAGGGAAGCGTTGAAGCTCTAGTCGGTTCTTTGAACAAAATGGTTACCGATGAAGTCGGTATAAACGTCGTTCATACCGGGGTTGGAGGCCTCTCTGAGTCGGACATCATGTTAGCTTCCGCATCGGACGCTATCGTTATAGGGTTCAACGTAAGACCTGACAATAACGCGAAAAAGATGGCTGAGAAAGAGCACGTCCAGATAAGGCTCTACAGGGTGATATACGATGTTATAGACGACATAAAAGCCGCTATGGAGGGTATGTTAGCCCCAGATGTAAGGGAAAACATCTTAGGACAGGCGGAGATACGGGAGATCTTTAAAGTCCCTAAAGCCGGTAAGGTCGCAGGATGTATGGTTACGGAAGGCAGTATCAAAAGAGGCTCTAAGGTCCGTCTCATAAGAGACCGGGTAGTCTACTGGGAGGGGGAACTTTCCGCTCTCAGGAGATTTAAAGATGACGCTTCTGAAGTCAGTGCCGGTTACGAATGCGGTATGAGCTTCGCTAAATTCCAAGACATAAAAGAGGGCGACGTTGTTGAGGCCTACGACTTGGTCGAAGAGAAAAGGCATCTTTAAGGCTTTTAGCTAAAACGAGGTCACCGGGGGATTCGTACCTCTGGTGACCTCGTCATCTTAAAACGAAAAGAGGTGTTTGTTATGGCTGGTTTTAGGATGGAGAGGATCAATAAGGAGCTTCAGAGGGAAATTTCAAAGCTTCTTGAGTTCACCGTGAAGGTTGAACACGCTAAAAAAGCGGTAATAACCGGAGTGGACTGTAGCAGGGATTTGAAAATTGCCAAGGTTTATTTTACCACCCTTATACCCGAGGATCGCAGAGAGGTATCGGAGGCCCTTAGAAAGGTAAAAACCTTCCTGAGAACCTCTATCGCCCAAACTTTAAGGATGAGGACGGTCCCTAAATTATCCTTTGTCTACGACGCTAGTGGAGATTACGGAAGGTCTATCGACGTTCTACTCGATAAAGCGATAGGTTTGCACAGAGACGAGGCTGAGAACAGGGATGAAGAGGAACTCTAGTGAGTCTTTAAAAAAGCTTTTATTGTCAAAAAAAAAGTGGATCGTCATAAGTCATGTTAAACCTGATGGAGATACTTTAGGCTCTGCTAGTGCTTTGGTTCAGATGGGAATCTCTCTAGGTAAAGATGTCCTGTGGTGGGGTAGAGACCCTTTCCCTGAGAGATACTCTTTCTTACCCTTTTCTAGTCTATATAGCGAGAAAAGCTCTATTGTAAAAGAGGATTTTTTCGATGACCCCCTACTGATTTCGGTCGATGTAAGCTCGGTTGAAAGAGGAATAAAGGGAATGGATTTAGGGGAGCTAGCTGTTATCGATCACCATGGAGATAATCCCTGCTTTGGATCTGCAAACTGGGTGGACGGTAGCGTGTCCTCCGTCGGGGAAATGATCTATGATCTTTTCCATTTAATGGAAATAACTTTGACGAAAGAAATAGCTGAGTCTATTTACGTCGCTATAGTTACGGACACAGGAAATCTGTCTTTCTCTAACGTAACCAGTCATACCGTTAAGGCTATAGCAAGCCTTATCGATTGCGGTGTCGAGCCCCACATCATCTTGGAGAAGCTTTACAACAGAGATACTCCAGAGAGGCTTCGTCTCTGGGGCAGATCTTTTGAAAGGCTGAAATGGGACAGAGGCATTTGTTACTCCTACCTTCTGGAAAAAGATTTTGTTGATACCGGAACCGATCAAGACGATACCGAATCGCTTATAAACAGTTTTATGAGAATAAGGGATACGGAAGTAGCCCTCCTCTTCGTCGAAGACAAAGGGGAGATAAAAGTCAGTCTGAGATCGAAAGGTCAGGTGTCCGTTCAGCAAATAGCCCACCTTTGGGGAGGTGGAGGGCATATCTGTGCCTCTGGCTGTCGAGTAAAAGGTAATATCGATGAGGTGATTTCCGATGTCGTCAAAAGCATCCCCTTGCTGTAATGGTTTTTTATTGCTCGACAAGCCAGCTGGAGCCAGGAGCACCGACTGTGTGTCCGCAGTAAAAAGGGCTTTAGGAAGAGGGTATAAGGTAGGTCATGCTGGTACCCTAGACTCAACGGCTAAAGGTCTGCTGGTCATTTTAGTAGGAAAAGCAACCAGGCTATGTTCCTACGTTATGGATCTCCCTAAAGAATACGAAGGGACGGTCGTCCTAGGTAAAGTTACCTCTACCGACGATGAATCAGGAGATATTTTATCGGAGAAGAAGGTTCAACAGCTCTCGACGGAAACGGTATATAGCGTTGTTCCGTCTTTCTTGGGAATTCGAATGCAACGGCCTCCATCGATTTCCGCGATAAAGGTCGGCGGCAAAAGGGCCCATTTCGTGTCCAGAAATACTGGTTTGGTCACCCTGCCCTCTAGGCCAATATTCGTAAGCTCTCTGTCTATAGGAAAGGTAGACCTAGACTTAGGGGAAATAGATATAAAAGTATCCTGTCATAAAGGAACCTATATCAGAAGTATAGCCAGGGATATCGGAGAGATGTTAGAATGGGGAGGGTGCCTTAAAGATCTCACCAGAGAATCAATAGGTCCCTTTAACCGTTCAGGAGGCATTTCTCTCGATGAGCTTTCAAAACTGAGTTCCTACGAGCTTTTAGACCGTATAAGCTCTGTTTATTCTCTGTGTCAGTTTTATCCCTCCTATCGTATCCCTAATTCTATGATAGACGGCGTAAAGAACGGCGTAGGGGTGCCAATATCTGATCTCGCTGTAATATCCAGAGGCTTTATAGGAGGCGGTAAAAACGTTATTGCGATCGGAGACGGCCTATTTTCCTTTTGCAGACTGGAGATATCCGGAGATAAGGGGATGCTGATCCCAGAGACAAACATCTTTCTAGATGGAGGTGAAGTTCATTGATAATAGTTTTAGGCGCTTTCGATGGCTATCACCGAGGACATCAACAGCTTTTTTACGCAGCTAAAGCTATGTCTGACCTCTACGGAACAGGATGGACCGTCGTTTCCTTTACGCCCCATCCTAAAATGGTGCTGTTCAACGAGAGGATCTCCCTTCTATTCTCCTCCGATGAAAAAAGGGTTCTGGAAGCTATCCTAGATGTTCCCTCTGTCCTTTCTCTCCCCTTTACCTCCGAGCTTTCCTCGATGGAGCCTTTTGACTTTTTTTCGTATATAGACTCCGAACTACCTCTTGCTGGGATAGTCGTAGGGTACGACTTCAGGTTTGGAAAGGAACGAAAGGGCGATACGTCGACGATAAAAGATCTTTGTCTTGAAAGAGGTATCCCCTGTCAGGTGATACCTCCTTTTGAGATAGATGGTGATATCGTAAGCAGTACATCTATAAGGGACCTCGTCAGCAGAGGTAAGGTTGAAAAGGTGGAGAAACTTTTGGGGTATCCTTTTTTCATGGAAGGAGTGGTTACCTCCGGAAAATGCCGAGGTAGAGAGCTAGGTTTTCCGACCGCTAATATCTCTGTTCCATCCTTCAAAGCTATACCTGCTCCCGGCGTTTATGCTGGATCTGTTATGGTAAACGATAAATGGCTACCTGTGGCTATCTCAGTAGGACGTAACCCTACCTTTGGAGATATAGACGATAATAAAATAGAGGTTCACCTCATAGATTATTCCGGTGATCTGTACGGGAGAGATCTGATAGTCGTCTTTTTAGGTCGACTCAGACAAATGTACCGTTTCCCCGATTCAAAGGCCTTGATCTCACAGATAAAAACCGACGTGTGTCGTTCTAAAGAGATCTTCGCCCAAAAAAATGGCTCTATGGCCCTTTTTAAAGGTCCTTCGGTCTTGAATTTGCTTACAGATCGTGGTATGATTCCCTGCGTCCGAGATGCGGGCCTGTAGCTCAGAGGATAGAGCGACGGCCTCCTAAGCCGTAGGTCGAGGGTTCGAATCCCCCCAGGTCCGCCATTTTAGATAACTTTAAACAGCCACCCCGTAGTTTGCCGTAATAACGGCAGTCTGCGGGGTTTTTCTATGTACATAAATAAATATTGAATATCAAAATAAATAAAATTCAATATAACGATAAGGAGAAAGAATTTGCTTTTTGCGACAACTCGCTTGTGGAAAAACGTCTCTAGAGCTATAATGATCGTAGTCGGGTTGGGGAGGGGGTATGATGAATCGTTTAGTTGGTGTTCTTTTGGCTTTTGTCTCTACATTATCTATTTTCTATATCCTGTTTGTCCCGCTTCCATCGCTATCTATAGAGTTCAGCACAGGATCGATGGGAGGGGAAAGGGTAGTCGCTCTCGGTGAGATGTGGGAAACTAGGTACATCCACTCCTTAGAGCTGACCGAGGTCGAGGATGTATACGTTTTTGTCGATGGGAAAATTTGGTTATGGGAGGAGAGGGTTAAATCTCATAATGCGGGTTTGCCCACCGAGCCGTCTCGAACGGGGTTTTTCTCGATAGACGAGAAATGGATGAGATTCTTCGGTGGTCGTTTTTTCTCCGATAGGCTTGTTTTAAGGATAGGTGATAATGCCATAGGAAGGAACCAGCTTCGTTTTCCCCCGGGAAGATGGTTTGATGTCTTTAGCTATGTTCCTAAAAGTAGATGTGTTGTCGAGTTAAAAGCTCGGTCTGCGATGCTTTATCTGATGGGGATCTAGTATCGTATCAAGGAGGAGGGGTTTTTTTGAGCGACGTTAATAAGACTATAGACCTTGATGATTTAAGAAAACAGTTTGATACAGAGGCTAGGTACAGGGAGTTTGACGACTGGCAGGCAAAATTAATAACCGTTATCGCCGTCTCTATGTCTATCTTCCACTTTTATACCTCAGGTTTTGGTTTACTACTGGCTCTACAGCAAAGAGCGGTACACCTGGCTTTCGTTATGGGATTAGTTTTTTTGCTTTATCCTGCGAGAAAGAATTCTCCTAAGAATAAAATACCTATAACCGATTATATTCTGGCGGCGGTCGCTACCTACTCGGCCCTCTATCTGGTAATAAACTTTGACTCTCTGGTCAACAGGGCGGGGCTGCCAACGCAGACGGATATCGTGATGGGCTTCATATGTATTATCATGCTCCTAGAGGCGACTAGAAGGGTATCCAGTCCGGTGTTACCATGTATCGCTATCTTTTTTATCGTCTATTGTTTTTACGGTAGGTTTTTTCCTCAACTCTTTCAGCACAGAGGATTTTCCGTCAAGAGGATAATAAACCATATGTACCTGGGAACCGAGGGGATTTTCGGGATTCCGCTAGGGGTTTCCGCCACCTTTGTTTTTATGTTCATACTTTTTGGGTCGGTGCTTGAACAAACTGGCCTAGGTAAATTCATAATAGACTTGGCTATGGCCTTAGCGGGACACAGCACAGGTGGCCCCGCAAAGGTAGCGGTTTTAAGTTCTGGCCTTATGGGCTCTATCTCTGGATCCTCCGTCGCTAACGTCTGTACTACCGGTATGTTTACCATACCTTTGATGAAGAGCGTGGGCTACACCAATCACTTCGCAGGAGCGGTGGAGGCCGTCGCGTCCACAGGCGGACAGATCATGCCACCGGTTATGGGGGCTGCGGCGTTTATAATGGCCCAGTTCTTAGGGATCCCCTATATCCAGGTAGCCATGGCGGCTATAGTTCCCGCCCTTCTGTATTATTTTGCGGTGATGATTCAGGTACATCTGGAGGCAACCAGGCTCGGCCTGAAGGGACTTCCTAAGGAGCAATTACCTAAATTAATGCCTCTGCTGAAGAAAAAGGGACTTCTACTGATTCCGATAATAGGGATAGTCTACTTCCTTATCGCAGGATACACCCCCCTGAAGGCCGCTTTTAATGGTATAGTTATGAGCATAATAGTTTCCTATTTCAATAAAGAGACGTGGTTAACCCCTAAGAAGCTGATGATGGCCTTTGAGAACGGTGCAAGAGGAGCTATAGGAGTCGCCTGTGCCTGTGCTACAGTCGGTATCATCGTCGGTACCGCTACATTGACTGGCCTCGGGCTGAGGATAGCCAGTGCGGTCGTAGCTATCGCCGGTGGAAAACTTCTGCCGACCCTTATGTTGACCATGGTAGCCTGTATACTCCTTGGAGCAGGGCTCCCGACTACCGCTAACTTCATAGTTACCAGTACTATGTGTGCTCCAGCTCTATTTCAGTTAGGTGTCGCTCCTATCGCGGCGTACATGTTCGTCCTTTACTTCGGTATAGCGGCGGACCTCAGTCCCCCTGTTGCCTTGGCTGCCTACGCAGGAGCAGGTATCGCAGGAGCTGACCCCTTTAAAACCGGTGGTACCGCGATAAAATTGGCCTTGGCTGGATTCATAGTTCCCTATATTTACGCCTTCAATCCTATTTTGGTCCTAGTTAATTTTACTGCCGGCAAGTTTGCCATCGCCGTCGGTACGGCGATGCTCGGAGTTTTTTTGCTGGGTATGAGCTCTGTGGGATTCTACAAGGTTTCTATGCCCTACTATCTGAGGGCTGTTGCTCTAGGCGGTGCTATATGCCTGTTGATCCCTGGACTGTATAGCGATTTCATCGGACTTGCGGTTCTCGTCGGGCTCCATCTTCTACAGGTCGTTAGATCAAAGAGGGTATTGGCATAAAATAGGGGCTTGTTTTGCCCATATCCGGTGATACGTGATACAATTTGATGTCCTATGATAGGCCGCCTCAAACGAGGCGGCATTTCCGTATTGAGAGGTGACGGCTTATGTCAAAAGATTTTAAAGAAACGCTGTGTTTACCGCAAACCGATTTTCCTATGAGGGCTGGGCTGGCAAAAAAAGAGCCACAGTTTTTGGCTTTTTGGAACGACATGGACCTCAATAGCAAAATCAGGGATAAAGGGCAAGGAAGAGACTGCTTTATTCTTCACGATGGGCCTCCTTATGCCAACGGCCATATTCACATAGGGACTGCTTTTAATAAAATACTCAAAGATTTTATCCCAAAGTTCAAGTCCATGAGAGGATATTACTGTCCGTACGTGCCTGGTTGGGACACCCATGGTTTGCCTATCGAGCTGAAAGTCCTTAAGGATCAGGGGGTCGATAAGGACTCTATCGATCCTGTAGAGCTCAGAAGCCGTTGCACTAAATACGCCCTGGAGTTTCTGGATATCCAGAGATCCGAGTTCCGTCGTCTCGGAGTGATCGGTGACTGGGATAATCCCTACATAACCTTAAACCCCGAATACGAAGCGGCACAGATAGGGGCCTTTGCGGATATAGTCGAAAAAGGCCTCGTCTATAAGGGTAAAAAACCGGTTTATTGGTGCATAGACTGTCAGACAGCTCTCGCGGCGGCGGAAATTGAATACGGAGATGAGACCTCACCGTCTATCTACGTCGCTTATTCTATGCCTGAGGTTGGTGAAAAAATAAATGTCCTTAAAGGCAAAGACGTAAACGTTATTGTTTGGACCACTACGCCTTGGACTCTTCCTGCAAGTATGGCGGTAGCGATCCACCCCTCCTACCAGTATGCTTTCGTCCCCTGCGGAGACTCTGTGTACCTCATAGCGGAAGAGCTCAAAAAGGAGATCGAAGAGGCTACCGATATGGTCTTCGGTGAGCCTTTAGCGAGGGTCAAGGGAAAGGAGCTGGAGGGAGTAAAGGCTATACATCCCTTTTATTCCGACAGGGAGACTCCTATAGTTTTGGCGGATTACGTGGTCTTGGATACGGGCACCGGCTGTGTTCACACCGCTCCTGGCCACGGTGTAGAGGACTACGAAACAGGAATACGCTACGGAATAGATGCCTACAATCCTGTTGATTCGTCGGGAAAATACGTCCCAGAGACCGAGCTTGTAGGTGGAATGACCCTTGAAGAAGGGGAGCAAGTCGTCCTGGACGTGCTGTCGAGGAGCGGAAGGCTCCTTGGAAAGAAAAAGATCGTTCACTCCTATCCCCATTGTTGGAGATGCAAGAAGCCTGTCATATTCAGGTCCACCGATCAATGGTTTGTCAACGTATCCAATTTCCGTAAGGAAGCCTTGGATACTATAGACAAGGTCCAGTGGATCCCTGAGTGGGGAAGAGACAGGATCTACAATATGGTGAGAGACAGGTCCGACTGGTGTATCAGTCGCCAAAGGGTATGGGGTGTGCCTATTCCGGCGTTTTACTGCAAGGAATGCGGAAAGGCTATTTTGGATCCTAAAGCGATAAGGATGGTCCAGGAAAAGGTTCGGGAAAAGGGTTGCGACGTTTGGTGGCAGGATTCCCCTCAGGATCTTATCGGCGACCTTGCACAGTGTCCCGAATGCGGCTGCACCGATATAGAGAAGGACCGTGACATCATGGACGTTTGGTTTGACTCTGGAGTCAGCCATTTTGCGGTCCTAGGGACCAGACCAGATCTTAGCTGGCCTGCTGATCTCTATCTTGAAGGCAGTGACCAGCACAGAGGCTGGTTTCAGACCTCACTCCTTACCTCCGTTAGCACCAAAGGTATAGCTCCCTATAAGGCGGTTCTTACCCACGGTTTTATAGTGGATGGAGAAGGTAAGAAAATGTCGAAGTCCATAGGCAACGTGGTTGCCCCTCAGGAAATTATAGATTCCTACGGAGCGGATATTTTAAGGCTCTGGGTAGCCTCTACGGACTATAAAAACGATATCAGGATATCCGATACCATATTAAAAACATTGAGCGAAGAATACAGGCGAATCCGAAATACCGCCAGGTTCCTTTTAGGCAATCTGAGCGACTTTAATCCATCGACAGACATGGTGCCTTACGGTGATCTATCTTCCTTTGACAGATGGCTCCTGTCTAAACTGAACAGGTTGATCGCAAAGGTAACGAAAGGCTATGAGTCTTACGAGTTTCATATACCTACGGTCTCTATACATCAGTTTTGTGTGAACGAACTAGGGTCTCTTTATCTGGATGTCGCGAAAGACTGTCTTTACGCCGACGAAAGAAAGTCCTCGTCGAGGAGATCCATACAGACCGTTATGTGGCGTACTTTAAACGCCCTGGCAAAGATGCTTGCCCCTGTGCTTAGCTTTACGTCCGAGGAGATATGGCAGGAGCTTAAAAAAATCGATTCCAGTCAGCCAGAAAGCGTCTTCCTGACCGATTGGCCTGAAGTGATCGAGGACGAGATAGATCCAGAGCACGAGGAGAAGTGGGCTCGCATAATTGACCTGAAGGGGGCTATCAGTCGATCTATAGAGCTCTGTCGATCAAGAGGAGAGCTAGGTAAGTCCTTAGAGGCTGCGGTCACCGTAGTAAACCAAGGCGATGGCCTCTCAGAGCTTTTGTCGAGAGAGGAGTGGGAGAGGATAGCTATAGTATCCTCTTTCCTATGGGTCGATGGATGCGACGAAGCCCAAAAAGACGACGAGACAGGCTACTTGATAAAAATTTCTACCGCATCAGGAGAAAAATGTCCTAGATGTTGGCGAGTTTCCCAGGACCTTGACGATCAAGGTCTTTGTCCCAGATGTCATACCGTGATGTGACGGTTCACACTGGCAATGATCACGAAACCGAGAGCCTGTCCGATTCAGGACAGGCTCTCGGTTTCGTGGAAGAGGCAATAGAGGTTTCGGCCGAGGAGGAGGGGAGTAGGGCAGATGTAGTTTTATCCGATCGCCTAGGCTTGTCTCGTTCCTTTGTCCAAAGGTTGATCAAGGAGGGGGCGGTCTCCTGCACCCTAAAATCCTCGATGAAGCCCTCTTATAAAGTGAGATCAGGCGAGGTCTTAGCCGTAAAAATTCCTCCTCCCAGACCCTCGGACATCGTTCCTGAGCCTGTCGATTTTTCCGTAGTCTACGAAGATGATCAGATAGTTGTCGTGAATAAGCCAGCTGGAGTAGTGGTTCACCCTTCTCCAGGACATTGGAGAGGTACCTTAGTTCACGGTCTGCTTCATCGTTTTCCCGATATAGGGTCGATAAACGACGTTATAAGACCTGGTATCGTCCATCGCCTTGATGGCACTACATCTGGACTGATGGTTGTGGCCCGAAACTCTAAATCCCTTATCAGTCTTCAAGAATCTTTCCAAAGACGAAAGGTGGATAAGATATATCTAGCTATGGCCTACGGTCGTCCTATAGTCGAAAAAATAACCGTTAACGCTCCTATAGGGAGAGACGATAAAAATCGCTACAGGATGGCGGTTATCTTCGACGGGAAAGAGGCTTGTACCGATATTCAACCTCTTTGGAACAGATCTCCTTATTCTTTTGTGTCCTGTAAACTTCACACCGGAAGGACTCATCAGATAAGGGTACATATGAGACACCTAGGGGCTCCTCTCCTCGGTGACTCTCTCTACGGATTCAAGGTAAAAAAACGGGGTCTTCCCGAGGATATGCTAAATAATAGGGTTTTTCTCCACGCTTGGAAGTTGACTATTCCCCATCCATCGACAGGGGTGGATATCTCTTTTCGAAGCGTTCTGCCTAAAGATCTTATCTATCCTCTGAGAGAAATTCTTTCCAGTAAAGGTGGTCTACACTGATGGACTTGCTCTCTTTGTAGGTTACCTGAGCAGGTCCAGCTCCCTGTATGTGTTTGACGTGTTTTTTGAAGGTATAGTCCACTGGACGATTTTCCTTACCCGAGTTTTTTGAGTGATGCAGAGCCAGGGATGCCCCAATTTTTATCCCCTGTTCCAGCAAATCCGACGTGTTTGGCGGGTTTTTCATTATGACATGTGATCCTGGAGCCTCGTGGACGTGAAACCAGATGTCATTTGCGTTTGCTTCTTTAAAAGTAACGTGTCTGTTTGACCTTTCGTTGAGGCCAACCAGGAAAAGCATTTCATTGAATTTGTATTTTAACATAGGCGGCTCGGATTCTTTTTGAGGCTTTCTTTTTGTAGATGGGGTTAGTTCAGAGATCAAATCTCTTAAAACGTTAATATCCTCGATCCTCTCTATAGTTTCAGCTTGATTTTTAGCTTCTTCCAGAGCCGCCTCTACCTCTCTTAGCTTGGCCTGAACTTCGTTTTTATCACAATTGTATTTTTTGTATTTTTTAAAATACCTCTTGGCGTTTTGAGAGGCGTCGAGAGAGGGATCCAGGTCGACCTCTAAGTTTATCTCTCTTCCAGATGTATCCCAATATACAAGAGCGGCTTTAGTGGATCTAAGTGGTATCCTGCCGATATTGGATAGAATAGCCTCTCCTTTGATCCTAAATGAGTTTGCTTCATCGGCCATAGTCAGCTGTTTTCGTAGTCCATCCAGATGCCGTCCTAAGCTTTTTATTTCTTTCTGAGTTGCTTTTGAGCCTTTTTTTATTAAATCGGATCTCTTTTTTTGTTTTGATGATATCAATATTTTTTCGTAGACTAGATTTTCGACGTTTCCTGTGATTTCTTTACCACCATCCAGTATCCACGGCCAGAGAGTTATATAGCCATCTATGTCCTGAATCAATAAATCTCCGTCGCACTCGAGTAGTTTTTTTAGTCCATCGGATACGGCAAATTTCTTTAAAGGGTTTAACTGTATCTCTTCCTTTAGCTTAGAGGCCAAAGCCTTGCCTATTCCTAAAGGGGAGCATAGGTAACCTTCGATGTTTTCAGGAGAGACCGATTCGACGGATATCCCCTCAAGAGGCGGTGGTCCCTGATAATCCACTCCTGGTATGATGGTGCGATATCTGTTTATCTCGGGGTGAATGTGCCTAGCTGCCTCTATGATCCTATTGTTTTCATCTAGAAGTATTAAGTTGCTTAACCTTCCCATGAATTCAGCTACTAAGGTCGTCTTAGCGCCTATTCCCGCACCTACGTATCTGTAAAATTCTACGCAGAGGACTCGATCGTCGTTTTTTTGATATATCTTTTTTATCTTTGCTCCGGTAATATGTTTTGAAAGAGCTAAAGAGATCCCTCCTCTTACAGCTCCCATCGTTTTTGCAACTCCGTTATTATCACCGGTTAGGGACGCTCCAAAATTATCCTGTGACCAGGAGATGAAGATCCCTTCTTTTCCGGCCTTGAGTATAGCCCAGTCTTTTCCCCCATCCACCCTCTGGATGGAGAAGTTTTCAAGTTTTTGGGAAAGAGACCTTGCCAATACTCGTACCATTTCCGGTCCGTATCTCATAGTGCTTGTCCCCCTTTTTTATCCCGTAAGCCGACGGAAGGGCGGTTGTTTTCTTGGGATAGACTAATCTTTTTTTCGGCACTTGACAAGATGGCTCGATATGAGTAAAATTATCGCCGTCTTGAAGGAACAGGGGCTGTGGCGCAGAGGGAGCGCGATTCCTTCGCAAGGAATAGGCCGGGGGTTCGAATCCCCCCAGCTCCACCAAATCGACCCACGTTCGGGGCGTAGCGCAGTCTGGTTAGCGCACCTGCTTTGGGAGCAGGGGGCCGAAGGTTCGAATCCTTTCGCCCCGACCAGTAATAATCTTCGCCGGTATGCGGAAATAGCTCAATTGGTAGAGCACTAGCCTTCCAAGCTGGGGGTTGCGGGTTCGAGTCCCGTTTTCCGCTCCATTTTTTGCGCCGGTAGCTCAGTTGGATAGAGCAACGGCCTTCTAAGCCGTGGGTCGCGGGTTCGAATCCTGCCCGGCGCGCCAACTTGTTTTATGGTGAGTGTAGTTCAGTCGGTTAGAACGCTGGATTGTGGTTCCAGAGGTCGGGGGTTCGAATCCCCTCACTCACCCCATAGTCTTTATCTTCATGGTTATTGGATTTTTTTTTTTGGATCGTTAGCTCAACAGGCAGAGCACCTGACTCTTAATCAGGGGGTTACAGGTTCGATTCCTGTACGGTCCACCATTCTTATGTCCTGCCTCATGCGAGAGTGGTGGAATTGGTAGACACGCTGGACTTAGGATCCAGTGCCTTTTGTGCGTAGGGGTTCAAGTCCCCTCTCTCGCACCATTCTTCGTTTAGATTAAAAAGCAACACCCTTCCCCCATCTACTCTATCCCTTAACTATTCCCTTTAATGACCTTTATTCTTTTGTCCCAGATGCCTGTTTTTATGATAGAATCGGGCTATGTTTTTCGTGCCTAAAAGACGTTAGCGAGGTGCTTTGTGTTGTCCGAGAGTCGGCTAAATAGGGAAGAGCGGATTATAGCGATGGCTGGCGGTGACCGAGAACTAGGGGCCGAATTAGCTAGGATATTTTTGAGCCATTATGAAGGGATGCATCAAGAGCTTAAAGCGGCGGTAATGGGTGGAGATCCCCTAGAGGTCCGCAGGATGGTTCACACAATAGAAGGTAGTTTGGGAGCGATGGGCAGTCTCGATTCGATATCCGCCTTGATGGAGCTAGGCCAGGCTGGAAGGGATCTGGAGACGAGCCTTTTCCTTCCTCTGTTTTTAAAATATGAAAAGGCTATTCTGTCGTCAAACGAGATGTTGAAGGAGATAGCCCTGTCTCTGGATTGATGCTTATCACGTTGTCCTGAGGAGGATTTAGCATCATGACGGTTTGTGATATACTACCGTGGTATTTTTGACACTGTATGTTTTGAAAGGGGTTGCTCCTAGTGAGGTCAGAGATCTTGTCGCAGGAAAAAAACGTTGTAACAATAAAGGTGGTAGTGGAGGAAAAGGACCTCTCCAAAGAGGTTTCTAAAACCTATGACAGACTATCCAAAAACGCGTCTATACCGGGTTTCCGAAAGGGAAGAGCCCCTAGAAAGGTCCTTGATCTTCGCTTTGGTAAAGATGCTATTCTAGCTGAGTCCATGGAAGAGATGATTCCCTCTTTGTTGAGGGAGCTTACCACCGATTACGATCTTGATCTCATCGAGGATCCCGACATCAAGGTTGATCTCCTAGAGGAAGGCAAAGATGCCGAGCTTACCGTTGTCTTTGAGGTAGAGCCGGAGGTATCTTTAGCCGACCTATCGAGCATCGAGGTCACTTTAAACAAAATGGATGTTACCGATGAAATAATAGATAACGCCGTCGAGGACCTTCGCCGGGAGCATTCCAGTCTGAACACCGTCTACAGAAAGAGCTCTCTTGGAGATGTGGTCATCGCCGATTACACCACCGTAGTCGTCGACGAAGGGGGAGAGGAGTTGGTCTCCCATCCAGCGGAGACCCATTCCTTCGACCTTAACGCAGAGGGCCTTAAACCAGAGATTCTTGAGGTTCTGACCGGTGTGGAGATCGGCGAGGAAAGAGACGCTGAGGTAACCATAGACGAAGGATACAGGGACGAAAAACTTGCAGGAAAGACCGCTAAGTATCACTTCTCAGTTAAGGAAGTCCAAGAGCGAGTCCTTCCCGAGCTAGACGACGATTTCGCTAAAAAGGTCATGGGAGATGATGGAGAGATCATCTCTCTCAGGGATAAAATAAAAGAGCAGATTCAGAACAGAATGGACGAAGAAGGCCGTCGTGTAGCAGAGGGAGAGATGATCTCCAAGGCAGTAGAGGCATCTTCCGTTGAGGTTCCCGTGTCCATGGTAGGTAGACAGAAGGACCACCTCCTAAAGGGATTCGAGGAAAGGAAAGAGACAGCTCCTTCCGAGGAAGAGCTTATCAAAAAGGCCGAGGCGGATGTTAAAGAGTACCTGGTATTGGAGGCCTATGGAAAGAGCCTTGGAGTCGATATCTCTAAGGAAGACTTAGACGAGGAGTTCTCCAGATTATCCCAGATGTACGGTATAGCCGTTGAAACGGTTCGAAAGGCTCTATTGAATGACAGAGATAGGGTTAACGGAATGGCTAACAAAATACGTCTCAGAAAAACCCTTAAGGCTATGATGGAGAAGGTCAAAATAGAGGAAAAAAAGCTTAACTAGACGGAGGAGTGGAGGTGTCCATATGTATGTCCCTTACGTCATAGAGCAAACCGGTAGAGGTGAGCGTTCCTACGACATATACTCCAGATTGCTTAAAGATCGAATCGTTTTTATCGGGGATGAGATCAACGATCCTTTGGCTAACTCGGTCATCGCCCAGATGCTTTTTTTGGAGAGCGATAATCCCGATAAAGACATCTATTTCTATATAAATTCCCCTGGAGGGTCCACTACCTCAGGTTTGGCTATCTACGATACTATGCAATATATAAAGTGCGATATATCCACAATCGTAGTGGGTATCGCCGCCAGTATGGCAGCGGTCCTATTAGCAGCAGGTACCGCTGGCAAGAGGATCTCCCTCCCTAACAGCAGGGTTATGATTCACCAGCCCTGGGGAGGCGCTAGAGGTAAAGCCTCGGATATGGAGATACAGATAAGAGAGATTCTCCACACAAAGGCAACCTTGAATGACATTCTTGCTAGCCATACGGGAAAAGATGTTAAAATAGTAGAAAAAGATACAGAGAAGGACTACTATATGTCAGGGGAAGAAGCATTGGCCTATGGCCTTGTGGACAAAGTTATCGATAGACGATAGAGCTCGGCTCAACGGCCGCACAGATAAGGGAGCCCCTGTGGGTATCCCTTATTTGTGCATTCTTAGGCTATCGTTGAAAGATCTTTACCTTTGGAGTCCTAAGGGAGGATAAACCATGAAAAATTTTAGCGATATAAATAGAACCGGCGAGAGAGGCATTAGGTGCTCTTTCTGTGGAAAAACCCAGGAAGAGGTCCTAAAACTTATAGCTGGACCGGGAGTTTACATATGCAACGAGTGCATTAACCTATGTTCTCTGCTTCTACAGGAGGACCAAATTTCGGGTGATATGGCCGTCGAGGGTGAGTCAGGCCTTGAGTTTACCTCAGTACCTAAACCTAAAGAGATAAAGGCATATCTCGATCGTTACGTAATTTCCCAGGAGCACGCTAAAAAAGCGGTCTCCGTAGCGGTCTACAACCATTACAGAAGGATACAGAACAATATAGACAAAGACGGTGACGTAGAGATACAAAAGAGCAACCTGCTTTTGACCGGTCCTACTGGTTCCGGTAAAACCCTGCTCGCTCAGAGCCTCGCCAAGAAGTTAAACGTTCCATTCGCCATAGCCGACGCCACAACGTTGACGGAGGCTGGGTATGTAGGAGAGGACGTGGAGAACATCCTGGTCAGGTTGCTTCAGGCTGCGGATTACGATATAGCCGCTGCTGAAAGAGGGATAATATATATAGACGAAATAGATAAGATAACCAGAAAATCGGAGTCAACCTCTATAACGAGGGACGTATCAGGAGAGGGCGTCCAGCAGGCTCTTCTCAAGATATTGGAGGGTACCGTCGCCAACGTTCCTCCTAAGGGCGGCAGGAAACACCCTTATCAGGATTTTTTACAGATAGACACCAGCAATATCCTTTTTATCTGTGCCGGTGCTTTTGATGGCCTTGAGGACGTAGTTGCCAAGAGGGTCAATAAAAAGGTCATTGGCTTTGGAGGAGATCTTAGAAAAACCACCAAAGGAAAGGATTTTGAGCTCCTTTGTCAAGCGGAGCCCGACGATCTTATGGCTTACGGTTTTATCCCTGAGATTATCGGCCGTCTGCCTGTACTGGTTCCGATGAACTCTCTCGACGAGGACGCTCTCGTCCGAATTCTCACCGAGCCTAAAAACGCCCTTATTCGGCAGTACCAGAGACTCTTTGAGCTGGAAGGCGTCGAGCTGGAGTTTACCGAGGACGCTTTGAGACTGGTGGCTCAAAAGGCACTCGAGAAGAACACCGGTGCCAGAGGTCTTCGTACTATTCTGGAGGGCAGAATGCTGGATTTGATGTATAACCTTCCTTCCAGAGAGGACAGGGTCGTGAGGATTATCCTGAAAAAGGGCTTTGTGGAGGGGGCGGAGGAAGCTACCTTCGTGCTCGATACCGACGAGGAGGTCGCTTAGGATATGTTATACGTCCTCCCTGTCCGGGATATGGTCATGTTTCCTGGGGCCATCGCGCCTCTTTTTGTAGGACGCCCGCGGTCCCTCAAGGCCATTGAGCTCTCGGTGCTGGAGGACCGAAAGATCTTTGTCGCCACACAGAAGGATCTATCTGTAGATGATCCAGAGGGAGAGGACATCTACTCCGTCGGGACTCTGTGCAACATCCTCCAGATGATCAGGGTCCCAGACGGCTCCACGAAAATACTGCTTGAGGGCCTGGAGAGGATGAAGGTTAACTCCTATTCCAAGGGCAAGGAGGCTATAACCGCGGAAGCGGTTCCCCTTGAGACCGGTCCCTGGGAAAAAGACGAAAAGATAGAAGCTCTTAAAAGGACCGTCGTCCTGGCCTTCGAAGAGTACGTCAACCTTCACCCTAAACTTCCGACGGAAATCCTTATATCCGTTGGATCTGTGAAAGACTTCGATAAAATGTCCGACCTGCTCGCTTCTCACCTTACCGTAGACCTAGAGGTAAAGCAGGGCCTTCTGGAGTGTAACAAGCTAGAGGACAGGCTTGAACTGATGTTGAGGATAATCCTGGAGGAAAACGAACTTCTTAAACTGGAGCATCAGATACACTCAAGGGTCCAGCAGGAATTGGAACAAAGTCAGAGGCAGTATTACCTGAAGGAACAGCTTAAAGTTATCAGGTCGGAGCTGGGACAGGACGACTCTGACTCGGAGATGGACGACTATTACGAGCGAATAGAGAAGGCCTCTCTCCCCGAGGAGGTCGAGGAAAAGGCGAAGGAAGAGCTTAAACGTCTCTCTAAAATGCCCTCTATGTCCGCCGAGGCTACTGTGGTTAGAAGCTATATTGACTGGATCCTCAATATGCCCTGGAACAGCACCACCGAGGATATCCTTGATCTCTCCCGTGTCGGTGCTGTCCTCGACTCCAACCATCATGGTCTTGAAAAGGTAAAAGAAAGGCTACTGGAGTTTATCGCCGTTAGAAAACTGGCTGGAGAGAAATCCAGGGGAGGAATACTTTGTTTGGTAGGCCCTCCTGGAGTTGGAAAAACCTCCTTAGGTCGTTCCGTTGCAGACGCTATGGGCAGAAAGTTTGTCAGCCTCTCGCTTGGCGGTGTCAGAGATGAAGCGGAGATAAGGGGACATAGGAGAACCTATATAGGCTCTATGCCCGGCAGAATTATCCAGAAGATAAAACAGGCGGGAACCAAGAATCCTATAGTCCTAATGGACGAGATCGATAAGCTTGGGAACGATTTCAGAGGTGATCCAGCTTCCGCCCTTCTGGAGGTTCTTGATCCCAAGCAAAACTACGCTTTCACCGATCACTATCTAGAGGTTCCCTTTGACCTCAGTCAGGTTCTCTTCATAACCACCGCCAACATAACCCACAGCATTCCTAAGGCCCTCCTGGACCGTATGGAGGTAATTGACCTGTCGGGCTACGTAATGGAGGAAAAGGTCAGGATAGCCAAAAAGCACCTCTTCCCAAAACTTTTAGAGGAGAACGGATTGAAGAGGAAGGACATCTCTATATCCGATGGAGTTTATAAAAAGATAGTCCAGGAATACACTAGAGAGGCGGGGGTCAGGAACCTGGAGAGGAAGATCGCCACTATATGCAGAAAAGCGACTATGCAGATAGTTCGAGCTCAAGGCCATGAAGAGTTGAACCTTCCTGTGGCCGTCACCGCGAAAAATCTAAAAGATTTTTTAGGTGCTCCTAAAAAATACGATCTTCGTCTTCCTAAGACACCTCGTAGAGGCATCGCTCTCGGACTTGCCTGGACTCAGACCGGAGGAGAAGTCCTGGTTATAGAGGCTGTATCCAGTGAAGGTAAGGGACAGATCACCTTGACCGGTAACTTAGGGGCTATCATGCAGGAATCGGCTCAGACAGCGATGGGGTACCTTAAAGGTCATGCGGCTCAGTTAGGTCTTAAGGGGATAAATTGGAGCA
This sequence comes from Dethiosulfovibrio salsuginis, assembly GCF_900177735.1. Classification (NCBI taxonomy): domain Bacteria; kingdom Thermotogati; phylum Synergistota; class Synergistia; order Synergistales; family Dethiosulfovibrionaceae; genus Dethiosulfovibrio; species Dethiosulfovibrio salsuginis. The sequence goes on along the minus strand of NZ_FXBB01000001.1, from coordinate 94,469 downwards.
GTTTTGACGTCCATCTTCACGTCCCAGAGGGTGCGATACCTAAGGACGGACCTTCCGCCGGAATAACTATGGCGGTGGTCATCCTATCGGTTATAGCAGGAAGGAGATACCGGCCTGAGGTCGCTATGACCGGTGAAATATCCCTGTTAGGACAGGTTCTTCCTATCGGTGGGGTCAGAGAGAAGATACTCGCTGCAAAAAGGCACGGTATAAAAACTCTGATCGTCCCGGAGGGAAACCGTCCAGACATAGAGGAGCTTGAGGATTGGGTTACCGAAGGTCTTCGTTTCGTTTTTGCATCAACGGTAAAAGAGGTCTTTAAACACGCACTGGAGGTCGAATAATGTCTTCATGGAAGACAAGTTTACTCTGTACCGCCTTTGAGCCACGGCAATTTCCTCCAGAGGGGTTTCCTGAAATAGCTATAGCAGGACGTTCAAACGTTGGAAAATCAAGCCTGCTTAACGCTCTTATAGGTCAAAAAACGGCTCACGTCAGCTCTAAACCCGGAAAGACAAGGAGCATAAACTTTTTCAGGGTGGAAACGGAGATTCCTTTTCACCTTGTAGATCTCCCTGGCTACGGCTTTGCATCTAGAAGCAAGACTGAGCAAGAGGTCTGGAAGAGGCTTATAGAGAGGTACCTCGTGAATAGGGAGTCCCTAGCTTTAATAGTGCATCTCGTCGACTTTAGACATGGACTTTTAAAAAACGATCGAGAGCTACAGGACTGGGTTTCCTCTATGGAAATTCCTATGCTGACGGTCTTTACAAAGATAGATAAAATCGCCAGAGGCAAGAGAAAAGGCGAACTGGTAAAGTACGTCAAGTCAGGTCTGAAATCCATAGATATGCCTATTTTAACTTCAGCGGAGGATAAAACAGGCATAGATGAGCTCAGAGGATTCTTTGGGTCATATTTAGCGGAATGGAAGGATATAGTCGAGATGCAAGGGGGAAATGAGGATGGTTTTTAGAAACACAGGGCTTCCTAAGAACTACGATCCTGAACCTATAGAGGATAAATGGTATCAAACCTGGTTGGACAAGGGCCTGTTCGACGCGGATGTAGACCACTCTAGAGAGGCCTTTAGCGTGGTGATCCCTCCCCCTAACGTTACGGGATCGCTGCATATGGGACACGCCTTTAACAATACCTTTCAGGATATAGTTTGCCGATACAAGAGGATGAGGGGATACAACGTCCTTTGGCTGCCCGGCACCGATCACGCAGGCATCGCCACCCAGAACGTCGTTGAAAGACAGCTAGCTCAAGAGGGCCTCTCTAGACACGATATGTCCAGAGAGGATTTCGTAAAAAAGGTCTGGGAGTGGAAAGAAGAGTACGGCAATAGGATCATCTCCCAGCAGAAAAAACTGGGAAACTCCTGCGATTGGAGACGGCTCAGGTTCACCATGGACGAAGGGCTCTCCAAAGCGGTCCGTGCTGTATTCGTGAGGCTCTACGAAAAAGGCCTTATATACAGAGGAAAATACATCATAAACTGGTGCCCTAGGTGTCAGACCGCTCTTTCCGATCTAGAGGTCGAGCACTCGGAGGAACCGGGCAAGCTCTATTACGTAAACTATCCTCTCGTCGGAGAGGAAGGGGCGATACTCGTAGCTACCACCCGCCCGGAGACCATCCTAGGAGACGTAGCAATCGCCGTACATCCTAGAGATGAGAAAAACCAAAAACTGATCGGCAAAAAAGTCGTCGTCCCACTGACAGGAGGGCGAGAGATCCCCATAATAGAGGACAACATGGTGGATCCGGAGTTTGGAACGGGGTTCGTCAAAATAACCCCAGCTCACGACCCTAACGATTTCCTGGTTGGACAGAGACATGGGTTGGAGCAGCTACAGGTGATAGATTCCCAGGGAATTATGAACGAAAATGCCCTGGAATACAGCGGGATGTCGGTGGAACAGGCTCGGGTTAAGTCAGTAGAGGACCTCAAAGAACTAGGAGCACTGATCAAGGTGGAGGAACTTCCTCACCAGGTAGGACATTGCTACCGCTGTAACACCGTAGTCGAGCCTTATCTTTCGGAACAGTGGTTTGTAAAGGCGAAACCTCTTGCGGATAGAGGGGTTAAGGCTGTAGAAGACGGCGACATTCGGTGGCTTCCGGAACACTGGACGAAAACCTATTATCAGTGGATGGAGAACATAAGGGACTGGTGTATATCCAGACAGCTATGGTGGGGCCACAGGATACCCGCTTGGACCTGCGAGAGCTGCGGAAAGCTCATAGTTTCCGAGACCGATCCCGATATCTGCGTCGACTGTGGCTCAAAGTCCCTCGTTCAGGACGAGGATGTTCTGGACACCTGGTTCAGCAGTGCCTTATGGCCTTTCTCGACCTTAGGATGGCCTGAAAATACCGAGGAGCTTAGACATTTTTACCCTACGTCTCTTATGGTTACCGGTTTTGACATTATATTTTTCTGGGTATCCAGAATGATAATGATGGGAATGGAGTTTATGGACGAAATCCCTTTCAAAGACGTCTATATTCACGCTCTTGTCAGGGACGAAAAAGGTCAAAAAATGAGTAAGTCTAAGGGAAACGTAATAGATCCCTTAACCATGATCGATCAATTTGGGGCAGATGCCCTGAGGTTTACCGTCGCAGCCCTTACTATGCCCGGCAGGGATATACTGCTCAGCCCCTCTAAGATAGAGAACTATCGTCATTTTATCAATAAAATATGGAATGCAAGCCGTTTTGCTCTGATGAATTTGGACAGTTCTACCCCTACAAAACCCTCTGTAGATGAGCTAAATCTCCAGGATCGTTGGATAATGGAACGACTGCGATCGGTGACCTCTCAGGTTACGTCCTTTTTAGATGAATATCTTATAGGGGACGCCGCAAGGCTTCTGTACGATTTCATATGGGGCGATCTCTGTGACTGGTACCTCGAGATGAGCAAACCAGCCCTGAGAGGAAATGAAGGAGAGGCCAGGAAGAACGCCAATCTGTGGGTTCTCCAAGAGGTATTTAGAGGGGTTCTGTGTCTGCTTCACCCTTTCGTGCCCTTTGTAACCGAGGAACTCTGGCAGGCTTTTGGTTTAGAAGGGGAGTCTATGGAGGTCGATAACTGGCCTACAACAGACGAGATGGCTGAGTTCCCTGGAGTAGAGGAAGAGATGAAAAACCTCCAGGAGATCGTTCGTTCGATCAGAAACCTCAGAGCTGAAGCGGGTATTCCTCCCCAGAAAGTCGTCCCTCTTTCGGTGATCAGGACCGACTCGTCCTGGGGGAAAAACTTAATCGAAAACAGCGGAGATATGATCTGTCTTCTTGCGAAGGTCCAGTCTATCAAGGTGATTCCTACGGGAGATGTTCCGCCCACCCTTTCTCTGAGTTCCGTTTTAAGCTCCGGCATCGCCTACCTCCCTGTAGGGGACGTACTGGATATCGATGGAGAGTTGACGAGATTGAGGAAGGATCTTGCCCAAGTCCAATCCGATTTGGCCAAGAGCTTAGGAAAACTCTCTAACGAAAACTTCGTAAAAAGAGCTCCGGAGGATATCGTTTTACAGGAGAAGGAAAGAGTAGAGTCCTTCGAGAAAAAGATCAAGAGGATAGAGGAAAACATAACAAGTCTCTCTATGGAGTGATAGAACTATGAACTTAAAATCCTACGAGGAAGTTGACTCTTACTTGACGACCCTCTCTAACCCTGGGATAAACCCAGGGTTAGAGAGGGTCTCTATGCTTCTGGATCTTTTAGATAATCCAGAGGTACGTTTCCCCGCTGTCCACGTCGTCGGGACCAACGGCAAGGGATCGACGTCGGCGATGATAGACCGTTGCTTTCGAGAGGCCGGCTATAGATCGGCACTGTACACTAGCCCTCACTTAGTTCACTTTGGGGAGAGGCTCACCGTTAACGGAGTCCCTGTTTCCTCGGATAAATGGATGGATGCACTTAAGAGATTGGAATCTATCGTCGATTCCAATGTTTTCTTTGACGATGATAGACCCACCTATTTTGAGCTATTGACGGTAGCAGCTATTCTCATTATGTCGGAAAGCGACCTTGACGTCGCGATAGTAGAGGCCGGTATGGGGGGAAGGCTGGACGCGACCAACAGACTGGCTAACGTCGTTTTATCGGTTGTTACCCCAATAGCTATGGACCACTGTGAATATTTAGGCAACACCTTAGAGGCGGTGGCCTCGGAGAAGTTTGCGGTTATCAGGCCAGGAAACAGGGCGGTTTTCGCAGGAGACGATGGAGGAAAGCTAAGCGATCAATTTATCGCCCTCTGCGATAAACTAGGGGCTAGTTATGTCGTAGCGGACCGAGATTATCCTATAACGTCGATAGAAACCGATTTTTGTGGCACTGGATTTGAAATTTTACATCAGGGGAAAGTAGAGAGTATAAGGACGTCCTTAGTCGGGCGATATCAGGCCCGTAACGGCAGGCTTGCCTACGTTTCCTGTAAAAAGCTTCAAGAGATCTTTCCTAAAATGACCGATAAAGCCGTTCTTGGAGGCCTCGCCGATACGGTTTGGCCTGGTCGTCTTGAGGTTCTTCCCTCCTCCAAGGGAACTGTGCTGGTAGACGGAGCCCATAATCCCCACGGAATGAGAGCCCTGGTTGAGACCATACTGGAACTGATAGGGGATCTGGAGATCGGGGTTTTATATACCTCTATGAACGATAAAGATTACGATTCTGTTCTGGAAATTTTATCAAAAATTCCATGTCGGATTTTTTGTACCACCTTACCGGACAACCCTCGATGTGCGTCCTCTGGGGAGGTGCTGGATAAAGCTAGAAGGCTTGATTGGTCCAGCCCACCGGAGGCATTTGACGATCCCGCTGAAGCCCTTGAAAGGGCTCTAGAGAGTTTCCCCTTAGTTCTATGTTGCGGGAGCCTTTACTTGGTGGCATGGGTCTCGGGTCTTTTAAAAAAAAATGATTCCCCGTTTCGTTGAGTCGTCTATAGCGGGGCTTCCTGCTATGGACTTGATCTTAGACGAGGAGGTCAAAGGCAGGCTGTTTTTGAAAAACGACCTTTTGTCACCTCAAAAGTATATCCTGGAAAAGGTTGTAGATCCTCGATATAGGATTATATCCCCTCTTCAAGTTCATGGTAATGTCATATTGACCGATGGTCCCTCCCTGCCCGATAGGCCCGAGGGAGACGGTATTTTGCTAACAAAAGGCGATACCGTAGCCTCTATTCAGGTAGCCGATTGCTTTCCGGTCCTCATCTCCAGCGGAGCAGGGACTCCATGGAGGCTTGCTTTACATTCAGGTTTCAAAGGGACTATCGAAAACATAGTGGCCTCTGGATTGGAAATCGCTCGTGTTAAACTGAATGTAGACACTAAAAACTCTTTCGCCTGGATTGGCCCTGGTATCGGTCCTTGTTGCTACGGTAGGAAGCTGGATGATCCCTGGACTCAAAAAGCCATGAAAACTATCGGTTATAAATTTTTTTCGGTTGACGGTAACGTAGTCTTTTTCGACCTCCCTTGTCTAATATGTCATCAATTGATGGAACTTGGAATTCCCTCTGAGAATATCGTGTCCTGCCCTGACTGCACCTCCTGTCGGGAGGATAAGTTTTTTTCCTACCGGAAAGGATGGCAAAAGGAGAGGATGGTATTGTTAACCTACTTCTAGTGGTCGTAAAGTGTTGAGGATGCCACTTTTACCTCAGTTAGGGGATAATCCTGGAAGAGGACGTAAAAAGACGAGTCTGATTGGAGTGACTACTGTGGAATTAAAAAGGATGGGTGTGGTTGGAGTTGGGCATCTAGGTCAACATCACGCTAGAATATATACCGAAATACTAGGTGCTCAGCTGGTTGGAGTGGTAGATGCCAACGGAGAACGGGCCTCTGCCATAGGACAACACTTGGGGGCTCCTTACTACGACGATATAGATAGTTTTCTGGACAGCGCGAGACCGGATGGTATAAGCATAGTTGTACCTACTACCGCTCATTTTGAAGTAGCAAAAAAAGCCTTATCCAGAGGTATCAATGTCCTTATAGAGAAACCTGTAACTACCACCGTTACCGAGGCTGAAGAGCTTTTATCCCTGGCGGCGAAAAAAGATCTCGTCCTACAGGTTGGGCATATAGAGAGGTTTAACAGCGCGATTCAGTATGTTTCCAAGATATCGAACACCCCTATGTTCTTACAGTCACGGCGTCTTGGTCCCTTCTCACCGAGGATAAGCGACGTTGGGGTAGTTATGGACCTGATGATTCACGACATAGACATAATACTATCCCTTGTGAAATCAAAAATCGTTAACATCTCCGCTACGGGTCAAAAAATACGCTCAAACCACGAGGATATAGCCTCCGCTCAGCTTTCGTTTGAAAATGGGGCGATGGCTCACATACTGGTTAGCAGGGTCTCGGAGAGAAGGTTAAGACAGATGGAGATAATGGAACCGGAGCGATATCTGTCCATAAATTATGAGACCCAGGATGTCTCTATCCACCGCTGTGTAAACCAAACAGGATCGGGCTTAGTCGAGATAATAGAGCACCCTATATTCCCTAAGAGTGAGCCCCTCAAACTGGAATTACAGCATTTTGTGGGATGTGTTAGGGAAGGAAAGCAGCCGTTAGTCGGGATATCCGACGGTAAAAGAGCGTTAGAGATAGCTGTTGAAATACTGAAGCAGATCCACGGTGATAGGCCTATGCAGGAAAAAAAGGTCATATAGGAGACAAGACCTGTGCGAACTCATAAAAAGTAGCGTAAAATAGCGGAAAGAGGATTTCCTCTTTCCGCTATTTTATAATATTTAATTAAGATAAATAGGAGGTATTATGAATTTGCTAAAAAACATACCTATAGTCAACCTTCAGGCGTTGCTGGGGTTAGGGTGCTTTGGTCTTTCTTTGTTCTTCGCCAGGGTAATAAGAAGGATTTCCGAGGGAGTGCTGCCTGGAGGGGATACAATGATTATGTACCTTAGAATTCTTATCGGTTTCCTTTTTGCCGCAGCTATAACCCTTGGGCTTGCTTCATTCGCAGGAAGAGAGATCCTCGGAGGAGGTTTCTGAGCTATGAGGTTTCTGGGAGTTCTGTTTTTTTGTGCTTCCCTGTTGATATCTAGACCTGCTTTTTCTCAAGAATTGGTTCAGCCTCCTCAAACCGATAGGCTTGGGTCTGAAAAGCTCTTTTTTGAAGCCTACAAAGCCCTGTTGGACAGGAGGTACTGGGACGCGGAGGAGTTAACCGATATGAGTCTGAGTGCAGATCCATACAACATCGATGGATATCTTCTCAGAGCCCTGATCCGTCAAAACAAGGGAGATCTCAACGGAAGTATGACCGACCTCCGATCCTATCTTGAGGTCAGGCCCAGAGACCACACGGCAAAAAAGATCCTATCAGCGATAGAGGAGGTTTATTCCAACGACAGCCGTTACAACCCAACGGATTACGCTGGATATAAACAGCCTCTTAAACTGTTTTTTGAGCTTTCTCCCAGAACCTCTGTCGGAACCATAGGATTAAGCGATGGAAGTAGCTTTGGATCTAAAGTAGGATTAGCCGATAGTTTGGCAGATCAGGTTCAAATACTGGAGCCTGGTAGAATGAGAAATATCGCCTTCAGCGGCCCCTCAGATCTCCTCTTTCTCAGTTACAGCCGATTTGTCGTCTTAGGTAAAGATGGAGCCCTTGTCGAATTTGAGGATCAAGGGGAGGAGTTTGTCACGATAAGGTCCGGGGATGTTCGATCTGGCTCTGACTCTGTCGCTTTTTTGTCCTCCTCTGTCCTGGCCGTATCATCCCCTCTTGGCAGAAAAATCGATTTTTATAGCTATCCCGATCTAAACTCACTGGGCAGTTGGAGTCCAGAGGAAGGTGACTTATTTGAGCCGAGAGGGATAGCCGCGAGAGGAGGGACTCTAGCTATTTCCGATAGACGAAACGACAGGGTTTACCTTTTATCCTGGGGAAAGGAAGTTCCCTATATATCCTTGGAAGTCTCTACTCCCCGCTCGGTAATATGGGGCCCTACTGGCGATCTTTTGGTCCTGTCGGACAACGGTTTTTTATCGGTTTTTTCCATGGACATGAGCAAAGAATGGCTTGAGGTGGATAGAATAGCGGTTCCTGAGGCTTTATGCCTTTTAAAGAGCCAAGACCGTATCTTCCTGATCTCCTCCGACGGAAGGGATATTACCGTGCTGGAGGCCGTCCCAGGGAAAAAAGAAGGTCTCATTCTGGCAACTGGCCTCTTTGGGCCTAAAACCGACACAATTAACGAGGATACCGGGCAGGTCGTCGAGGTATCGGTAAGCCTTTCATCTCCCTTTACCAGCTATATCCACTCCCAGAGGGGGGTGCTATCGTCGGTCTGGCAGGACACCATGAAAGGTGGGCGTATATTTGAGGCTAAAGGACGGGATTTAACCGCTGTGATAGTCGCACCGGAAAACAGGTATAAGTTTAACGGTGACCTTTGGGACTCGGTCTCTGAGATTGGAGAACTAGAAAGATCAGTCAGAAAAATCTGGGAACAAAACCCTGGATTCTCTCAAATCGTAGTAGATAGTGAGATTCAAGCCAATGAAGATGATTTTTTGTGGTTATTTAATTTTTGTAAAATTAACGGAGTGAGTCTGTCCGTATGGGGTACGAAAACCCCTTCAGATTTTCTCATTTCGGTGCTTGAAAACACAGGCGGAAACGTTTACTATTCTGAAAGTCTATCAGATGGTGATCTGAAAGGCTTAAAAACAAAAAGCTTTGTTTTCAATATATTTTATCCAGAGACTATATCTTCGTCTGGATATCCCAGCAAAAACATGTTATCAACCATCGCAGATTTTGGTATGATCTCTTATCGAGGTTGGTTGCCTATCTGGCCCGATATGCTAAGGTAATAACGTACACTAAGGGGGAAATACAGTGTTTGATAAGGCGATTCTGGAAGAGGTAAGAAAGTTGAAGGAAAGTTATGATGCTTCGGTGGAGAAATCTCTGCCTAAGCGTCCCGAACGGAGAGAGAACTTCACCACCGGTGGAGGGATCCCTCTGAAACGTCTCTATACGCCTACGGACATAGAGGGGGTTAACTACAACGAAGATCTAGGTGTCCCTGGATCTTTCCCCTACACCAGAGGCGTTCAGGAGACCCAGTACAGAGGTCGTTTTTGGACGATGCGTCAGTACGCCGGTTTTGCTACCGCTGAGGACTCCAACCGCCGATATCGTATGTTGCTCGATCAAGGAACGATGGGGCTTTCGGTGGCTTTCGATCTGCCTACCCAGATCGGTTACGACTCGGATCATCACATGGCGGCAGGAGAGGTGGGCAAGGTCGGTGTCGCCATAGACAGTATGGCGGACATGGAGATCCTTTTCGACGGTATTCCTCTCGATAAAGTATCCACCTCTATGACGATTAACGCACCCTCCTCCGTTTTGCTGGCTATGTATATCGGCGTAGCGGAGAAACAGGGCGTCGCTATGGACCAGCTTTCTGGAACCATACAGAACGATATCCTCAAAGAGTACATCGCTAGAGGAACCTACATATTTCCTCCTAAGCCATCGATGAGGCTTATAACCAATATCTTCGATTTTTGCAGCAAAAATGTGCCGAAATGGAATACTATTTCGATTTCCGGATACCATATCAGGGAAGCCGGTAGCACGGCTGTGCAGGAGGTAGCCTTCACCTTAGCCGACGGTATAGCCTATGTTGAGGCTGCTATCAAAGCTGGTCTTGATCCTAACGTCTTCGGTAAGAGGCTTTCCTTCTTCTTCAACGCCCACAACGATTTTATCGAGGAGATAGCTAAGTTCCGTGCGGCGAGGAGACTCTGGGCCAGAATCCTTAAAGAGCGCTTTGGTGTCACCGATCCTAAGGCACTTCCTCTCAGGTTCCACACCCAGACCGGAGGCTGTACCCTTACCGCTCAGCAACCGGAGAACAACATCGCCAGGGTGACGGTTCAGGCTCTTGCCGCTGTATTAGGAGGAACCCAATCGCTCCACACCAACAGTATGGACGAGGCCTTGGCCCTTCCTACCGAGAAGAGCGTAAGAATAGCTCTCAAGACCCAGCAGATAATTGCCCACGAGTCTGGGGTATGTAACACTATCGATCCTATGGCCGGATCCTACGCAATAGAGAGCCTCACCAACGAAATAGAGGCACAGGCTATGGACTACATCTCAAAGATCGACGAGATGGGTGGCATGATGACCGCGATAGAAAAGGGCTACGTCCAGAAGCAGATCCAGGATGCTGCTTACGATTATCAGCTGTCGATAGAGAATAACGACAGAGTCGTCGTAGGGGTCAACAAATTCACCGTGGAGGAGGAGGCTGGTTCTCTCCAGCTCCTTAAGGTCGACGAATCGGTGGGAACCAACCAGGCCAGAAAACTCAAGGAGCTCAGGGAGAAGAGGGACAATATCGCCGTCACCAACGCACTTAGCTCTATCAGAGAGGTCGCTAAGGATGAAACCGCTAACTTGATGCCCTCCATACTGGATGCGGTAAGGTGCTACACCACCGAGGGAGAGATTTGCGGGGTTCTCAGGGAAGAGTTCGGCGAGTACAAGGAAAACATCGTCCTTTAGGACGCTATTCAGTTGGGGGGAGACTGTTACATGAGCGATCGTAAAATAAGGGTTGTAGTGGCAAAACCAGGTCTTGACGGGCACGATAGAGGGGCTAAGGTCATAGCCAGAGCTCTCAGAGACGCAGGTATGGAAGTAATCTATACCGGTCTCAGGCAGACGGTGGATCAGATAGTGGACACCGCAATACAGGAGGATGTGGACGCAATAGGGATTAGCATCCTTTCCGGTGCTCACCACCATTACTTTAAGGCTATAATAGACGGGCTTGCCTCAAGGGATGCGGGAGATATCATCGTCTTTGGCGGAGGGGTTATCCCAGAGTCAGAGATACCCGGGCTGGTCGAAATGGGAGCAGGGGCGATCTTTGGTCCAGGTACTCCTACTAGCACCTGCGTCAGCTGGCTGGAGAACGCCGTAGCAGAGAAGAGAAAAGCAGAGTAACTCCGTTATGATAGACAAAGCCCTGTCCGGTGATGTCAGAGCCATAGCCAGGCTCATATCGGAGGTAGAGAACGAGACATCTCGATCCGAAGAGATAATGAGATCTATATACCCTCATACAGGCAAAGCTCATATTATAGGGGTAACAGGAAGTCCAGGATCGGGAAAGAGCTCCTTGGTTAACAAGATGATCGGGACCCTCCGCCGACAGGGCAAGACCGTCGGGGTTATAGCTGTAGACCCATCCAGTCCTTTCAGTGGAGGAGCGATCCTTGCGGATAGAATCAGAATGCAGGAACATAGCGGTGATCCCGGTGTCTACATAAGGAGCATGGGCAGCAGAGGCTCTCTAGGTGGTCTTAGCAAGACCACCTACGAGGGAGCCCTAGTCTTAGACGCCTGCGGTAAAGATGTGGTTATTATAGAGACCGTAGGGGTAGGACAGTCGGAGATAGATATAGTCAGGATAGCCGATACTGTGTGTCTGGTTCTCGTCCCAGGGATGGGCGACGATATGCAGATAATGAAGGCTGGTATAATGGAGATCGCTGACCTTTTTGTCATCAACAAGGCGGATCGAGAGGGAGCCGACAAGGTTGCCGCAGAGGTTCGCCTTATGATAAAGATGTTCCATACCGGAGAAGGCTGGACTCAGCCTGTTCATATGACTTCCGCAGCCACCGGTAGTGGGCTTGATGAGCTTCAGTCTATTATAGAGGATCATCTAAAACACATGAGAAGCTCTGAGGAGGGGGCTGATCGACTCAGAAAGAGGCTTCAGTGGGAGGTGGAGGAGATTGTTCGTCGCCGTATCGCGAAGATCACCGAGTCCGCGTGGGAAGAGCGACGGGAGGGACGAATCATAGAGGAGCTGTATAACAGGGAGACCGATCCTTACAGCGTAGCGCAGGATGTTTTGAACGGTGCTTTAACCAAAATTCGGTCCGGTCAATTAGTTTAGGAGGGAAAGGGAATGGCAATCAAGTCAATCGACGAGCTGTGTAACGGGCTCCTGGAAAAGAGAAAACAGGTAAGTCTGGGCGGCGGAGAGAAGGCTATCGCCAAGCAGAAAGAAAAGGGCAAACTCACCGCCAGGGAGAGAATAGACCTGCTTCTCGACAAGGGATCTTTTGTCGAAATAGACGAATACGTAGAGCATCGTTGCCACAACTTCGGGATGGAAAAATCGGTTTTCCCCGGAGACGGTGTGGTTACTGGATGGGGTACCGTCGAGGGACGTAAAGTCTACGTTTTCAGCCAGGACTTCACCGTACTCGGAGGCTCTCTCGGGGAGATGCACGCCAAAAAAATCTGTAAGGTCATGGATCTAGCCCTTCAGAATGGGGCCCCTGTGGTCGGTATAAACGATAGCGGTGGCGCCAGAATTCAGGAGGCCGTCGACTCCCTTAACGGGTACGGCGAGATTTTTTATAAAAACACCCAGGCCAGCGGTGTTGTCCCTCAGATCTCGGTTATCGTAGGACCCACCGCCGGTGGAGCTGTGTATAGCCCTGCTCTTACGGACTACATCTTTATGGTGAACAAGACCGGAATTATGCATATAACCGGACCTGCGGTCATAAAGGCCGTAACCGGGGAAGAGGTCACCAGTGAGGAGCTCGGTGGGGCTATGACCCACAACAGCCGCTCCGGAAACGCCCACTTCTTCGCCGACGACGAGACCCAGTGCTTCAACCAGATCAGGGAGGTTCTCGGCTTTCTTCCCAGCAATAACATGTGTGACGCTCCTTTAAAAAAGACCTCCGACAGCCCCAACAGGGCGGAGCTGGATCTGAGAAATATCGTCCCCACAAACCCCAACAAGGCTTACGACGTCAGGGACGTTATCTCCAAAATAGTCGACGACGGCAAGTTCGTAGAGGTTCAGCCTATGTGGGCTAGAAACGTAGTGATAGGCTACGCATCTTTCGGTGGTCAGTCCGTCGGTATCGTGGCCAACCAGGCCAACAACATGGCTGGTTGTCTTGACATAGACAACTCAGACAAGGCCAGCAGGTTTATACGGCACTGCGACGCTTTCAACATCCCTATAGTTACGTTGATCGACGTTCCCGGCTACCTGCCTGGAAAGAGTCAGGAATGGGGCGGAATCATTCGCCACGGAGCGAAGCTCCTGTACGCCTACAGTGAGGCTACCGTTCCCCTTATCTCCGTCGTGCTTCGCAAGGCCTACGGAGGAGCATACCTGGGTATGTGTGCTAAATCCTTAGGTGCAGACACCGTCTTGGCGTGGCCTCAGGCCCAGATAGCCGTTATGGGTGCAGAGGGTGCAGCCAACATCATCTTCCGCAAAGAGATCGCCGCTGCGGAGGATCAGCAGGCTATGAGGCAGAAGAAAATCGACGAGTACGAGGTGGCCTTCGCCAACCCCTACCAGGCCGCCAGCAGAGGATTGGTCGATAAAGTAATCCTCCCGGAGGAAACTCGACAGGAGATTATCTTAGCCCTTCAGTCCAACAGGACAAAGCGTAAATCGCCTCCTCGGAAAAAACACGGCGTAATGCCTCACTAGGAAACGAGGCCTTGATATGAACGGTGTTTTTGAGGGAGCAGGGGGAGCGATTTCCCTATCTTTTATCGCTTTCAGCATAGTCTTTATGGTCCTTCTGGGGTTAACCGCCATAATATACGGGATCAGGTTTGTCGTCGAGGCTAAATTAGGGTCTTCCGCCCCTAAGCCCTCGACGGCGGTGACTAAAAAAAATCCGGCTACCCCGGCGACTCAGCCTATATCGTCCAGCTCAGGAGTTTCAGACGAGATAGTTGCGGCTATAACAGGGGCTCTTGTCGCTAAAATTGGCGGAGGTTTCAGGATTTTAAGCGTAAAGCCTCAGACAGAGGGAAGCTTGGACAGCTGGACCAGCTGGGGGCGCTTTGAGGGATTAGAGGGTCTGGACCGCTCACCGTGGAATATCGGTGGGCGTAGCTAATATACAGGAGGATGGATTTTATCATGTCGGATAAATACAGAGTAACGGTAAACGGAACCGCCTATGATGTTGAGGTTGAGAGTCTTGGAGCAGGGGAGCAGGTTGCCGCTCCTGTAGCGGCAGCGCCTTCCGCTCCTGCTTCCGCCCCTGCACCGAAGCCTGCTGCCCCCGCCCCTAAGGCCGCTCCTGCTCCTGCCCCTGCCCCCGCCGCTGGTGGTGGTGGTGGTGAATCGGTGACCGCTCCTATGCCTGGAAAGGTTCTCAGGGTGATCGCCTCTCAGGGTACGTCCGTATCCGCTGGTGACGTCATAATGATCCTTGAGGCCATGAAAATGGAGAACGAGATCGTAGCCCCCTGCGGTGGGACCATAACCCAGATGGCAGCGAAAGAGGGCGCGACGGTAAACAGCGGCGACGTCCTTGCCGTGATCGGCTAACGGAGAGGCGAGGGCCATGGAGCTGTATCTTCAGTCGCTGGCGAAGGTCTTTGGCGAGTCCGGATTCGCTGCGTTGACCTGGGGCAATGTCGTCATGCTCCTGGTGGCCTTTACCTTCCTGTATCTGGCCATCGTAAAAAACTTCGAACCCCTACTGCTGGTGCCGATAGCCTTTGGTTGTGTATTGGTCAACCTCCCTCTTTCGGGGATTATGGATCAGGGTGGATTTTTAAGGTACGTTTTTTTCGGCACCGAACACGAGATATACCCGGTAATAATCTTCATGGGCATCGGTGCTCTCACCGACTTCGCCCCTCTTATGGCTAACCCCATCACATTTCTCCTCGGTGCCGCCGCACAGTTTGGGGTTTTTATAGCTCTTTTCGGGGCTATGATGATGGGTTTCTCGGTCAAAGAGGCGGCGTCTATCGCCATTATCGGTGGTGCTGACGGTCCTACCAGCATCTACTTGACCATGAAGATGGCACCTCAGATACTGGGAGCTGTGGCTGTGGCGGCCTACAGCTATATGTCGCTGGTTCCCCTTATCCAGCCACCTATAATAAAGATGTTCACCACTAAAGCGGATAGAGCCATCAGAATGGACGGTCTCAGACCTGTAAGCAAGACGGAGAAGATCCTGTTCCCCATAGTTTGCACAGTTGCAGCGGGACTGCTTCTTCCTATGTCCGTTCCTCTTATAGGTATCCTTATGTTCGGAAACCTTATCAGGGAGTGTGGTGTCACCGAAAGGCTGAGCCAGGCGGCGCAGAACGAGATCCTGAACATTACTACGGTCTTCCTAGGTCTTTCCGTCGGAGCTACTATGAACGCCGGGGATTTTCTGACCCCAGCCACCATAAAGATCATAGGCTTAGGTCTTGTCGCCTTCGTAGCCAGCACCGTAGGAGGAGTTCTCTTCGGACAGCTTATGAAGACCATGAGTGGCGGGAAGATCAACCCTATGATCGGTGCTGCCGGTGTCTCCGCTGTTCCTATGGCCGCAAGAGTCGTTCAGAGCGTCTCTCAGAAGGAAAATCCAGGGAACTTCCTCCTCATGCACGCTATGGGACCGAACGTCGCAGGGGTTATCGGTACCGCTGTGGCCGCTTCTGTGATGTTGACCCTTTTGAGTTAACCATGTCTAGAGAGGTGATATGGCTTTGAGATTAGCTATAGGTTCAGATCACGCCGGTTTCGCTCTGAAGGAAAAAATTGTGGCCTTTTTAAGGGCCGATTCGATAGATGTGGTTGACTTTGGGACCGATACATCCGAGGTATCCTGTGATTACCCTGACGTCGCTCTACAGGTAGCTAAAACCGTCGCATCGGGAGAGGCGGATCGTGGAATATTGGTATGTGGCAGCGGTATCGGTATGTCTATCGCAGCCAACAAAGTCCCCGGTGCCTATTGTGCCCTCTGTAGATCGGTCTCCGATGGCGAGATGAGCAGAAAACACAATAACTCTAACCTTCTGGCTCTCGGCGAGAGATCCGGTGATCCTGATCTGGCTCTTGAGATAGTCAGGGTCTGGATGTCAACGGAGTTTGAAGGAGATCGCCATCTCAAGAGGACCCAGAAAATAAGGGCTTACGAGCACGGTCTGTCCCAGCACTTCGGTCAAAAGCGAGGCGAGGTGGTCATATTCGACCACCCTCTGGTTCAGCACAAAGTAAGCATGATAAGGGACGCAAAAACCTCAGTAAAGGAATTCAGAGAGCTTGTCCAGGAGATCTCAAGCCTCATGGTTTACGAGATAACCAGAGATCTTCCTCTGGAGATGATCGACATAGAGACTCCTGTAGCAAAGACCAAATCCTACGCTCTTGCCGGTAAAAAGCTGGCTATAGTGCCTATACTTAGAGCAGGTATAGGGATGGTGGATGGGATAATAAACCTCATTCCAAACGCCAAGGTGGGCTTTGTAGGTCTTTACAGGGATCCTGAAACCCTTGAGCCGGTGGAGTATTACTGTAAGCTACCTGGAGACATAGAGGATAGGGAGATATTCGTCCTTGATCCTATGCTGGCCACCGGTGGATCCGCCTCTGCTGCTATAGATATGGTTAAGAAAAGAGGGGCTGTCAGAATCTCCTTGGTTTGTCTGGTCGCTGCCCCTGAAGGGGTTGAAAAGATCCACCGAGACCATCCAGATGTCAATATATACTGCGCTGCTCTTGACAGCCATCTTAACGATCATGGCTATATAGTCCCTGGTCTAGGAGACGCCGGAGATCGGCTTTTCGGGACAAAGTAAGGACGGAAATAGGTGTTAGAGCTAAAGTCACTTTTAATGGCGTCTTTCCTCCTTATGTGGGGATATTTCTTGACGCCTATATCGATCAAGCTTTCGGGGCGATTTGGCATTTTAGATCAGCCATCGCCCCGAAAGGGTCACAGCCAGCCAGTTCCTAGGGGAGCTGGCTTGGTTGTATGGATGGGATATCTTCTTTGGTCCCTGTTGTTTGTGCCTGATGGCCGGGAATTTGCGTTCCTAGCCACAGGAGCCTCAATGGTGTTTTTTGTAGGATATCTTGACGACATGTCCCCTCTGAAACCTAAAATAAGGTTATTCGTTCACCTTCTGGCAGCCAGTCTTGTCGTGATTCCCCTCCATTTATCTCCTCTGTTGTCTTTGGTCTACCTGTTATGGATAGCTGGATGTACCAATGCCTATAACCTTATAGATGGGATGAACGGGCTTTCCCTTTCTATGGCTATGCTAGCCCTTTTTGCCGTAGGTTGTGCTGACGGTAGTCTAAATCTTATACTTCCCCTTATCGCCTTATGTCTAGGGATACTGCCCTGGAATTTTCCGAAGGCCCATACCTTTTTAGGAGATGGAGGGGTTTATCTGCTGGGTTTTGTCGTCTCCACTATGATGATGTGGTCTGTTGAGCCCAGTATGTCTCCTAACGTCGTTAAAATCGCTGTAACATTGATCTTGCTGGGAGGTGTTCCTGTAGCGGACACCCTAACGACCATTGTTAGGCGTCTCATAGCCGGTAAATCCCCATTTTCCCCTGATAGGGGACATGTCCACCACAGGCTACTGGACAGAGGGTTTTCCGAGGGGAAAGTTCTTGTCATCCTTATATTTGCTCAAGGATTCCTTTTATGGTGTGGCTTTTCCATCTCCCTTTCTACCTGAAGCTGATATAATCCTCTGGAAGGCTTGTCTAGCCCTCTACCTATATAAACAATTTATCTAGGAGTGGTACCATGGATGAAATGCTAAAAGTAGTCGGAGGAAAGCCCCTCAGGGGAGAGATAAAAGCTCAAGGTTCTAAAAACGCTGCTCTTCCAGTTATGGCCGCATCTTTGCTGTTGAGAGACGCCACCCTTGAGTTGGATAACGTTCCGAATCTCAAAGATATATCTACGATGTCCGATTTGCTTAGAGTCTTAGGAGCTACAGTGAATTTCCAGGGAAACAGGATTTCCATAAAGATCGGAGATCAACTTTCTTCCGAAACTCCCGGAGCTTTAGTACAGAAGATGAGGGCCTCTTCTTTGGTTTTAGGTCCTCTTCTCGCCAGGCAGGGAAGGGCGGTTTTACCGTTGCCCGGTGGTTGTTCTATCGGCAGTAGACCTATAGATCTCCACCTAAAGGGTCTAGTTAAAATGGGCGCTACTATAGACTTGGTTCACGGGGCGGTTCACGCTACTACCAAAGGCCTCTCTGGATGTAGGATATACCTGGATTTCCCCTCGGTAGGAGCGACGGAAAACCTCCTTATGGCGGCGGTTTTGGCTAAAGGGGAGACGGTGCTTGAAAACGCGGCAAGAGAGCCGGAGATCGTGAACTTAGTCGATTGTCTCAGATCTATGGGAGCGGAGATCGACGGAGAAGGTACGGGGGTCCTCAGGATAAAGGGACGTTCCGAGTTAAACGACGCTTCGGTGAGAATAATTCCAGATAGGATTGCCGCCTGTACGTATCTTCTGGCCGGTGTTATTACCGACGGCAACGTCACCGTCAACGACGTAATTCCTCAACACTTTGACTCTCTGTTGGCAAAACTAGAGGAAGCCTCGGTGGATATCGAGTCGAAAGATGGAAAGGTTACGGTCTTCCCTTCCAGGGATAAACTTAAGGCGATATCCATGAAAACCCTTCCATATCCTGGATTCCCTACCGATGTCCAGCCACAGTTGATGTCCGTCCTCTGTCTAGCTGAGGGTACTAGCGTCATAAAGGAAAGCATATTTGAATCTCGTTTCCTTCATGCTAGCGAACTGAAGAAGATGGGAGCTAACATAGAGCTTCAGGGCAACACAGCCATAATCAGCGGGGCGTCAAAGCTCAACTGTGCCGACGTAGTTGCCACCGATCTGAGGGCTGGAGCAGCCCTGGTTCTAGCTGGGCTTGCTACGGAAGGGGAGACGGTCGTTCATTCGATGAGTCACGTGGATAGAGGATACGAGTGCATAGAGGGAGTTCTTTCCTCCCTAGGAGCACAGGTCAAGAGGTTTGAAGGGGAAGATTAAGTTTAATATCTGGAGGTCGCTATGTCTGTCTTACTTGACGGTATAAGGGTTATCGCCTTCGTCGGGCCTGCTGGTACCGGCAAGAGTCTTCGTGCTCAGTTTGTGGCAAGACAGAGAGATATAGACTACATCATCGATGACGGTCTGGTTATCGCAAGGGGAAGAATCGTAGCGGGGAAAAGCGCTAAAACCGAAAAAAATATGGTTAGGGCAATACGAAGAGCCATGTTTTTGTTCCCTGACCATAGGGCAGAGGTGGTGGATTTTTTAAAAAACCATTCTCCTTGCTCTCTAATGGTAATAGCGACCTCCATCGGCATGGCGGAGAAAATTTGTCGTGCCCTTGGCTTATCTGAACCAGAATCTTTTGTCAATATATCCGAGGTAGCTTCTCCTGAGGAAATAGCTAAAGCTCAATACGAAAGAAAACATAAAAAACAGCACGTAATACCGGTATCTCAAGCCCAAATAAGAAAAAACTATACCGGCAAGCTAGTTGGTCGCCTTCGTAACCTATTGCGTCTAAAGGATAATTACGAAAAAACCATAGTAAGGCCCCCATTTAGCTTCTTTGGTGATATAAAAATAGAGGCAGAAGCGGTAATTGAGATAAGTCGTCACGCCATCACCAACCACCGTCAGGTTAGCTCTCTTTCCGATCTACAGGTCAAAGATATGGGCAGTACGGTCGAGGTTTCAATGACATTGGTCCTCTATCTAGGACCGGCGTCTTTGCTTGTCGCAGCTAAAGAGATATCTAAAAGGGTCAAATTAACGGTGGAGTTTTTGTGTGGCCTAGACGTCAGTAAGGTAGACGTCTCGATTGAAAAGGTGATAAAACTTGAATCTAGCGGATAAAAAAGAGAACCTCAGATCTTTTTTAGTTTCTAAGATAAACGAGGAGGTCGCAAAATGCGAAAGATGCGCCCTTCACGTCGATAGAGCCAATTCAGTACTAGGAGAGGGGCCGTTAGATGCGGCCCTTATGTTCGTTGGTGAAGGTCCAGGAGCAGAAGAAGATGCCCAGGGCAAACCTTTTGTAGGTAAAGCAGGACAACTTTTGGATAAAATCATGAAGGCTGCGGGGATATCTAGAGAGGAAGTTTATATCTCTAACATCGTAAAGTGCCGTCCTCCTGGCAACAGAGCTCCCAGCATAGAGGAAATTGTACTTTGCCAAAAATTTCTGGAAGCCCAGATTGCTGTGATAAATCCTGAAATTATCGTTTGCCTTGGTAACACCCCGTCAAAATGGATCTTAGGTTCAACTGAGGGGATAACTAAGCTTAGAGGACGATGGTTTGTGTGGCGAGGTATAGATGTGATGCCTATGTTTCATCCTAGCTATCTCCTTAGAAACGAATCCCGTCAAAAGGACGGTCCTAAGGCACTTACCTGGCTGGATATTCAGGAGGTCAAGAGACGTTTAGATATAGCGAAGGCAAGGGGTCTGAGATGAATAGGGAAAAACAAGTCATAGGTCATATCGCTATTATCATGGATGGCAACGGCCGCTGGGCGAAAAAGAGGGGCCTTCCAAGGCTTTTAGGCCATAGGGCAGGGGTTAAAACCCTGGAAAACTTGGTCTATGCAGCTAAGGATAGAGGAATAAGACATCTATCGGTGTACGCATTTTCAAGCGAAAACTGGACTAGGCCGTCTATGGAGGTAACCGGATTGATGAAGCTCTTCGGTTACTACGCTAGGAAAAAGCTGAAAGATCTAATGCGAGAGGATATCCGGGTACGTTTTGCCGGGAGAAGGGAGGGCCTTCCGGATTTTGTCGTCCAAGCGATGGATAATGCGGAGGCTAAGACCAGAAACTGTTCATCCCTTGATCTTATCGCTTGCTTTAACTACGGAGGGCGTCAGGAGATACTGGATTCGGTTAACGACTTTATACGGGAAAATCCCGGAAAACCAGTAGACGAAGTTTCCCTTCGGGGCAAGATGTATTTACCTGATCTCCCCGATCCTGATTTGATAATCAGGACCAGTGGAGAGCTTCGCTTAAGTAATTTCTGGTTGTGGCAGAGCAGCTACAGCGAGTTTTACTTTACCGATACCTTGTGGCCCGATTTTAGTCCAGTAATGCTCGATAGGGCGATTGAAAGCTTTGAGACGAGGGATAGACGATATGGCAGTCTCCGATAAGAAGGGAAGAGAGCTATTAAAGAGATCGGTTTCAGGCATTATACTGGTATCAATTATAGTTATGGCGGTGGACTATGGAGGCCTCGTATGGTCCGTATTGGCCACAATCTTTGGAATGGTATCGCTGCTGGAGTTTTACAGGATATCCAGTAAAAGGCTAAAGCTCTCCAAAGGGATAGGGCTCCTGGCGGGGATGTTTTTCATGTCCTTTGTGGGATTCCTTGGGGCTCAGGAGAAAAACATTCTCGCAGGTCTTGCCCTTGTTTTTTTTGTGACACTTTTCGTCGAGTTGATAAGAAGGCAGTCCGTGGGATTTAGCACAGCCATCGAAAACGGTGCTGGGGTGGTCGCAGGGTTGGTATACATTATTTTACCTTGGTGTTTTTCTATATACCTCAGAAACAGTCCGATAGGGAAGATAGTCCTTCTTTCGGTGTTCTTCTGTACTTGGAGTTGCGATGTATTCGCTTACCTGGTCGGAAGTCGCTGGGGTAAACATCGTCTTTGTGATCAAGTTAGCCCCAAAAAAACCTGGGAAGGCTTTTACAGTGGGGTAGCTGGCAGTTTCTTAGCCGCCGCTGTTGTCGCCTATGTAAGGGAATTTCCCCCTTTTCCCATTCTGGTTATAGGGTTAGTTTGTGGCGTCGCTGGGCAGCTTGGCGATTTAGCTGAATCCATCTTTAAGAGAGAAGTTGGGGTAAAGGATAGCGGAAATATCCTGCCCGGCCATGGTGGTATGCTTGATCGCTTTGACAGCGTCCTAGTTAGCCTCACAATAATTTACTTTATATTTGAGGTGCTTTGGAGATGACCTCGCCTATAAGGGTAGCGGTTGTAGGATGTACAGGGAGTGTCGGTCGTTCGGTTGTAGACGTTTGCCGTATCTATCGAGATCGTTTTGCTTTGACCGGGATGGCGGCCAGAGATAACGCCGAGGGATTGGAGAGACTGGCTAACGAATTTTTGCCCTCTATAGTTGTTTTGCGAGATCGCTCTAAACTCAGATCCATCAGTCTCCCTTTGGGAACCGTAGGGCTTCACGGGGACGAGGGATTAATAGACATGGTATGTTCCGAGGAGGTGGACCACGTTGCCTTCGTATCCTCGGGCACCGAGGCTATTCCCGCTCTACTTGCAGCACTGAAAGCGGGCAAAACGGTCTCCCTAGCCAATAAAGAGAGCATAGTGGTCTCAGGAAGCTGGGTGTTGCCCTACAGTAAACCTGGACAGATACGTCCCCTGGACAGCGAGCATAACGCTGTATGGCAATGTCTGATTGGGGAAAACGTAGACTATATAGACCACATCGCTCTAACCGCCTCAGGAGGCCCCTTTAGGCTAACGGCTCTGGATCGACTTCCCTCTGTAACCCCTGAGATGGCCGTAAGTCATCCCGTGTGGAGCATGGGACAGAAAATAAGCGTTGATAGTGCGACGATGATAAACAAAGGAATAGAGATAATTGAGGCGATGAGATTATTCTCCCTTCCCCACCAAAAGGTATCCGCCTATATCCATCCAGGATCCTCCGCCCATGGCTTTGTCCGTTTTATAGACGGCAATATAAAGATGCTTATAGCTCCACCGGATATGAGGATGTCCGCTATGACCGCTTTATCCTATCCCGATAGGCTGCCCTTGGCTTCTCTGTCTTTGGATAATATAGACATGAACGGTGCGGTCTTCTCATTTGATGTGCCGGAAAAAGACCGTTATCCTGGATATTACACCGCCCTGGAGGTAGCTAAAGAGGGAGGGAGCTATCCTACCGTGCTTGTCGGAGCCGATGAAATCGCAGTAAGCGCTTTCTTGAAGGGAAGGATCGGCTTTATGGATATCCCTAGGATAATTTCAGAGGTAATCGACTCTTTTAGCGGAAATTCCGCCCATAGTCTCGAGGAAGAACTGGATATCCTACAGTGGTCAAGGGATATCGCCGATTCCTTATGTTCTAATAGGGGGTAGATTATGGTATCGATATTATCGTTTGTGCTCATAATTGCCGTATGTGTGGTCATCCATGAATACGGCCACTACCGTACCGCGATAGCTATGGGAATACAGGTTCATGAATTTGCCTTCGGTATGGGGCCTGTGATTTTCAGTAAAAAGGGCAAAAGAAATATCTGGTCTGTGAGGCTCTTTCCTATCGGGGGATTTGTCAGGCTAGCGGGCATGGAGGAAGAGGAATCTCAGGAAGTCTCCTGTCCAGGAATGGGATTTAACGAAAAATCACCTTGGGCCAGGCTTTCGGTCCTTATCGCAGGGCCAGCTTCAAACGTCTTTTTAGCGTTTCTGCTGACCGCCTTACTACTTGGGGGACAGGGAGTTTTAAACATGGAGACCCCTACGGTAGGATCGATAATGGCGGGATATCCCTCCGATTTAGCTGGAATTCGGCCGGGAGATGTAATTATCTCCGTTAACGGGGAGTCGGTCTCCGACTGGTCCTCTATGGCTCAGGCCATAAGGAATAGCCCTCTAGACGATCCTCTTGCCTTGATTATCCTGAGAGAAGGTCGGGAAATCAATATGAACGTTGAGATCACCGATGATCCTGTAACAGGATTTCCCCTTTTAGGCATCCAGCCTGGCAGGATAAGATACTCACCTCTAAAAGCCATAAACCAATCTATGAGTTATACGTTTCACATGTCTACTGCTATGATAAAAGGAATAGGTGAATGGATTTTTGGGAAAACCGAGGTTGACGTCTCTGGCCCGATCGGGATAGCCTCCATGGCAGGGGATGCCGCTAAACAAGGTCTCTGGCCCTTTATATCCTTTCTCGCTATAATAAGTCTTAATCTGGGAATTATAAACTTATTCCCCTTCCCTGCTCTCGACGGAGGTAGAATTATCTTTATCCTGGGAGAGATAGTTACAGGTAAAAGATTGTCGCAGGCCATAGAGGGGTATATCCATTTCGCTGGATTTGTCCTTTTGATAGGGTTAATCCTTTTCATAACCTGGCAAGACGTTATGAAGTTGCTGTGATTTTTAGACAGGGGGGTGTAGCGTGAGAAATAGATCTTTATTGGTAGGCTCTGTTTCCATAGGAGGAAACTCTCCTGTTCGGGTCGAAAGCATGCTCAAGGTACCTCTTTGCAGACTGGAGGAGGGTATGAAGCAACTTGACGATCTTGCGAGATCGGGCTGTGAGTTAGTTCGAGTTGCTTTCCCCTCCGCTTCGGACCAGGAAAACTTTAGCAGGTTAGTTAAAGATAGCCCTGTTTCCGTAATGGCGGATATCCACTTCGACCCATCCCTTGCTGAAGCAGCTATTGCCGCCGGATGTCGAGCTATAAGGATCAATCCCGGTAACATGGGATCGCCTGAAAAACTAGATCGATTGATAGCTATGTCCAAAGACGAGGGGGTCGTCATAAGGATAGGCGCTAACAGCGGTTCTGTAAGTCCACGGCAACTCAAGGAGGCTGGTGGAGACCGTCCAGCTGCGTTGGCACTAGCTGTAGAAGAACAGCTGAGGGCCCTTGAGGACAGAGGCTTCCAGGATATTCTTTTATCCGCAAAGTCCACCGACGTAAGGGAGACCGTCGCTGCGAATAAAATTTTATTCGATAAATACGGAAAAATCTATCCCTTTCATATTGGAATCACCGAATCTGGATCTGGCATCGCAGGTGTATCAAAAAGCTCCGTAGGCTTGGGGATACTTCTCTCCATGGGGATAGGGGACACCATAAGGGTGAGCCTCAGCGATAACCCGGAAATCGAGGTAGCCGCTGGTTTCGAGATACTAAAATCCCTGGGGCTGCGTCAAAGAGGGGCAGAGATAATATCCTGTCCTACCTGCGGTAGAAAAAAGCTCGACGTAGTGGCGGTTCTACCTGAAATAAGGCCCCTTCTTGAGGGACTTCCCGATGGATTCAAGGTGGCCATAATGGGGTGCGAGGTCAACGGACCTCAGGAGGCCCGTCACGCTGATGTAGGTGTGGCAGGCTCCTACTCGGAGGCAATCTTCTTTAAAAAGGGCGAGGTTGTCGATAGGCGACCTTTATCTGAACTTGTAAAAGGAATGAGTTTACTTCTTGAGCCATATCGTCTAAAATCATAGGAGGATAAAGGGCTGTGTTTAGGCTTTCCTATGTTTGCACCGTTTTTATCCAGCGATCAGACACAAAAATATCGAAGGGAGTGTTCTTGTAATGGCAATCAACCTTAGAGGACGTAGTTTTCTGACACTGAAGGACTTCACCAGCAGAGAAATAGCTTATCTTCTCGATCTTTCCATGGATCTTAAGAGGAAAAAAAGGGCTGGAGTAAAGGGAGACCTTCTTGAAGGTAAAAACGTCGCCCTCATCTTTGAAAAAGCCTCCACCAGGACCAGATGTGCGTTTACAGTCGCCTGCATCGACGAGGGAGCTCACCCGGAGTTCCTCGGTAAAAACGATATCCACCTGGGTAAAAAGGAGGACGTACAGGACACTGCCAGGGTTTTAGGTAGAATGTTTGACGGAATCCAGTTTAGGGGATTTAGCCAGAAGTTAGTCGAAGATCTGGCTAAACACAGCGGTGTCCCGGTGTGGAATGGACTGACCGACGACTATCATCCAACCCAGATACTCGCCGACTTCCTTACTATCCAGGAGGCTTTTGGCAAGCTTAGAGGGCTCAAATTGGTCTACATCGGCGACGGCAGAAACAACATGGCGAATTCCTTGATGATCGGCTCTGCCAAGATGGGGATGCACTGCACCATATGTGCTCCTGAGAACCTCTTCCCCGAAGAATCTCTTATGGATGAGGTCAGGGCTATCGCTTCAGAGACCGGTTCCCAGATAGTCCTTGAGAGCGATCCAAAGAAAGCAGTGAAAGACGCCGACGCTATCTACACCGACGTGTGGGTCTCTATGGGCGAAGAGGATAAAGTGGAGGAGAGAAAGAACCTCCTTATGCCCTATCAGGTCAATCAAGATCTGATGAACGCTACCGGCAATCCCGAGACCATCTTCCTCCACTGTCTTCCTGCAAACAAAGGACAGGAGGTTACGGAGGACGTCTTTGAATCCTCACGTTCCCTTGTCTTCGACGAGGCGGAAAACAGGCTTCACACCATAAAGGCAGTTATGGTAGCTACTTTAGGGAAATAGTCAAAATAAAAAAATAAAAAAATTATCCCCTATGGGAGAGAGGCTAGCCTCTCTCCCATAGCTCGTTGATAGACTCGAGCTTGTGGTACAATAGCCTCGCCTTTAGGGTAAGGAGGGAGCGCAATGATTAAATCTCGCAAGTCACCAGAGGAAATAGTGTTTCTCATAGAGAATTGGATCAGACAAAAGACACTGGAGTCTTCCTCCTGCGGTGGTGTGGTCGGCTTAAGCGGTGGAATCGATTCGGCCGTTGTGGCTGTTCTCCTTCGCAGGGTTTTCGGTGAGAATATGCTGGCTATAAAGATGCCCTGCCACAGCATAGAGGAGGATAACCTCCACGCCGATCTGCTAATAGAAAAATTTGATCTTCCCTGGGCCCTAGTCGACCTGTCGGAGACCTACGATTCTCTGGTCAAGGCGGTAAAACTAAGGACTGATAGCTTAGCGGTAGCCAACATAAAACCTCGGCTCAGGATGACTACCCTTTACGCCTTTGCTCAGAGCCACGGTTATCTGGTCTGTGGTACAGGCAATAAGGCGGAGCTTACGGTAGGTTATTTCACCAAACACGGAGACTCCGGGGTTGACTTGCTTCCTCTAGGCGACCTCACTAAATCGGAGGTCCGAGATGTAGCAGAATATCTCGACATACCTTCGGTGATCGTAGAAAAAGCTCCTTCCGCTGGTCTCTGGGAGGGCCAGACCGATGAGATCGAAATGGGATTGTCTTACGATCAAATAGATAACTTCATAATAGGGCAAACCGATGGGGATAAAACGAACGAAATACAGACAAGGTTCAATTCAACTAAGCATAAAAGGGAGATACCTCCTATTTGTGAACTTTTTTAATCTTTATATGAGGTGATTTTTATGTCTGGACATTCAAAATGGGCTAATATCAAACATCGAAAAGCTGCTCAAGATGCGAAAAGGGGAAATCTTTTTCAGAAGCTAGTTAAAGCTATTATCATCGCAGCAAAGGAGGGAGGCGGAGACCCTTCCACTAACGTGAGATTAAAAGCCGCGTTAGATAGAGCTAAGGCCGCCAGTGTTCCCGCCAACAACATAGATAGGGCGATAAAAAGAGGCACCGGTGAGATTGAGGGCGCCGTCTATGAGGAGCTGGTCTACGAGGGATACGGTCCTGACGGTGTGGCTGTTATAATAGAGTGTCTGACGGACAACAAAAATAGAACCACCCCCGAGATAAGGGTGCTCCTCGATCGTAGTGGCGGTTCGTTAGGCGCAACCGGCAGCGTTAGTTGGATGTTCGAGCGTAGAGGGGTTATCAACCTATCGGGAGATAATCTCGATGAAGAGGAACTTATGGAGGCTGCCCTCGAGTGCGGTGCGGAAGACGTTGAAAGAGACGATGGATTTGTGGTCTATACAAACCCGTCCGACCTTAACGATGTAAAAGAGGCTCTAGAGGCGAGAGGTTACGGTATAGAGAACGCAGAAAGTCAGATGGTCCCTAAAACCACCGTCGTAGTGTCAAATCCCGACAAGGCGAAGAAAATCCTTAAGTTGATGGATATGATCGAAAGTCACGATGATGTCCAGAGCGTAGCCTCTAACTTTGATATCTCTCAGGAGATAATGGACGAAATTGACTGATCCTATACGATGCCTTGGCATCGACCCAGGCATAGGAAGGATGGGGTATGGCGTTATCGAAAAGTCGAGAAGCCGTTACATATCCGTCTCTTACGGATGTATAGAAACTCCGCCTAATATGGCTGTTCCTAAAAGACTAGAATTACTTTATAACGGACTGAGGGAGCAGATTGAAAGCTGCTCCCCTGCTTTTATGTCCGTTGAAAAACTCTTTTTCGGAAAAAACACCACTACGGCGGAAAACGTCTGGCAAGCCAGAGGGGTAGTTCTACTGATAGCCGCTCAAAATAATCTCCCTGTTGTAGAGCCCAAACCCTCAGAGGCTAAGATGACGGTTTGTGGAAACGGCAGGGCTGAAAAAAGTCAGGTCCAGAGAATGATACAGCTTCTGCTTGGGTTGAAGGAGATTCCTCGTCCCGATGACGCCGCTGACGCCTTAGCTATCGCTATGGCAGGCTTGGCGATATCCAAGGGCCCTGGGACTATCTAACAAAATGGAACCTCTAAAAACGCTCACCCTCGGAGAGATCGCTCCGACGAAGCCCCTTTGAGCCGTCGTATAGTGCGAATGGGGCGACAGGACGTCGTCTAAATTAGGGATGCCCAAAAGGAGGTAACGCTCTTATGCTGGCGAAAATAAGAGGAGTAGTGGCAGATATCGATAATTTTAAAGCCATTATAGATGTCTGGGGACTTGGTTTTGAGATCCAACTTACCCGTAAGGCCTCAGCGAATTGTTCAATCGGCAAAGAGCTGGGGCTTTTCTCCCATCTTCAGTTTTCCGAGGCGGGAGCTAGTCTTTTTGGCTTCGCTGATGATCTTGAGAAAGCGGTGTTTTTGAGATTGACATCCGTCAAGGGAATCGGCGGTAAGATGGCTCTCCAAATTCTTCAGGGAATCTCGGCGGAAGAGGTAGTCCAGGCCATATCTTTAGGCGACTATGGGTCTTTAACTAAAGCTCCGGGGATAGGTAAAAAAACAGCAGAGAGAATTTGTTTTGAGCTTCAGGAGAAGATGTCCCTAAATCTTCCTCGTCCTGTTGAGCTTCCTACGTCAAGCTCGATTCCCAATTCTTCGACCGTTATAGATGCCCTGGAATCTCTGGGGTTCAGTAGACAGGAAGGGTCTGAGGTTCTTTCCTCTTTGTCCAGAGAGAGAGGATCTATAGAGGGCCTGGGGGTTGAAGACCTTATTATGTTGGCCCTTAAAAGGCTCAACCGTAAGGTTTAAAGGAGGGATATTTAGTGGAAGAGTTAGATAGACTTGTGGATACATCGAATAGAGATGACGATCTATCACTCAGGCCCGCTACCCTTGAAGACTTTACAGGGCAGACTCCTATAAAAAACAAACTTAAAATTTACATACAAGCAGCTAAGAACAGGACAGAGCCTCTTGATCATTGTCTTTTTTACGGTCCTCCTGGCCTGGGCAAAACCACTTTAGCGGGGATAATCGCCAGGGAGATGGGGGGAGATTTAAGAATAACCACCGGCCCAGCTTTGGAGAAGACCGGAGATCTTGCGGCGTTGCTGTCTAATCTACAGGACAATGACGTCCTTTTTATAGACGAGATCCATAGGCTTAACAGCAGCATCGAAGAGGTTCTGTACTCCGCTATGGAGGACTTTGTGCTCCATATAATGGTCGGCAAAGGCCCTTTGGCCAGGAATATCTGTCTACCTCTGCCTAGGTTTACCCTTGTAGGAGCGACTACCAGACTAGGTCTTCTTACCTCTCCTTTGAGAGACCGTTTTGGCATAGTAGAACAACTTGCCCTTTACGGCAGAGAGGACCTGTCCTCCATCGTGATCAGAGGTTGTTCGGTGTTAAAGGTGGAGATAGACCTGGAGGCTTCCTTTAGAATTGCCGATCGTTCCAGAGGCACTCCTAGAATAGCCTTGAGAATACTCCGCAGGGTCAGAGACGTTGCGGAGGTATCTGGCAACGGAAGGATAACCGAGAAACTGGCTCAAGAAGCTATGGATATGCTGGGACTGGATGAGATGGGACTCGACGATGGGGATCGTAAAATTCTGGAGGGAATAGTTGACCTTTTTGACGGTGGCCCAGTTGGACTGTCCACTATCGCTGCCGCTTTAAACGAAGAGCCACAGACTGTGGAGGACATATACGAGCCCTATCTTCTTCAGCTTGGACTGCTGGAGAGGACTCCTAGAGGCAGAAAGGCGACGTCTCGAACCTACTCTTATCTAGGACGAAAATGCGACAACCATGGCGAACAGATATCGATCCCTATAGATAAAGGGACGTGCGGACAATAATCTAAAGAATAAGTCGGAGCGACCAGCTCAGTTTCGACAAAACGATTACGGACGGGAGGAAGGCTGTCTTCTACCTTGACCTATAGTTACAGGTAATCGATGGCCATAAACACATGAAGACTGTTATCCTAAAATTTATAGCGATGTCCTTTCTAATAGCCTTTCTCGGATCCGGTCTGGAGGCCTCGGAGATAAACGTAGGGATCGGTGTAAACCTCTCCTTTGGAGAGCTTTCCTCCTCATCTACTATGACCATGACCGACAAAAAAGGGGCTAGAATATCAGGAAAGAATCTTAAATTCTCAGTATCGGGAAAATCGGTTATCGTCTCCGGTAAAGCGTTTACACCTCCTTTGCAGATTCGATCCTCATCTCCAATCGTGTATAACAAGAGGCCCTATCTTGGTTTTTTTAAGGTAACTCTTTCAAGAGGCAGGCTTTTTGTCGTAAATGTCATAGATGTCGAGAGTTACCTTAGAGGCGTGCTAAAGATGGAGGTAAACCCTGGGTGGCCGAAAGAGTCCCTCAAGGCTCAGGCCATAATATCGAGAACATACGCACTGAATCAAATGGGGCGGCATGGGTCGGACGGCTTTGACGTCTGTGCCACACAGCACTGTCAGGTTTACAGAGGTATCAACGCCCACGATAGGGCGATCGATAAGGCTATCTCCGAAACTAAAGGCAAGGTGTTGACCTATAAAGGTAGTTTAGCGAAAACCCTGTTTCACTCCGATAGCGGAGGCATTACCGCCGCGGCTAAAGACGTCTGGGGAGGAGACCTACCTTATCTCGTCTCCGTTTCCGATCCCGTCTCTTCATCCTCTCCTCACTCAAAATGGACGGCTTCCCTTACCGGCAGTCAGATAGGCACAGCATTAGCACGTATTGGTCAAAATATCGGAACTGCGACGTCTATCTCCGTTCTCTCCAGGGATGGCTCTGGCAGGGTTCTCGATATGGAGGTACTTGGGACCAGCGGAAGAATAAAGATCAGAGCCCATAAATTTAGAGAAGCTCTAGGAGGTTCTTTGGTGAAAAGCACGAGCTTTACGCTTAGAGGGTCGGCGTCTTTGCCGACTTCAGAGCCTCTAAAGCCCGCTCCCAATCGTCCTAACTTAAGTGACATCCTTTCACCGGCGGAAGAGAGGCTCCTGATGATGCTTACAAAACAGGGAGCTTTTTCCTCCGATGAATTAATAGCTATGTTGATGGACCCATCTAAAAAAAGATATTTTATTCAAAAGGCCCAGGGAAAGGCACCTTTACAGCCTCAAACGCCGGTTATAGCCGAAAGGAAGCCCGCTTCTGGTGGCGGATTTATCCTCGAGGGGAAGGGCTGGGGGCATGGGGTAGGGCTATCCCAATGGGGAGCTATGGCATTGGCTTCTTCTGGGTGGTCTGCGGAGAGGATCTTAGCTCACTATTACCCTGGAACATCTATCGCTATTCGTAAATAAATCTGGAGGCTCTTTTTTATGGATGAAAAATTTTACAGGGTTTCGACCTATAACTACAGTCTTCCTGAAAAACTTATAGCCCAGAATCCTGTAGTACCTAGAGATTGCTCTAGATTGCTTTTTCTATCTAAAAAAGATGGGGCTATCGAACATAGGCGATTTTGTAATCTACTAGATTACCTCGTCCCTGGGGATCTGTTAGTTAGAAATAACACAAAGGTCATGCCCTCGAGGTTGATAGGCTTTAAACCTGGTATGGCTTCGGAGGTTGAAATACTGCTCTTGTCCCCTCTGTCGACGGACACCTGGGAAGCCATGGTTAGACCGGGAAGGCGTTTAAAGCCCGGTACATCGGTGTCGCTCTCCGACGGAACGAAGATCAAGGTCGAAAGCGTCAGGGACGATGGTCTCAGAGCCCTCTCTTTCCCTCCAGGAACCGACGTAATGGATCTTATGGATAGGCTTGGTTCCATCCCTCTGCCGCCCTATATTAACTCATCTACTGCCCCAGATGAATCCTATCAGACAGTGTTTGCCAAAGAGGCCACATCTGCAGCTGCTCCTACCGCAGGGCTTCATTTTACCGACTCTCTGATAGAGAGTATAAGGCTCAAAGGTGTAGAGATCGTAGACGTAACTCTGGACGTAGGACTTGGGACTTTTAGGCCAGTTAAAGAGGAGGACCTGAGAGAGCACCCTATGCATCTAGAACGTTGTAGAGTACCGGAGGCCACCGCAGCGGCGATCAATAAAGCCAAAAAAGAAGGCAGGAGAGTTATAGCTGTAGGGACAACCTCCGTCAGGACTTTAGAGAGTATGTATAGAGAGGGTATATTGAAACACGGTGATACAGATACCTCTTTATTCATCTACCCTGGTTATTCGTTTCAAGTTATCGATGGAATGGTAACCAATTTCCATCTTCCTCAGAGCACTTTGCTTATGCTTGTATCCGCTTTCGCTGGATACGAATTTACCATGTCCGCTTACAAAGAGGCGGTCTCGGAGGAGTACAGGTTTTTCTCCTTTGGAGACGCTATGCTCATACTTTAAGGGTGGATAATCATGAAAAAAGTATTTTTTATCCTGACTTCTATCCTTGTGATAGGACTAGCGATATA
This sequence comes from Dethiosulfovibrio salsuginis, assembly GCF_900177735.1. Taxonomy (NCBI): domain Bacteria; kingdom Thermotogati; phylum Synergistota; class Synergistia; order Synergistales; family Dethiosulfovibrionaceae; genus Dethiosulfovibrio; species Dethiosulfovibrio salsuginis. The sequence continues at coordinate 61,794 of NZ_FXBB01000001.1, read as the reverse complement.
TTTTCCCTCAAGCACATGGAAGGATATTTTTATAATGCCTTTTTACCCTGAAGGCGAGCCTGTAAAATTAACCGTCCTTCCCGGCCAAAGCGTAAGATCGGTCGCCGATTATATGGTTGACCTAGGTCTAGCGGTCGACAGGGACAACCTGATAATGTTTATGGTTCAAAGTGGGCTGGACAGAAAGCTGAAGCCTGGAATATATCGGCTATCTCCGGGGCCCAGCTGGAAAGTCGTTCGTCAGATGATGGGGAAAAACCCCGACAGTTTTGTGGTGACGATCATACCAGGGACGGACCTAAACCGATATTTCCCTGTCAATGCTCTTTCACAGGATAGTAGCACAACTGCCTTGGCGGAAGATAATCTATGGCCTAGGGATATGCTATCTATCCTTCCAGAGGAAAGTTCCGTAAGATCGGTTTTTTTGCTGCCTGAGACCTACCATCTTCCTAGAAATAACCCTAAAGATCTAGTAGTACAGGCCTCTAACGAATGGTGGAAATCTTTAGGTAGTAGTTTTATTTCCTCCGAAGACGCTTTTAAAAAGGCTATCGTGGCTTCTTTAGTTGAAATGGAGTCTTTTAAGGATGACGAAAAACCTAAAATAGCTGGAGTTATTTATAATAGGCTTGATAAGGGAATGCTTTTGCAGATAGATGCAACGGTGGTTTATTCCTGGAAACTCAAAGGGCGGGACCTCCGAAGGGTTATGCACGATGACCTAAAAGTAGATAGTCCATATAATACCTACAGGTTTAAAGGACTTCCCCCTGCTCCCATATGTATCCCTTCTCTTACGTCCTGGAAAGCCGCTCTCTCTCCTGATAGCCATTCCTATCTCTACTACGTTGCCGATGGCACCGGTGGACATGTTTTTACTAAAAGCTATAAAGAACATCTTAAAGCTATTAAATCGATCAGAGGAAATTAACTTTTTTCTCGAGAATCGAAGGAGGATACCTACTATGGTTGACGCTATAAATCGCTGCCCTGGATGTGGAGCTGAGTTTCAAACGGATAACCCCGATGGTGGGGGTTATATTCCCTCTAACAAGACCCCAGATGGAAAACTTGTCTGTCGTAGATGTTTTCAAATGAGACATTATGGTGTGCTAAAAAAGGCATCCATAAAGGACAAAGTAATAAAAGAGGATATACTGAGCCAGGTAAAGAGATGTTCTGCGGTCTTTCTGGTGGTCGATATCGGTCAATTTGAGATATCCTGTGAAGCTTTAAACTGGGCGGTAGAAATGGATAAACCGGTTTTTGTTTTAGTTAACAAGTGCGACGTGCTAAAAAAATGGGTTACTCCAGACCAAATATCACGTTGGGTTTCCGATAGGCTAAAGCTTGACCCTAAAAGAATTATCCCTATATCCGCCAAAGATAGGAGAGCTATGGCGGATCTAAGACACCGCATAGAGGACACCTTTTCTCCCGGTGAGGCTATCCTGCTCTTAGGTACCACAAACGTAGGGAAAAGCACTCTGCTCTCCGGCCTGATATGCAGCGATACTCCAACGGTCTCTCGGCTTCCTGGAACCACCTTAGGCGTAGTAGAGGGAAAGGGAAAAAGCGGTCGTGTTCTTTATGTCGATGCCCCTGGTCTTAAAGAATCTAATCCATGGCTATCTAGGATGTGTCCTGAATGCTTGGTAGCTCTTATTCCCCAAAAGGGTTTTTCTAACTTTGTTTTTACTTTAAAGACAGGTCAGGTTATCGCTTTAGGCGGCCTTGGGTGGCTTAGATTGGACAGCTGTGGCGACAGAGGGTGGGTCAAGGTAGAGGTCTTTGTGCCAGAAGGTGTCACCGTTCACGCGACAAATTCCGATAAATTTAAGTCTCTATGCGATCCTTTCAGAGAAGATATTATGTCCCCTCCCTGTCCGAGCTGTTGGAGTTCTCTGGATGGTCCATCTTATACATCTCATCCCGTTTCTATCCACGTAAATCAGGATCTCGTTATTCCTGGATGTGGTTGGATTGCCCTTAGGAGCGGTAACTTCTCTGGCACCTTATCGTTGCCGGAAGGGGTCGATCCGGTAGTTCGTCCCAGTCTGATACCCTCTGAAGCGGTCAGAAAAAAGGCCTAAGGTAGGGCGATATGGCCTTTTTAGAGTATCTCAGGGAGAGATGGATCTCGGAAGTAGAACTATCCAAGGCAAGTCTAGGGGATCTTTACTTTCAAAACGCGTCGGGGCATCATTTAGTCCTCGATGACGGGAAAATAGAGGAAGCTGGTTCTTCATCGGCCTCTGGAGTCGGTGGACGACTTATCGTCGGCGATAAAACCTTTTACTCCAGCAGGAACGGCACGAATGGTCTAGCCTTAGGCGGAGTGATAGGAGATCTATCAAATATAGGCGGTTGGAGCTCTAGAGATATACAGGAAGGGCCAGACCTCATAGTATCCCCTCAGGTGCAGGTTCCCCGTATCGGTGATAGACTGAAGGCTATAGATAGCAGGCTCAGGTCAAGATCCTCGATCGTACAGGTGGAGATATCCCTCTCTACTTCGGAGAAAGAAATAATGATCGTGCAGGAAAAAGGGAATATATCGAGAGAGTCAAGGAAATATTCCATGTACAGCGTCAACGTGGTGGCAGAAGGAAGAGGGGAGTTCCAAACAGCTCTAAAGGTTTCCGCTTGCAGGGGTTCTATGGAGGATCTTTTGTCCCTAACAAACCTAGAGGTACTGGCCGACCAGGCATCTGAGACCGCCGAAATGATGTTGAAAGCATCTCCGTGTCCTGCGACAACTATGCCTGTGATAATGGCAGGGGAGGCCGGTGGAACGGTCGTACACGAGGCCTGCGGACATGGAATGGAAGCGGATATAGTGGAGAGAGAGTTCTCGGTATACAGAGACATGATAGGAAAAACGGTAGCCTCCCCTATAGTGACTATCGTAGACGACGGATCGATCCAGGGACTTTATGGCAGCTATGGTTTTGACGATGAGGGAACTCCATCAGGCAGAACGGTGCTGGTCGATAAAGGTATACTAAAGGGATATCTCACCGATAGGGAAATGGCCTTAAAGCTGGGTATACCTCTAACGGGAAACGGTAGAAGATCGTCTTACAGAGTTCCACCTCAGCCTCGTATGTCAAATACTTTTATCGAACCTGGAAATGGGTCTATAGATGATCTTATATCGTCGGTAGACTACGGTTTGTTGGTACGACAGATGGGAGGTGGAGAGGTAAACCCTACATCCGGAGATTTTGTATTTCATGTGACAGAAGGTTATCTCATCAGAAAGGGGTCTCTCTCCCCTGTCAGGGGAGCGATTCTCTCCGGCAACGGTCCCGATATATTGAAAAAAATAGTCGGAGTGGGAAGGGATTTAAGTTTTTTACCTGGAATGTGCGGAAAGGGAGGCCAAAACGTGCCTGTGACCGACGGTCAGCCGGCTATTCTGGTGGAAGCTATGACGGTAGGAGGGAGTTCGACGGCGATATGACCAATGAAAACGACGTTGACCTTGTTATAAGAAGGAGAAAAAGGCGTCTGACACAACAGGATAAGCGGTACAAAAGAACCTTTGTCTTTAGATTGTGCTGTCTGATTTTTTTTATTTTTTCCCTGTATCTTTTGGGAGCCATATGCACTTCTTGGACTGGGTTATGGGGTAGATCGTTAGGGAACGCTATACTTTTCCCTGTAGGGGGAGCTGTGGTCGTCCCAACGATGTTTATCTCCTATCTCCTTTTTGGTGTAAGCACCGGAAGAGCTATCGTGAACTTAAAATCTCAGATACTCGGTTCAGTTTTTTTGACTGTGTCTTTTTTTATCCTGACCTGCTTTATGGATATGGCCGGTTCTTCATACCGACTGGCTGATCCCGGATGGCTAGGAGAGGCTTTATCTAAGGGGATGGTGGGTACGGTAGGGACCTTAGGGGCTTTCTTGCTAGGTTTTGTTATGCTATTTTTATCCGTTGTTATCTACGGTGTGATGCCTTTGGATCGTGATAACGCAAAAATGATAGTAAAAAAAGCACAGACCATGGCTCGAGGGATAATTATTAAATTAAGGCATATCAAAATAAAAAAAAGAGGGCATGGGGAGGAGGACTTACCTATGTCCGATATTGATGATTTTTCCTCCGAAATACCTAAGATAATCGTTAAGCCCACAGAGCCATCCGACCTCTCGGAAGACTTTGAGCCCCAACCGGAGAGGGAAGATCTGGATGTTCATCTGGAGGAGGAAGAGCGGGAGGAAGTCGTGACCGGGGAATCCCTATTATCACAGATAAAACCGGAGAGAAAAGTCTCTTTTTCCGATCAGACACCTATAGACTCGCATTCTACAGGCAAAACAGAGCACAAAGAAGAGAAGCGTTCCCTGCCGATGGAGTTTTTCGGGGTGGAGAATAACGATTTCCCTGGAAACGATCCTATGGTACTTCGGCAGAAGGGGTTGGATATCGTCACAGCTTTGGCTAATTTTGGGGTAGAGGCTGAGCTGGCTAACGCTATGGAAGGACCTACGGTTGTTCAATATCAGATACAGCTAGCTCCTGGGGTCAAGGTAAGTAAAGTCGCCGGTTTAAGCAAAGATCTGGCGGTAGCGATGGCGGTTCAATCTCTACGGGTTGAGGCACCTATTCCCGGGACATCCTATGTAGGGATTGAGGTCCCTAACAAGAGGAGAAGACCGGTTACATTGAGATCGGTGATGGAATCGGATAGTTTTTCGGACTGCGACTCCATACTGCCTCTGCCTATAGGTCTGGCTATCGACGGATCTCCTATGGTAATAGGCTTGGAGGACCTCCCACATCTTTTAGTCGCAGGAACGACAGGTTCCGGTAAAAGCGTCTTCGTTACCAGCTGTATAACTGCCCTCTGTGCAACGAGAACTCCGTCGGAGCTTCGATTTATACTTATCGATCCCAAGAGGGTTGAAATGGCCATATACGAAAAATTGCCTCACGTTTTGGCAAAGCCCGTCGTCGATCCCCACAAGGCAGTTCAAGCTCTAGGATGGGCAGTCAGAGAGATGGAGCGTAGATACGAGGTTTTTGCCCGTTTAAGGGTTAAAAATCTCGAAGGGTATAACCACAAATCTGACGATATGTTACCTCATATAGTTATCGTCGTAGATGAGCTCGCGGACTTGATGTTTACCGCTTCTAAAGACGTCGAGGACTATATCTGTCGGCTGGCACAGATGGCTAGAGCGACAGGGATTCACCTTATTCTCGCGACTCAGAGGCCTTCGGTTAACGTCATCACCGGTCTTATTAAGGCCAATATCCCCGCTAGAGCCGCTTTTACTCTGCCATCACAGACCGATTCTCGGACCATCATAGACGTATCAGGTGCTCAGCAGTTACTTGGGAAAGGCGATATGCTCTTTACCAGCACTAAATACCCCAAGCCCGTCAGGGTACAAGCTCCTTTTATAGACGAAGAGAGCTCTTTTAAAGTAATAGAGTCCCTTAGAGAGGCTTTTGGAGATCCTAAATACGTTGAACTGGAGGATCCAAAGGCCAAAAACGGCAACGGTATAGGTGATTTTATGGAGGATGAGCGGCTTGAGGAGGCGGTCAGGTTGGTTATGCAGACCGGAATTGCCTCAGCTAGCAGGCTTCAAAGGCAGATGAGGGTTGGCTTCACCAGAGCCGCTAGGATGATAGATATTATGGAACAAATGGGCATCATCGGTCCCCAAGAAGGTTCAAAACCAAGAGAGATATACGTCGACGAAGAGAGGGCTGAGGAGATAATTGAAGAGTGCCGTCGATAATGGAAAATTTTTAGGGTGGAAAAACGTTCTAGTAGAACTCAAGGCCCCAAACCTTCCGGAAGAGGACGTTTTGCTCGTCTCTGGAGGAAGAGGACCTGATCCACATTGGTTAAGGACCATGGCTGAAACTCGAAGAGTGTGGGCAATAGATTCCGGTGCCGATTACTGCAAAGAGGCATCTGTAGTCCCTGAGATGGCCATAGGGGACTTCGATAGCATAGCGAACGACACGATGGATTGGTTAATCTCTGAAGGGGTTAAAATGGATACATACAGTTGGGAGAAAGACATTACCGACCTTCAAATTTCCCTGGACCTCTGCGATAGACTGCTATCCCCTGTTTTTGGAACTATCACAGGAATCTGGGGGGGGCGGTTTGACCATGTATGGAGTTCTATTAACTCTATTCTACGTCACAACGTTAAGGGCAGTTATTTCAGGTTTTTAGGGGATAACATGGAGATGATGATTATCGTTAGAGGAGGGGAGAGTCTGGTTTTACGGCACGAAAGCCCTAGTCCACTGGACATAGTCTCACTGTTGCCTCTCTCCGATTTATGTGACGGTGTATCTATCAAAGGGGTAAAATGGCCTTTAGAAAAGGTCTCCCTTAGTAGAGATTATCCTTACAGTATAAGCAATTTCCCTGTAGAGGATACGGAGGTGGCTTTGGAATCCGGTTGGATGGGGGTATATCTTAAGGGGAGGTAACCCTAAAAGGGAAGCGGGCCCTTAAAGGGCCCGCTTAACCTTGTTGGATCGAAGGCAACGGGAACAAATCCGAAGCTTTCTGGTTTCGCCGACGCCGAGATCAACCCTCACGGAGTGAAGGTTAGGAAGCCAGCGTCTGCGGGTCTTCCTGTGAGAGTGACTTACGGCGTTGCCAGTAGCTGGACCTCGACCGCAACAGTCGCACACCTTAGACATAATGTTCGGCCTCCTTGCGTAGATTCACTTGAACCTAGGCATTGTATCACACAAACACCAAAAGGGGCAAATTGATATGCTCTTTTATCTGGAGGTTTTTTGATGGGTTTTTCTTTAAAAATAGCGGAGTTGGAAAATATCCTTAGAAAATTAGAGTCCGATGCGATTCCTCTGGAGGAGTCTTTCTCTTTGTTCGAGGAGGGGAAGGCTCTTATTGCGGACTGTCGCAAACAGCTCGAGTCGTTTGAGAGAAAGGTCACTATTCTTACTGAAAAAGGAGAAGAGGCCTTGGAGCAAGGAAATGAAGGGTAAGAACTCATTATATGAGAGGGGCCTGTGAAAATGCAGAATATTGACGTTAGAGAGATTTTAAAAGATAAAAAAAATATATTTGAAATTGGGTTGCAGATATGGGCGGATAATCCGCCAGCAAACACCCCTGAAACCATATGGAACTCTATGGTATACTCTATGAAGGTTGGGGGCAAAAGGCTGAGGCCCGTACTGTGTCTTGCCTCAGCGGAGCTCTTTGGGGTATCAAACGGCGATGTTATGCCTATGGCGTTAGCATTGGAGATGGTCCACACCGCATCCCTTATACACGACGATCTGCCCGCTATGGATGACGACGATCTTAGAAGGGGAAAGCCCACAAATCACGTGGTTTACGGTGAGGCTATGGCTATTCTCGCTGGGGACGCCCTTCTTTGCCATGCGTTTGAGTATCCCATGGTCCATTTAAATTTGCCTCCAGAGAGGATCATAGCGGCGATCTCCTGTTTTGCTAAAGCCCTCGGACCTTACGGTATGTGTGGAGGGCAAGTTTGGGATATGGAGGGGAAAGAATCCCCTGAGAATATCTCCGCCCTTAAAACAGGCCAGCTGATAAGGGCGTCGGTGGTCACAGGAGCTATCTTAGCGGGAGCCACCGTCGAGGATCAGAATAAAATAGACCTCTACGGATCAGCTTTAGGCACCGCCTTTCAGATAGCCGACGATATATTGGACGTTATCGGAACTGAGGAGCAGATGGGTAAATCTATAGGCAAGGACCAAAGCCAAGGAAAAAGAACCTTTGTCTCCGTTTATGGCCTGGATGGGGCTAGAACGCTTCTGAATAAATACACCGACCTCGGGATATCCCATTTATCCGGCTTTGGGGATAAGGCTTCCTTTCTAATTGCCTTATCTAAATATCTCGAGCACAGAACAATGTAGAGGTCATAGACATGTCGTTATTGGAAAACATAGAGGATTTTAGGCAACTCAAGGAGCTAAATTCCAACGATCTTTCGGTTCTGTGCCAGGACATAAGGACTTTGATCGCCGATGTCATCTTTCGAAACGGTGGCCATCTAGCGTCATCTTTAGGGACAGTCGAGCTTACCGTCGCTCTTTTGAGGAATTTTAACCCTTTAAACGATAAGATCGTATTTGATGTCGGCCATCAAACCTACCCGTACAAAATCCTTACAGGTAGAAGGGATCTTTTCCATACCATAAGGCAGTTCGGTGGCCTGAGCGGTTTTCCTAAGAGAAACGAAAGTCCCTGCGATCACTTCGACGTTGGGCACAGCAGCACCTCTCTCTCCGCCGCTTTAGGTTACGCTAAAGCCAGGGATATACTCAAACAGGATCACCATGTAGTAGGAGTCATCGGCGATGGGGCGATCATAAACGGAATGGCCTTTGAAGCACTGAATCACCTGAAAGACGCTGACACAAAGGTTATCTATATACTAAACGATAACACAATGTCAATTAGCCCTAGAGTTGGAGGTGCGGCGACCCACTTTGCCTACCTTAGCACAAACCCTTACTATCAAAAACTGAAAAAAGCAATTAAGGGATGTTGCAAGAGCTTACCTAAAGGAGAGAGTATCGAGAGCTTTCTGGGAAACGCAAAGGACCAGATAAAGAGCCTCGTCAAGCCGGACAACATATTTAACTCTCTCGATATAGATTACTGGGGGCCTTTTGACGGTCATTCCATAGAGGAAATGGACCTTATCTTTCACTTGGCTAAGAGTTTCGATAGGTCTGTAGTAATACATCTCATAACTCAAAAAGGCAGAGGCGTAGAGGCTGCGGAAAACGAACCGAGTAAATATCATGGAATAGGGGTGGCTTTCTCCAAGGAGGCACCTAAGTCACTCTCCTGGAGCCAGGCTTTTGCGAATAAAGTCGAGAAAATAGCGGAAAAAGACCCTCGAGTGGTCGCTTTGACGCCTGCTATGAAAGAAGGATCAGCCTTAAACTCCTTCGCCGCTCGGTATCCTAAAAGATTTTTTGACGTCGGAATAGCGGAAGAGCATATGATGACTTTATCCGCAGGTATGGCAGCTGGAGGGCTTAGGCCTGTTGCTTTTATATACTCTACTTTTCTACAAAGGGCTATGGATCAACTCAGTCATGACGTATGCATTCAATCTCTCCCCGTCCTTATTGCGGTAGATCGAGCTGGAATGATAGGGGAAGACGGTGAAACCCATCAGGGGTTATCGGATATAACCTGGTGTCGATCGATACCTAACCTGGTATTTCAGGCTCCCAGGGATCTGGTAGATCTTGAGATTATGATCGATGAAGCTATGAAAAGATCCGGTGCTACCGCTATAAGATACCCCAGAGGATCGGTGATTCAGGCCCTGTGTCGAGATAATCTCAAAAAAACAGGGGGCATAAAGGCGGAGATCCTCTACGAACCTCAAGGAGAGACCCTCTTTATAGGGATAGGAAAAACCGTTCATTTCCTGAACGAAGCCCGAAACGAGGCGATCGAGAAGGGCTTTGCAGAGCCAGGACTGATGGACCTGAGAACGATTGCCCCTCTGGACTGGGATACCATAGATCCTTTAATAATGAAAGGATATCGCATTTTAATAGCAGAGGATGGCTATCTCACAGGAGGGATTGGAGAGGCTATAGCCGCCAGAGCCACCGAAATAGGGGCCTCCTGTTCCATCGAACTCATGGGGGTTAGCGACATGTTCTTGCCTCACGGAACGGTAAACGATCAATGGAACCTGTGTGGTATGACTATAGACAAGGCGGTGGCTTTCTGCGGTGAAAAAACAGAGAGAAAGACTGGATAAGTTGCTTGTAGATCGAGGGCTTGTGGAGACCAGAAATAAAGCTCAAGCCCTCATAATGGGCGGCGTCGTCTACGTTCAAGGGGAAAAAGTGGATAAAGCGGGTACGTCGATAGACGTTGAATCGAATCTCGAGGTCAGAAACGCCAAAGAGGAGTGGGTGAGCAGAGGAGCTCACAAACTGATAAAAGCTCTGGATGTCTTTCCCTTGGACGTAAACGGAAAGGTCTGTGTAGATGTAGGAGCCTCTACAGGGGGTTTTACCGATGTCCTTTTGCGCAGAGGCGCCTCTATGGTTTACTCCGTCGACGTTGGGTATGGACAACTACACTGGAGGCTAAGACAGGACAGTCGGGTTATCGTTATGGAGAGGACAAACGCCAGATATCTTGAGGGTGCCTCTTTTTCCCCTGCCCCTGAAATCGGGGTCATGGACGCCTCTTTCATCTCCGCTAGACTGTTACTCCCGGCTATAGAGTCGATCTTGCCGGATGGAGGAGCGATAATCTCGCTCATAAAGCCTCAGTTTGAAGCTGGAAGGGAGAGAATCGGGAAGGGGGGGGTGGTCCGTTCCCCTGAAATCCACCTGGAGATACTCGTGGAAGTTGCGGATTTTTTGAGGGAAAAGACCGACCTAGGCCTTGTCGGCTGTAGCTTTTCACCGATAAAAGGGCCTAAGGGCAACATAGAGTTTCTTTTTTACATGGTAAAAGGCGAGGTAGGTAAAGATATAGACCTCAAAGGTATAGTCGATGAAGCCCATCAGGATGGTCTAAGGTGAGAGAGAAGAGCGTTATAGGACTCATCGTAAATACGAGAAAGCCTAAGGCTATAGACCTGGCTCTTGATCTTCTTAGATGGGGACCTGGTGAAGACATATGCTTTAGACTTCCTCCTTTAGAGTCCTCGGTGCTTGGAATACCTGTAGAGGAGGAAAACTGGAAGGACCAGGTAGCCGTCGCTCTGGTTATAGGTGGAGACGGCACGTTTTTAAGAGCAGCCCGTTATGTTTTAGACGATAAGATAGCCCTCTTTGGGGTCAACGTAGGACACCTCGGTTTTCTCGCTGCAGGAGATCCGTGTGGAGTAAAAGACGATGTCCTTCAAATAGCAAATGGGAACTATCGCATACAACAGAGGCAAATTTTGCTAGGCGAGATATACCGTTCCGGACAGATAGAACATAGGCTTTACGCCCTCAACGACTTGGTGCTTACCAAAGGTCCTCTAGCAAGGGTCATGGAGGTGGATATCCACATATGCAACAAGTTGACCGGAACCTTGAGGGCGGACGGGATAATTGCATCCACTCCAACTGGATCAACCGCCTATGCTCTCTCTGCCGGTGGGCCCATAGTGCCACCTCATGTGCCCTGTATGATATTAGCTCCTATATGCGCCCATACCCTATACGCCAGGCCTATGGTCTTAGGTCCTGAGGACGTCTTGACGCTGGTGCCGAGAGGGGAGAGTCGTGACCTAACCCTCACCCAGGACGGCCAATTAGGGTATGAGATTCTCCCTGGAGATAGAATAGAAATAACACTATCCTCGGACAAAAAAGTCGATGTCCTTTGGTTGCCTGACAGAGATTACTACGACCTATTGAGCAAAAAATTGATGTGGGGAAAAACTTTTTACTCAGGTGAGAATAAGGAGTGACCCAGTTGATCGAAGAAGTCCACTTAGAGAATATCGGAGGCATAGAGGAAGCCCAACTTTGTTTCTCTCCTGGCCTTACCGCTATAACAGGAGAAAGCGGTGCAGGAAAAAGCAGCTTAGTCAGGGCCCTTGAGCTTGTAGCAGGCAAAAGATCGGCCTCTACTATGATAAAAGCCGGTAGCGATAACGGTTCGGTGGAAGCAATTTTTAATTCTCCATCATCAAAAAACCTCCCCCCTTGGGAAGAGGGTAAACTTTTTATTAAAAGAGAGGTCAATAAAAACGGTAGAGGTCGAGTATGGGTCCAAAATCGCCAGGTGCCTTTATCGACTTTAAGCGAATTATCTCGAGAACTGATAACTATCCAAAGCCAGTTTGCCCAGCTCGAATTGCTTAATCAGGATAATCAGCTCCAGATGGTCGATAGTTGCGGAGGCCCCTCTCTTGCAGCTCTAAAAAAAGAGTTAAAAAGTGAGGTTAAGTCGACTATCGAGCAGGAAAAAAGATTGCTCACCATCAAAAAAAGGCAAAGAGAGATTACCGATAGGTTTCAAAAAGCTGAGGATATCGTCCATCGATGGAGAAAGATGGAGATCAACAAAGAGAGTGAAACTACCTGGGAGGAGGACCATAGAAAACTGTCCTCCGAGTTGGCTAGGATGAACGATCTTAGAAAAATACGATTCAGGATGAAAAACGATGAACCAGGTAGTTTAAAGGAAGAGCTGGAGGATATAATGGAACAGGTTCTAAGGAGGCTACCTCAGGAAAACAGAGAGGAAGTCTCCGGCCATATAGACCTGTTGCTGGAATCCTACAGTTCTATTCTCTCTATACTTGACGAAGCGGGGGACGAGGAAAACCGCAACCTTCTGGAAGAGAGCGTCGAGGAACTAGAATCTAAAATGGGAGCTCTCCGAAAGTTGAAAAGAACCGCCGGTGTTGCTAACGTAGAGGAACTTATCGATTACTGTGAAGAGGCAGATAGAGAGTTAGAGTGGCTGAGAAGCAGTAACGACCTTAAAAACGACGTAGAGCGTCAAGTAGAGGAGCACAGAAAAAGCGCCTCTAGGATGGCTTTAGAGCTTCGGAGGCGGAGAAAAGAAGCGTCTTTATGGCTTGAATCCAGGGTGAACCTCTGTCTATCCCAGATGGCCATGGAGGACAGCCTGTTTTCCGTTGGGCTGATAGAGGAGAGCCGTCTTCGTACGACAGGAGCGGAATCGGTTGAGTTTAGATTATCCTGGGGCAAGGGAGATCCTGGTCCTGTCTCTAAAATGGCCTCAGGAGGAGAGCTTAGCAGAATATTGCTGGCCATAAGGCTATCTCTGCCAGACGATCAGTTCCCGTCCACTGTGGTCTTTGACGAGGTCGAGGCTGGGCTAGGCGGTAAGGCCGCTGTTCTGGCTGGAATAAAACTAAAGGAGCTCTCAAATCGTTGCCAGGTGATATTGATAACCCACGAGGCCACAATTGCCGCTCAAGCGGATTGTCATATGGTGGTTCGCCGTAAAGGAAACGAAAGCTACATCGAAAAGCTCGATAGAGATGGGAGGGTCTCCGAGATAGCTAGAATGTTATCTGGAGACTTTAACCTTGAAGAGGCCAAGTCCCATGCGGCTAAACTGCTAGATTCCTGAACTCAGGTCTATCGAAAAAGAATCTAGCGGTTTTGTTTTTTCTGACTTTGGTGTAGTATATCCCTCAGATGTTCGTCGTTTTACGGACATTATTCTATACTTAGCCAGGAGGGATTTGTATGAGAAAAATATTTTCTGTTTTTATCGTTTTAAGTGTGTTGTTTTTTGCCGGAGCGGAGAGTTGGGCTAGCCCAACTCTGGACCGTATAAGGGAAAGGGGAGTGCTAATAGGAGCGACCACCGACTTTGACACCGCTCCCTTCATAATATCCGACGGTGACGAGGCAAAAGGGTTTGACGTCGACCTAATTCACGCTATAGCGAAAAAGCTAGGCGTGGATGCCAAGGTTATACGTATCCCCTGGGATGGAGGAATCACAAACGCCTGGACCGACGGTTACGACTGGAGTCTTTTCGATATTGCGGCATCGACGATAACCATTACCGATGCCAGAGGGCAGAAATGTCTGTTCTCCGAGCCCTATTTTGTAACCGGTCAGGTCCTGCTCACCAGGGGCTCTGCCGATGGGTTGAAGACTCATTCCGATGCCAAAGGGACGACGTTAGGCATACTCCAAGGAAGTACCGCCGGTGCCGGTGCCGAATCTATAGGGGCGATCCCGCTTCCTTTCGAAAAATACGACCAGATATTAGAGGCCGTTTTAGCTGGGATAATAGGTGGAGCAGTTATGGATGGACCAGTCGCAGAGGATTACGCAAGGCAGAACCCCTCTCTTAAGGTAGTTGACGGCTTTCTCACAAAAGAGGAGTTCGGTGTCGCTATGCCCTCAGGGGACGATGAAATGGCGGATCTGGTCAACCAGGTTATATCGGAAAGGGCCGAATCGCTAAAGGCCAAGTGGTTTTAGCCCCTTTGCCGTCCTCTTCGTTGACTTCTGACCCAGAAAGAGATAAAATGCAAAGGCTGTCGACATACCGCATGAGACGGGTTTTTCAAAGCCAAGCTACCTGATCTCGGCGAGAGGAGGAAAAATAATGTACGCTATAATTGAAACTGGTGGTAAGCAGTACCGTGTGCAGCCTGGAGATGAGCTTAAGATAGAGAAGCTCGGGATTGAAGAGAACGAGACCGTGACCTTTGACAGGGTTCTGATGGTAGGTTCTGATGAGGGCGTTAAAGTCGGTGCCCCTCTGGTGGACGGTGCTTCCGTCGTGGCCAAGTTGCTCTCCAACGACAAGGGCAAGAAGATAATCGTCTTTAAGTACAAGAACAAGACAAATTATCGCAGATTTAGAGGGCATAGACAGCCCTTTTCCCTCGTTCGCATAGAGTCGATAAACGGCTAATGACCGAGGTGGTGGTGTATCGGGGAGATGACGGATCTATATTGTCCATGAAGATCGAGGGACACTCGGATTACGCTCCCTCCGGTCAGGACATAGTCTGTTCGTCCGTTACCACCCTAGTGCAGGTGCTGCATGTGGGCCTTGTCGATGTCCTCGGCATGGACGTTCTTTCCTCTGTTGACGAGAAAAGAGCCCTGGTTTCCATTCGGTGGGAAAAGGTCACCTCCGAATCCCAGGCCATATCGGCCGCCGTCTATAAGAGCTTTAAAGCTCTAGCTAAGACCTATCCAAGAAACGTAAAACTGGTGGAGGTGCAAGAAAATGCTGTTTAAGTCGTTCGATCTCCAGTTCTTTGCCCATAAAAAGGGGCAGGGAAGTAGCTCTAACGGAAGAGATTCTCGTGGTCAGAGGCTCGGCCTCAAGCTGAGCGATGGCCAGGTAGCGAAAGCTGGCAGTATCATAGTTCGTCAGAGGGGAACGTCCTATCATCCCGGCCTTAACGTAGGTCTGGGCAAAGACTATACCCTTTTTGCCCTTAAGCACGGCGTGGTCCGTTTTAAGAGCAAGGGAACTAGGAAATACGTCTTTATCGAAGAAGTACCCTCGGCTGTTTAAATATCTTTGAAGCAGCCGCCTGTGGCGGTATCCGTTGAGTGGGGTTCTTTGTTCGATCCAGCGTCAAGCGGGCCGAGGTCTTCCTGGGCCCGCTTTTTTGTTCCCCTTTTTGGAGGGTTTTTTAGATGAAGTTTGTTGATAAGGTTTCAATTAACGTTTCCGCTGGCAACGGCGGTAACGGCTGTATGAGCTTTCGCAGGGAGAAATTCGTTCCCAAGGGAGGTCCCGATGGAGGCAACGGTGGAAAAGGTGGCAGTATATTCCTTGAGGCGACCACCGATCTTCACACCTTGGCTGACTTTGAATACTCTAAGCACATTTCCTCGGAAAACGGTGGTCATGGCTTAGGTTCTAAGTGTTTTGGCGCTAATGCGGACGATATAACCATAAAAGTTCCCTGTGGAACCATGGTGTTTGACAAAGAGACAGGAGAGCCTCTAGCTGACCTGGTCGAACCTGGCGATCGTTGTCTCGTCGCCAGAGGAGGAAAGGGAGGAAAGGGCAACGCCCATTTCGCCAGTTCCAGGAGACGGGCCCCTCGTTTTTCGGAAAAAGGGGAACAGGGAGAGCAACGAATAATAACCATGGAACTAAAGCTGATAGCTGACGTGGCTTTGGTCGGAGTTCCAAACGCCGGAAAGTCAAGTTTGCTGGCCGCTATTTCCAACGCTACTCCTAAAATAGCCGACTATCCTTTTACGACCCTCTCTCCGAACCTTGGGGTAATGAGACTTGACCAAGAGAGGATCGTCGTCGCAGATGTCCCTGGGCTAATAGAGGGAGCTCACGAGAACAAAGGATTAGGTCATTACTTTCTGAGACACATAGAGAGAACAAGGGTTATCGTCCACGTGCTTGACCTCAGCTCTGGCTCTATAGACTCTGTTTTAAATCAGTGGAGGACGGTCCTGGATGAGTTTAGGGCCTACAACGCCGATCTTTTGGATCGACCCTACGTGGTAGTAGGCAATAAGATAGACCTAGAACCCTCTAACTCGGTTGTAGGTGCCTTTGAGGATTTCTTTAAGTCCGAAGGTATTGACTGCCTTATCACTAGCGCTGTTTCCGGCGAGGGAGTCGATAGTTTTATGGGGACATTGATAGATATTTGCAGAAAGTACCCCAGACCCACAGGTGTTACCAGGCTCTTTGCTACGATATCCGAAGAGGATGAACAAGGTCAGAAGCGAAGGGGCAGAAAACAGAAGGCCCAGATAATAAGGTTACAGGAGCCTGGTTGCTTCAGGGTAATTCACACTAGGATAGAGGAAGCTGTGGAGAGATACGATTTTAACCAAGAGGAAGCCGTAGTCCGGTTTATGCGTATCATGAGGGAGTACAGAATCGAGGAATTGCTGGAGGCCAGTGGAGCGGAGGAAGGCGATACGGTGTATATAGGCGATGTTGTCTTCGAATTCCAGCCAGAAAAGGCATACTGATAAAACGGACAAAAGCACTCGGAAAATAGGTGTGATGGGAGGGACCTTTGATCCAATCCATCACGGCCACCTGGTCGCTGCGGAGGAGGCTCTTTTCGCCCTTGGGTTAGAGAGGGTGATCTTTATTCCTACAGGAGATTCTTTTCACAAAGCCCAACATAAGGTATCCTCCCCGGAGGATAGGTACATGATGACCAGTCTGGCTACACTGGAGAACGATAGATTTCGGGTGTCTAGAATAGAGATAGACCGACATGAGCCCAGCTACACCGTGGATACTTTGAGGGAAATGCGCCATTGGTTCCCCACCGGGGAGGTCTCTTTTTACTTCATAACAGGAGTAGATGCGGTATCGACGATGATGAGCTGGCATGAGCACGATAGTCTGCCTGGTCTATGCTCTATCGTGGCTGTGACCAGGCCAGGCTACGGAAAAGAGGGATTTGAGTTTCTCAAATCCTTCCCCGATTCCTTTAGAAAGTCCGTTGTTCCGTTAACTATCCCTTCTCTTTCCATCTCCAGCACCGAAATTCGCAAGAGGGTTAAAGAGGGAAAAAACATCAGATACCTGGTACCTCCTTTAGTGGAGCAATACATAAGAAAAAAAGGATTATATCGGGAAGCTCGACTTGAAAAAACATCAAAGAGGTGAGCCCGATGGTAAAAAAAACGAAAATAGTTTTCCTTATCCTGGTTGCCGTCGTATCGGTTGCCGCAGGAGGAGCTTGGAGGATAAAATCTCTAGTAGCCCCTGACGCTGGAGATATAAAGCAGACCATCCAATTCGACGAAAAAACGGGCAATATAAATATTCTCCTTGTCGGATTGGACGATGTCGAAAGCGTCAACCGATCGGACACTTTGGCTTTTGTGACGTTGGATATCGATAACAAGACCGTAAAAGCTATGTCCATACCCAGAGACACCAGAACTACCATAAGGGGGAAGGGGACTCAGAAGATCAACCACGCTTTCGCCTACGGTGGGGTGGATCTTCTGAAAGAGACGGTGGTGAATCTGATCGGTATGCCGATTCATTACTACATGGTCATCAACTATAATAATTTCCCTAAGATAGTGGATATGTTAGGTGGCGTGGATATAGACGTTCCTAAAAACCTAAAATATCAAGACAGAGCTGGCGGACTATACATAGATATAAAAAAAGGTTGGCGTCATCTGGACGGAAAAACGGCTCTTGAGTTCGTCCGTTTTCGTCACGATGCCCTTGGGGATATAGGCAGGATACAGAGACAACAGCAGTTCCTCAAGGCGTTGCTGAAAAAAGTCTACGATCCTTCTAACATGAATAGAATGACCGAGCTCACCAGGGAACTGCTATCGGTGATCCAAAGTGATATTCCCGTCTCTCAGGGATTGCAGTTGGCAAGCTATTTAAAGGATATATCGCCGGAGAACGTGTTTTTTATGACTATGCCTGGTAAACCAGCGGTTATCGGAGGAGGAAGCTATTGGTCACCCGATCTGGTCGCGACCTCGACTATATTGACCTCCTCCGAAAACCACGGTTTATCCTCCACTGCCTCGGAGGACCATGCGGACAGCGGGAACAGCGATAACTTTGAATTTTTTTTGAATTCCATCACCAAGCCTATCGCTATTCTCAATGGAGCAGGGGTTGCAGGTTTAGGGAGACAGGCCTCCTCTAGAATGGAGAGGCTTGGTATCGAGGTAGCCTACACGGGAAACGCCAAGCACTTCGACTATCATTACAGTACCATAACCTATAATACTGTCGATGGTAACAGAGAAATGGCTCTTGCTTTGGCGGGAATGTGTCGTATACCAGAAAACCTGGTAAAAGAGGATCGATCCTTGAGTTACGCTCTAGTCTTAACTCTGGGAAAGGATTACGATAAGGTTATAAATTCACTTAAGAATTAATAGAAGGAGTGAAAACATGGAGTACAGCAACGTCGCTCAATCGGTAGCTGAGGCAATTTCCTCAAAAAGAGGTCAAGATGTGGTGATGGTCGACGTTCAGGAAGCGTCGACCATAGCTTCAGAGTTCGTTGTCGCAACCGCCAACTCGGATGTACATATGGGAACGTTATGCAACGAAGCGGAGGATGCGCTGGACAAGCTTGGGGTCAAATACTCCAGAGAGGGACAAAACAGCTCTATGTGGAGACTTATCGACGCCGGGGATGTGCTGATCCACATCTTCAGTTCAAAAGGGCGGGAGTTTTACAACTTAGACCGTATCTGGGGAGATAGACCTGTTAAAAGGTTTGAGAATATAGATTGATATATAAAAAGCAGAGTTCGCTCTGCTTTTTATATATCAATCTTATGTCCTATAATGTATCTTATGTTGCAAAAGCTGTTTTCCTAGGATCAAAAAAGGCTGGATTTATCTACCTGTAGCTACATCCAGTTTTACGAGCAATCTCGGTGAGGTCATTTTTGTTAGGGTCTCTTACAGGTTCAAGGAGAGGTAGACGTTATCCATCTCGTCCTGGGTGATGCCTATGTATCGCAAGGTCACCCCAGGGGATGAATGATTTAGCAGCTTCTGTATCATCGAAAGATCGTAACCGCTCTGGTAGGCGTGATAAGCGAAGGTCTTTCTCAGGGTATGGGTGCCTATTCTCTCCTCTATCCCCACCACCTTTGCGACGTCGTTCAGTATCCTGTAGGCCTGAATCCTGCTGATAGGCCTAGATCCCTTTTCGACGCCTCTTTTTCGGGAGGGGAAAAGAGGCGTCGATCTTTGCTCTGGGTCACTGCAGTCGTATTTCCTGGATTTGAGGTACTCCCTTATGGCTTTCTTTGCGGTATCCCCTAGAGGAAAGCTTTTGGTCTTTCCTGTTTTGGCTTCCTTTAAGGTTATTCTGTCGGAGATAGAGGGCGTTTTTTTGCCTTTTATAGCTACGTCTCCAACGGTTAACGTCAGGAGGTCGGATATCCTGAGTCCAGAGTTTATCCCCAAGGTGAATAAAACGTAGTCCCTCATATTGCTGGCTTTCAGCAGTTTTTTCATGGCGTCTATTTTTGCCTTGTCCCTTATAGGCTGCACAAACTCCACTATAGCCCCTCCTTTTTTGGCTTCGTTTAAAGTAACACAACGTGGTATATAAACGTATTATGTTACTTTCTTGACGAGAATAACCTCTTATCCTTATACAGTCAACCCCTTGGTATCAGAGGATTTACCCCCAAAGCTCCAATGTAACACAATGCAAGTGAGATACTTTCGTTTGAGCCGCATGGGTGGCGGTTTTTCGACCTCTCAAAACGGCCTGTAAGGCCCCTTCTTTTTTGAAGAGGACCTACGATACCTCCGTTTTTACACGTAAAAAAGGTGGCCGTTTTCCGAGACGTGAAGCTCGGAAAACGGCCACCTAAAAGGCTATTTGGCGGAAGCGTGTGAGAATCGAACTCACCGGAGACGGCCTATACCGCCCCCCTCGCGGGTTTGAAGCCCGGGGCGCCCACCAGGACACATTCGCTTCCGCAAGAAACATGGCGTATTGTACCTCATTTAGCCGATATTGAAAACCCCTGTGGCCTAAAACCCTCTGCTCTTCCGTATAGCATCGTAAGCCAGTTGTATCTCCTGAAACTTGCTTGACGCCAGTTTTACAAAATCTTCGTCTAAGCTCATACCCACGAACCTATCGGGGTGGTACTTGGCTATCTGCTCTCTGTATCTCTTTTTTATCTCATCGTTCGAGCTGGAGCTAGGACACCCTAAAATCTCGTAGGGGTCGCCCTCTCTAGAGGTGAAGCTGCTAGTCCTTTGCTGCCCACCGCCTTGCTGACCAGATCCAGCCTGACCTCTATAGTGCTGATAGCGATATACGGCCATAAAGTTTCGCAGGATCTTTCCCACCAGATAGAAAAAAAACAGAGGCAAAAGGGCCCTGAGTATCCTCAGGATAAAGGCCATACCCTAATCGACCCTCCCCAGAATAAGCGGAGGACGGACCGCCTCTACGTCCACCGTCCAGCTACGATCGAGGTATTCTCTGGCGTAATCCACGGAGGAAGGATCGTCGGAATAGCATTTCATTATCACGTCCCCGGTTTTGACCTTGTCCCCGATTTTCACCGTAATCTCCAGCGCGGCCCCTGGATCGATGGACTCCTCTTTATCGCTTCTTCCTCCTCCAAGCCGACGGATCCCCTCACCTATAAATCTGGTATTTACGGAGGATATAAATCCGTCCCCTTGGGCCTTTAGCTCGTAGACCAGAGGGCTAGGCTGTAGATATTTTGAGGGATAATCGACTAAGTCCGCCGGTCCGCCCTGTCTGACCACTAACTCCGCCAGTTTTTTAAGCCCTCTTCCCTCCACCAGGGCCGATCTTGCCATCTCCACACCTGCTTCCGGGCTGGTAACCATACCTCCGTTGAGGAGCATCTCCCCCGCTAGAGCTAAACACAGCTCTGTGGTATCCTCTGGGCCCGAATTTTTAAGGACCTCCACCGACTCAAGAACCTCCATAGAGTTCCCTATCCATTTACCTAGAGGCTCGTCCATAGAGGTTAAAAGAGCGGAGCTAGGGTGTCCCATCTTGTTGGAGAGGTTCACCAGAGATTCAGCTAGTTTTTTCGCGTCCTCCAGATCGCTCATAAAGGCACCGGAACCGTACTTGACGTCAAAAACAAAGCTATCCGCCCCTCCGGCTATTTTCTTGCTGACTATGCTGGAGCATATAAGGGGCAGAGAGGGAACCGTAGCGGTGACATCCCTTAGCTCGTAAAAAAAGGCCTCCGCAGGTGCGAGGTCCGGGGAGTGGCCTGCGACGGCACATCCTATCTCCTCCACCTGAGATTTAAATTCCTCCAGGGTCATATCGACCTTAAAGCCTGGGATAGATTCAAGCTTATCCACGGTACCGCCGGTAAAGCCGAGGCCCCTTCCGCTGAGTTTAGCCACCGATAAGCCACAGGCGGCCACCAGAGGAACCAATATAAGGGTTGCCTTATCGCCGACCCCTCCGGTACTGTGTTTATCCACCGTCTTTACCCCTCGCCCGAAGGAAACCACCTCTCCAGAGTTCGCAAGGGCATCGGTAAAGGCCAGTAGCTCATCTTCCGCCATGCCGTTGAGGTATACCGCCATGAGCCACGCCGCTACGTGGTAATCCCTGACGGAGCCCTCCATTATGGAACGGACAAAAACCTTGAGATCCTCCGCTCCGTTGTTTCCCCCATCCCTTTTGGTCTCGATAAACCTTAGGATATCGAACATGAGGGCTACCTATATCTGTTCGATCACTCCGGCCACCAAGGTGGTCAGATCGTCGGCGGCCTTTGCCATCTCGTCTAAAACCTCCTGTTCCGATAGAGGGTTCGACGTCATACCGGCGGCGTAGTTAGCCACACAGGAGACGGCTAAAACCTTCATCCCTCCGTGGTGAGCGATCAACACCTCCGGGACCGTCGACATTCCGACTACGTCGGCACCGAGAACTCTGGCCATACGGATCTCCGCAGGGGTCTCGTAGGACGGTCCGGTGAAGGCGACGTAAACCCCTCTTCTAGTGGTGAGGTTGTGGGATCTAGCGACATCCTCAGCTAAATCCAGCAGGTCCCTGTTGTAAGCGTAGGTCATATCGGGAAACCTCTCGCCGAGCTCCGGTATGTTAGGACCGATAAGGGGGTTTTTGCCCATCATGTTTATGTGATCGTGGATCAAAACCATATCCCCGGGCATCAGGCCGTAGCCGATTCCTCCGCTGGCGTTGGAGGCGATAAAGTGCCCTATCCCCCACCTTGCGAACACCCTGACGGGAAATACCACCTGGTCCATAGAATATCCTTCGTAAACGTGTAGCCTGCCCTGCATGGCCACCACCGATTTGCCACCGAACTTACCGGCGACCAGCCGTCCAGCGTGACCGGGGGCGGTGGAAAGAGGCCAGTGAGGAATCTCCTCGTAGGGTATTATCACCTTATCCTCTATGTACTCCGCCAGACCGCCCAATCCTGAACCGAGAACTACCGCTACGTCGGGAACTCCACCTATTTTGCTCTTTATGACCTCCAGGGCCTCGTCTATCTTTTTTATCACTCTAAAATCCTCCTTCTACGTGTATTTTGCTCTGGGATGGCTTGAGTCGTAAACATCCCTAAGTTCCAGATCGAAGTGAAGGTATTTCTCCGTCGTATCTATAGAGCTATGTCCTAAAAACTCCTGGAGGGTTCGGAGATCCATCCCCCTCCTCAAAAGGTGACTGGCTACGGTATGACGTATGACGTGAGGATGGAGTCTGGCGGAGGAGATACCGGCCAGCTTTCCTCTGCTCTTTATAATCCTCCATAGGGATTCCCTCCTGAGAGGGCCTCCTCTTATGGACAGAAAGACCCGGTCCGTCTCGGCCCTATCCTTCAGAGGTCTGCCATGGGAGAGGTATTTATCCATCCATCTCCTGGCGCTGCCCACTAAAGGGACCATCCGTTCCTTTCCGCCCTTTCCCAGGACGAAAAGGGCTCCTGGATCATGCCTTATGTCCTTTAGGGAAAGTCCGCACAGCTCCGAAGCCCTCAGTCCACACCCGTAGAGTACCTCGATAATAGCCCTGTCTCTTAGACCCATATAGAAATCAGGATCGTCGTCACAGCTTTTAAAGAGCCTATCCATCTCCCCTTCCGTCAGTATCTGAGGTAGTTTTTTAGGTCTGGACGGAAGCCCAGGGAGGGTAAAATCGTCGGGGATATGCCCCTCTATAACAAGAAAACGTACCCAGGTCCTTACGGAAGAACACTTTCTCTGGACGGAGGAATCGGCCAACCCCTCCCGCCTCAGCTTCATGACGTACAGGTCGTAAAGTCCCTCCGACGGTCGGAAAAGATCGTCCTCTTTCTTTTCGCAGAAAACCTTCCACTGCAATATATCTCTCCGATAGGCTGTGACGGTGTTATCGCTGTATCCTCTCTCCAGGGACAGATAATCGATAAAAGAAGCTAAAATATCGCTAAAGGATCTCATTAGGTCACCCTGTCCTAAAAAATTGAGGGAGGCACAGGCCCCCCTCAATGATATGCTATTTTTCCCTTTAGTGCCATACGGTAAAGAGCGACTATAGTTTTGCCGTCTTTGATAACCCCGTCGTCGATCATGGACCAAACCTGGCTTAGAGGGACCTTTTCAACCTGTATAAACTCGTCGTCGTCCGCCGGTAACCTGGAGGGCGAGAGTCCTTCAGCCCAGAAGAGAACTATCTCCTCGTCGGAAAAACCTGGAGAGGTGTATATCCTTCCTATCTCCTCGAGATTCTCCGCCTTCATGGCGATTTCCTCCTGGATCTCTCTGGCAGCGGTCTGTAGTGGAGTCTCACCGCTCTCGACTATCCCTGCGGGAATCTCCAGGATAAAATCGCCGACCGCATGACGAAACTGCCTGACAAGGTAGATATCGTTCCCTTCGACCGCCACGATGGCTACCGCAGGAGAGTGGCGTACCGCCTCCCGGGATGTAACTCTGCCCCCCGGCAGCTCCACCTGATCGACGTGAAGATCCAGGACCTTTCCGCGATACAGAACCTCGGTGCTTAAGGTCCTCTCCCCGAAATCCATAGGCTTTAGACTAAATGCTCCTGGGCGATTGATATACCTTTATCGAAAGCGTCCAGGTTCATGGGCAAAAACTGAGGTTTCTTCGCGCCCAGCTTCTCCTTTATGGTATCGAGACAGTCCGATTCGGACACTATCCCAGTAGCCTTGACTATGGCCCCTAACATCACTATATTGGCCACTTTCTCGCTGCCGAGCTCGTGGGCTATCATCTTAGCGGGAACTGGGATAACGGTGATATCCTCTCTTGGGGTCTCATACTTTACCAGATCGCTATCGTACAGGAGAAAGCCACCGGGCTTCACCCTTGGCTCAAATTTATCCAGCGATGGCTGATTCATGACCACCACCACGTCGGCCTGGCCGACAACCGGAGATCCTATCTCCTGGCTGCTTACCACGCAGGAGCAGTTGGCCGTACCGCCTCTCATCTCAGGGCCATAGGCGGGAATCCAGGTAACGTATCGTCCCTGATGGATGCCTGAGTAGGCTATCAGCTGACCGAGCATCATTATTCCCTGTCCTCCAAAACCTGCGGCCAGGAGATCCATGTAGAATTGATTGGACATATCTCCAGTCCTCCTTACTCGAAGTCCTTGAAGACGCCTAGAGGGAAACAGGGCATCATCTTCTCTATCTGCCAATCGAAAGCCTCCACCGGGTTCATTCCCCAGTTTGTGGGACAGGTAGAGAGAACCTCTATAAAGCAGAATCCCCTGCCCTCCTTCTGATAACGGAAGGCCTTCTGAAAGGCTTTCTTGGCCTGCATTATGTACTTAGGCTTAGCTACAGACACCCTCTCTATGTAGGCGGGGGTCTCTAAGGTCGCCAGCATCTCGCACATCCTTATGGGAAAGCCCGAAAGCTCCGGGTCCCTTCCCTGAGGACAGGTTGTGGCTCTCTGACCTATCAGGGTTGTGGGAGCCATCTGTCCTCCGGTCATGCCGTAGATGGCGTTGTTTATGAAGAAGGTTGTGAACTTTTCCCCTCTGTTTGCGGCGTGAACTATCTCCGCCATACCGATGGAGGCCAGGTCTCCGTCTCCCTGATATGTGAAGACAAACTTATCGGGCAGGACCCTTTTTATTCCTGTGGCGGTAGCAGGAGCCCTGCCGTGGGCTGCCTCAACGTAATCGATATCGATGTAGTCGTACATCATAGCGGCACATCCTACAGGAGACATACTGACCGTCTCGTTTTGGATGCCCATCTCGTCTATAACCTCACAGATCATCCTGTGGGCGATACCGTGCCCACAGCCCGGACAGTAATGGGTGTGAACGTCCCTCTTCAGGCTTTCAGGACGAGAATATACCTTTGTCTCAGCCATAACGATATCCCCCTATCCCAGAATTTTTCTGCACTGCTCTTCGATCTCTTCGACCGAGGGAGCTACTCCACCGCAGCGACCGTAGAAACTGACGGGAAAACGACAGCCGGTGGCCACCTTTACGTCGTCCACCATCTGGCCCTTGTTCATCTCTATATCCAGAACGTGGCTGACCTTTTCGGTGAGCTTCTCAAAGGGCTCGTAAGGGAAGGGGAAGAGGGTTATAGGCCTTATCATGCCCACTTTGTATCCCTCTTCTCTCAGATGGGAGATCGCCGACTTAGCTATTCTGGCGGTGGTGCCGTAGGCAGCTATGACCAGCTCCGCATCGTCTAGCTGGAATTCCTCCCACTTTGTGTCCTCTTTTTTCATTCTGTCGTACTTTGCCTGGAGCTTATCGTTATGGGCCTCCAAAAGCTCGGGGGTCAGGTTCATGCTCTTTATCAGGCTCCTGCTTTCCCTGGTGCCTTTGTTGCCCAGTCCCCAGCTTTTCCAGTCTCCTCTGTCGGTTTCGTGAGGTGTTATCTCCACCGGCTCCATCATCTGTCCCATAAAGCCGTCGGCCAGTATCATCACAGGATTACGGTATTTGAAAGCGTAGTCCCAGGCCGACTGCACTACTTCCACAGCCTCCTGTAAGGTGCTTGGGGCGAACACCATAAGGTTGTAGTCGCCGTTTCCGCCGCCTTTGGTGGCCTGAAGGTAGTCCGCCTGAGAGGGCAGAATCCCACCGAGACCGGGACCGCCCCTCATTACGTTGACCAGTACGGCAGGAAGTTCCGATCCCGCCAGGTAGCTAAGTCCCTCGGACATAAGGGATATTCCCGGGCTTGAGGAGGTGGTCATAACCATGTGACCGGTGGCAGCTGCACCTAGGATCATGTTTACCGACGCGACCTCACTCTCTCCCTGAATGTAAACCCCACCGTACTTAGGGAGATGGGCGGACATGTACTCCGGTATCTCGTTTTGAGGAGTTATAGGATAACCGAAGAAGTATCTGCATCCAGCCTGAATAGCAGCCTCGGCTATAGCCTCAGTTCCTTTCATTAACACCTTCGCCATATGTTCTCCTCCTCTCTAGTCGGTGGTCTTATAGACCTCTATGACCGCGTCAGGACAGGAAATAGCGCACATCCCGCACCCTATACAGCCATCCTTATACTGCTCCACCGGCCTGTGCCCTTTTGCGTTAAGATGATCGGAAATACGAAGAACCTTAACGGGACACGCAACGACACAGACTCCACAGCTTTTGCAGTACTCCTCGGCGATTTCGATTCGCCCTTTTGCCATGAGTACAACACCCCTCTCGCGTTTTTTGTCGCTTCTATAACAGCTCTATTTGGCAGCCTCCTGACGGAGGATTCGAGCTCCATGGTTTTTAGACGGAAGACCGGTGGACCACATAGCGCCTTTCTCCCAGGGAAGAAGCATATATCTGGAAACCGGCCAAGGGGAGACCTCCCCTGTGGAGAGGTGACTCTCCGCCTCGCCGTAAAGGTGAGGCGGCACACCGGCGTAGAGCACCGGAAGCTCCAGCTCTTTTCCCGCCGCCTCCACCAACTTCAATCCCTCTGTGACAGTATCCATAGTGGTCTCGGACATTAGGTGGGAATTCGACAGAATAGCCCCTACCTTTAAGCCCCCTATCTCCTCCATCCGTCTTCTCATCGTGGAGATCCCCTCGACGGTGGAGGTCATCGGCCTGTAAGAGTTTACCACCAATATAAGCAGATATCCTGCGGATATCATCCTATCCCTGTACTTTTTGAGGGCCAAGGCTCCCTCGGCATCCCCTCCTACGTCGAGGAGAAGCCTGCCGTCGGGCTCGGAAAGAGCCCAATCGACCTCGGCGGTGACAAGGGGCATATCTATCCACTTTGCCTTGTCCGGCGCGGTTAAAACCTTGAATCCCTGGTTCTCCAGTGTATCGGACACCTGGCGAACGCAGAAATAGGGGTTTATTATATCCACATCGGCGATGGTGACCTTCTCGCCTATAGAGCTGAAGCCCAAGGCCAGGTTAAGCACCCATTCGGTCTTTCCAGACCCCAAAGCCCCTGTAACCGCCACCGCCTTTGGCCAGCGATGTTTCTTTATAAGGGCAGCAAACCGTTCCCTGTTCTCGATCATGAAAGAATCTCCCCTTCCGAGAGCTGGCTTCCTCTAACCCATTCCACTCCACTGAGCCTCTTTTTGCCCTCCGGCTGTACCTCCAGCAACCTCACGGCACCGGAGGAACACTTCACCACGGGAAAGCCGGAGTCGTCGATAGATAAAACTCCAGACGACCCCTGGATAACGTCGACGACCTCGGTGCTCCATATTTTTACTCTACATCCTTGGATATATAAATAAGCTCCTGGAGAAGGATTTAAAGCTCTAACTTTGCAATGGATGGATCTTGCTGACAAATTCCAGGATAGAAGGGCCTCTTTTTTATCTATTTTTGGCGCATATGTGGCTATTAGCGAATTTTGAGGTTGAAGAGGGTTCTCTTTATCTAAGATCAATTGTACCCCTCTGAAAAGCAAAACGCCACCTATGTATGCAAGTCGAAATAGAAGCTCTCCTGAGGTCTCGTTCTCCTCTATAGAGGCCCTCTCTTGGATAACCACAGGTCCGGCGTCCATCTCCTCGACTAAACGGAAAACCGTAACCCCTGTATCGCTCTGTCCCTCCATAATAGCCCTTTGGACAGGAGCAGCTCCTCTATAAAGGGGCAGCAAGGAAGGATGGACGTTAAGACAGCCTCCTCTGGGGGTGGAAAGGTAGGGCTCCCCCACTTTTTGACCGAAGTCCACCACGAAGATACAGTCGGGGGTCTCGTTTTTCATCCTGTCCAACAGGTAGGTATCGGAGTTAACCTTTGAGGATCTATGGAGGTTTAAAGACAGGTCCGACGCGGTGGACTCGACGAGAGTTGGGCTCTCGGACATCCCCCTCCTTCCCGAAGGCCTAGGCGGCATTGTAACGACTAAATCGGGACTGAGACCGGCCTGGACCAACGACCTAAGACAGTGGGAGGCAAAAAAACCGGTACCCATAAACCAGGTTATCATGAATCCTCGTTGCCTTCTTTTTTTAGCTTTGTCAATCTCTTCTTTATGAGCTCTCTCTTCATCGGAGAGAGATGGTCTATCATCAGCTTGCCGTTTAGATGGTCTATCTCGTGACACATAGCTCTGGCCAGAAAACCTTCCGCCTCGATTCTCCTGGGAGCCCCTGTCTCATCCTGAGCCTCTACCACTACCCTGTAAGGTCTGGTTATGTCCTCGAAGACCCCGGGAAAGCTGAGACATCCCTCCTGATCCCTCTGTTCGTCCTCTTTTTCCACTATCGTAGGGTTTATGAGAACGTAGTAAGTATCCTCGTATAGAATAACCGCTACTTTCAGGCTCTCCCCAATTTGGGGGGCAGCCAGCCCTACACCGTCATATTCTATCATAAGTTTTTTAAGCTCATCAACAAAAAGCAAAAAATCTTTATCAAAAACCGCTATTGTCCTTGTCTCTTTTCTCAATATAGGGTCGGGGAAAACCCTCAAAGAATGGTCTTTCAAACTAAACCCTCCTTAATTTTTTTAGGGAACCTGGGAGATGCCTTTAGACAAAACGACGCCACACCCCGATATGGGAGTGTGGCGTCGCATAGAACGTCAGTTCCTGTCGAATATATCTCCGAAGGCGTCTCCCAAGGTTATTGGGCCTTCCTCGGACTGGAAGTTGGAGACAGGTTTCTCCGAATCGGATTTCTTTCTTCTGCCACCAGCGGCCTGAGCCGGTCTCTCCCTCTTATCTCCCTCTTCAAGGGCACTGAGGCTGAGCCTGATTCTGCGATCGTTGGGGTTGACCTCGATGATCCGTGCGGTTATCTCCTGACCCTCGGCGAGGACATCTCCGGGCTTGTCGACCCTCTTGTTGCTGAGCTGAGAGATATGGATAAGTCCCTCGACGCCTTTTTCAAGCTCGACGAAGGCACCGAAATCGGCGAGACGGACCACTGTTACAGGCAGATCCTGTCCTTTGCTGTAGCGGTCCTCAATTCCGTTCCAGGGATCGTTAAGCTGTTTATAGCCGAGGCTAAGCCTTTTCTTTACGGGATCGACGCTGAGGACCACGGTCTCCAGCTCCTGTCCCTTTTTGACTACCTCTTTAGGATGCTTGATCCTGGCCCAGCTGAGGTCTCCGATGTGTACCAATCCCTCGATTCCCGGCTCTACCTCTACGAAAGCACCGAAATCGGTGACGTTGGTGACGGTGCCTACGGTCTTCTCACCGGGCTTCCATCTCTCCTCAACGGTATCCCACGGGTCTGTCTCGGTCTGTCTCATACTCAAGGAGATGCGGTTGTGATCGTGATCGATACCTATGACCTTAACCTTCACCGTATCGCCCTTCTTGACTATGTCCTTAGGCTTGGCGTTCCTGTGCCAGGAAAGCTCGCTGATATGGACAAGTCCATCTATAGGACCGAGGTTCACGAATACACCGAAAGAGGTCAGACTGCTGACGGTGCCTTCAAGAACGGTGCCCTCTTTGACATCATTATAGAAGTTGTCCCGCTGCTCGGCGATCTCCTGATCGAGAATGGACCTTCTGGAAAGGACCAGACGGCGCTTACGACGGTCCTTCTCGAGAAGCTTCACGTCGAAGATCTCATCGATAAACTTGCCGGGATTTACGCCCCTTCCCTCCTCAGCGAGGTGGGAAATAGGGATGAATCCCTCAAGGGAGCAACAGTCAACCATAAGACCGCCCTTGACCTTGCGAAGCCCTCTGACGGAGAAGGTCTCCTTATCGGCGATAGTCTCCTCGAGCTCCTGCCAACGACGATCGAATTCGCAACGCCAGCGACTTACCACCAGCTGAGATTCCTCTCCCTGGCGAACGTTGACAACCTGGACCTGGAGCTCCTGACCTATGGCAGGCTCTGCGCCGTCGCCTACAAGGATGTGGTGACTCCACTCCCTGGTGGGAAGGAATCCCTCACACTTGTAACCAACGTCCACAAGCCAGCCACCTTCGGCCTGCTCCACTACGGTCCCGGTTACCACTTTGCCTCTGTGAATCTCCTCGAGGCCCCCGGAGCTCTCCAAAAGCTGCTCCATGGTCATATCTTCCGCTACTTGGTTCTTAATCTCTTCACTCATTATTTGACATCCCCCTGACGTCCAGCGATTCTCTTAGAGAATCGCTTGTTGTAGTTGTTTTATCAGCCAGTCCGGCGTGCTTGCACCGGCGGCAATTCCTATCGTCGCCTTTCCTGACAACCACCCCCTGTCGAGTTGATGTGCCTCCTCAACCCAAAGCGCAGGAGTACCGGACTCCTGTGCTATACGAAAGAGCTTAGCTGTGTTGGCACTGTTGTGCCCTCCTATTACCACTATGCCGTCCACCGATCCAGCGAGACGGCGGACCGCCTCCTGTCTCTCCACGGTGGCCCTGCATATAGTGTTGGATACCCGAATCTCTCTGGCGATGCCTACGGCGTTGTAGGCTATATCCTTCAGGGTAGATTCCTGTTGGGTCGTCTGAGATATAATACCAATTTTATCGATTTTATCAATAGCCTTGAGATCGCTTTCTTGTGAAATCACTCTATAAGGTCCTTCCACGTAGCCCAATATACCCTGGATCTCCGGGTGATACTCGTCCCCTAAGACCAGGAGGAAGTATCCTTCTCTGGAAAGCTGCTCGGCCATCTTTTGGGCCTTTCTGACGAAAGGACAGGTGCCGTCTATTATCCTGACGTTTTTGTCCATCAGTCGACGGTGTACATCAGGCGATATACCGTGAGCCCTGACGAAAACCGCCTCTCCCGGCGGGACCTTATCGTCGTCGCTTACCACCACCAGGCCGAGATTTTCGAGCCTTTTGACCTCCTGAGGGTTGTGTATAGGGCTACCGATACAGAAGATCCTCCCGTTGGAGATCAACGCCTCTTCCATGGTCTTGATGGCCCTGGTTACCCCAAAGCAAAGGCCGGTCGGCTCCGCTGTGATAACTTTCAACTATTATCACCTTCCTCTACGTGGGCGACGGACAGTTCAAACGTCTCCGACAGCACCCCATTATAACTTGTTTTGGACAGATCGTACCAGTTTACGGGAAAAAATTTTTTAAACCAGGTCATCTGTCTTTTGGCGAACTGCCTGGTAGCGATTATATCCGACTCTATCCCCTCTTCAAGGCTCATCTTTCCCTGACAGTATAGAACCAGTTCCCTGTAGCCAAAGCCTTTCATCGACGGAAGTTCAGGGGAAAAACCTTTATCCAGAAGCCACTGCACCTCCTCCGGGTATCCCCCGTAAAACTGCTGTCTTACTCGTTTTTCTATGGAGAGACAGAGATCCTCCCTAGGCCTTAAAAGACCGATATAGAGGGGACTGTACCTTTCTTTTTTATCAGAAGCCGATTTTTTTCTGAAGGAGGATATAGGCTTTCCAGAGACCCTGTAAACCTCAAGGGCCCTTATCACCCTCACCGAATCGTTTGGCGATAGCCTCCGGGCCGTCTCAGGGTCGACCTCCGCTAGATAGTCAAAGCGATCGAAAGGATCCATACTATCCAGCTCTTGCCTTATCTCTCTATTAGAGGGTACGTTCACCGTCAACGAACGATCGAAAAGAGCCCTATAGTAAAAAGGCGTACCTCCGGCGAAGACGGGGACCTTCCCTCTCGAGATTATCCTGTCTACCGCCTTATCCGCCATTTCTATAAAATCGGCGACGGAAAAGATCTCATCCGGGTCCACCACGTCTATCAGATGGTGAAGGACGTCCTTTCTGGTCTCCCTATCTATCTTATCGGTGCCTACATCCATATACCTATATACCTGCCTCGAGTCCACCGATATAACCTCGCCGTCCAGCTTTTTGGCTAACTCTACGCTCAGAGCGGTCTTACCTACCGCCGTAGGACCTATTACCGCTATGACAGGGATGGACATATCTCAGCTCCTCTCAAATCTGGAGGCTATCTCCCTATCGGACAGGGTTATAATAACCGGCCTTCCGTGAGGACAGGCGGCAACCGCTCCGTCTTCGTTCATATCCCTCCAGAGGGCCATAGCCTCTTGAGGGGATATCCTCCAGGTTAGTTTGACCGAAGCCTTACAGGCTATAGTGGCCCATCTCAGCCACACCGCTTCCCTCGATATCCTGCCTCCCTCAAGGCCAACCATAGAAGATCGTAGTAAAGTCAGAGGGGAAATCGATCCACATCCCCTAAAATCCGGGACGCCGGACAGTTGCAGGACGCCATCGGAGCGTTGAAAATCGAACCCTAGCTCTCCCAGTTTATCCAGATGCTCCTCGCAGTCGCTCTGAAGGGAGGGAGGCAGGGGCACAGGGATAGCCAAGCTCTGCACAGCTCTGTCTCTCTCCATGGATTTTTTTATCCTATCGAAGTTTATCCTCTCGTGAGCTCCATGGTGATCCATAATGACAAGCTCTCCTGAGCGATCGAACAAAAGATAGCCGGAGCTCAACTGACCGAGAAACACCGTATCCTCCGGTTTTGAACTTACCGATGGAGGCGTTTCCTGGGATACCCTTGGCTCTGACTTTACGACAGGGGCCTCGACCCTTGTAAAAAGGGAACCTCTATCGTCTTTGTATTCCGGTCTTTTAGTCTTGGGTCTAGGAAAATCGATTTTCGGCGACTCGGTCTTCGGTGACTCAGGAGAATATAGAGGCAGAGAGGGAGGGTTTGAAGGCCTTCTATCGCCCTGTAGGGACATTGCACAGTCCTTTACCGACGAGAAAAGATCCCCTCCATGTCGAAAGAGAACCTCCGTCTTGGCGGGATGGACGTTTACGTCCACCTCGTCAGGAGGGGTCTCTATCCAGACAGCCCAATTGCCCGACGAATTCGTCTCACCGGAGGCTATCGCCGCTTTTATAGTCGGCTCGTCGATCCTTCTTCCGTTGACGAAGGCCATCAGAGATATCCTGCTGGTCCTAGGGGCCTCCTGCCACCAAAGGGAAACCCGGTAGTTTCCCCTCTCTCCCTGGGAAGACCGCACCTTAGGCTCATCTCCCCACAGTCTCTCCAACACAGCACCTCGATCCAAAGAACCGGGGGTGGAGTAAACCAGCTTGGTATCGCCGTAGAGGAGAAAGGATACTTCTGGATAGGCGACGCTGTACTCCTGTATGAGCTTAGTTATCCGCCTCATCTCGGCGACCGGGCTTTTTAGAAACTTTCTTCTGGCTGGCAGGTTAAAGAAAAGATCATCTACCTGAACCCTGGTGCCGGCCTTACAGTTCAGCTCTCCCTGAGAGGAGATAACCCCTCCCTCCGATTTTATTCTCCCACCGGAGGAACTGTCTCCGGTCCTGCTCCTTATATCCAGCCTGCTGACCGCCGCCACGCTGGACAGAGCCTCCCCACGGTATCCCAAAGTCCCTATGGACTCCAGATCGTCTAGAGAGGCTATTTTGCTCGTAGCGTGGCTTTCGACCGCTAAAGCAAGGTCCTCTTCGTCTATACCTCTCCCGTCGTCCTCCACGACGAGGGATACCCTTCCTCCCTGAACCACCCACACCGATATCCTGGTGGCCCCGGCGTCCAGACTGTTCTCCATAAGCTCCTTCACCACAGAGACGGGCCTTTCGACCACCTCTCCAGCGGCTATCCTCATAGCCACGTCAGGGGGGAGCCTCTTTATTTTCAAAGGGTCACCGCCTTTCTAGCCCTATCTCTCAGATCGTAAAGCATATCGAGAGCCTTTTTAGGGCTGAGCTCGTCGGGAGAGAGTCCCGCCAGTTCCTGAAGAACGGCATCGCCCTTTAGATCCAGAAACTCCATCTGCAAAGAGGGAGGTGACAGATCTACACATCGATCTTCCCTCTCAAATCCCTCCAGAAGCTCTCTGGCCCTCACCAAAACCGACCGAGGAAGCCCCGCTAACCTGGCGACCTCTATCCCGTAGGAACGATCGGCGGGACCGGGAACAACCTGATGAAGAAAGGTAACCCTCTCCTCGTCCTCCTCTACAGCCATACTAAGGTTAAAACAACCATCCAGTCGGCACTCCAGATCGGTCAGCTCGTGATAGTGGGTGGCGAAAAGGACTTTAGGGGTCGCTCCACAGAAGCTGTGAAGGTACTCCACTACCGCCCAGGCTATGCTCATGCCGTCGTAGGTGGAGGTACCTCTTCCTACCTCGTCCAACACCACCAGGCTACGATCGGTTACGTTGTGAAGTATAGAGGCGGTCTCGACCATCTCCACCATAAAGGTGCTGTTTCCCCTGGCCAGCTCGTCTCTGGCCCCGAGCCTGGTGAAAATTCTGTCGAAGAGCCCCATGGAAATCGACTCGACGGGGACATAGGCCCCCATCTGAGCCATCACCACCAAAAGAGCGGCCATCCTCAGGTAGGTCGATTTTCCAGCCATGTTAGGCCCGGTGATTATGGCTACCCTTCTTCCGTCTTCGTCCATATATATATCGTTAGGCACGAAAGGGACGTCCCTTTGGACCAACTCGACTACCGGATGCCTGCCGCCTACGATCTCCACAGAGCGACTATCGCTCAAGAACCTAGGTCTGACGTAGCCTCTGGAGTGTGCTGTGTGAGCTAAAGACACCAGACAGTCCAGGTCTCCTAGGGCCTTTCCGACCGCTTGAAGCTCCGACGTGAGGGAAAGGGTGTAATCGACCAACTCACCGTACAGTTGGGCCTCTATTTCCTTTATTTTTTCCCCGGAGGAGAGCATTTTCGACTCAAAATCCTTAAGTTCCTCGGTAATATACCTCTCCGAGGACACCAATGTCTGCCTTCGGTGATAGTCCTCCGGCAATACCTTACCCTCTTTAAGCGCTCCTCTCGAGAGCTCCACGTAATAACCGAAGACCCTGGAGTAGCCCACCTTCAGCTTGGGAAGGGAGAGCCTCTCCCTCTCTTTGGCTATAAAATCCTCCAGCCATTCCTCTCCGTCGGAGGCAAAACCTCGCCAACGGTCGAGCTCATCGTCGGAACCATCCTTTATGACCTTTCCCGTTCCCAGTATCCTCGAAGGCGAATCCTCCAATTGGGCGGATAGTCTCTCCCTTAGATCCTCCAGAGGTGAAAAAGGAAGGAGGTTATCCAGATCCAGCCCCTTCAGATAGCCTAAAAGATCGGGGAGACACTCTAAAGTATCCCTGATAGCTCCGAGATCCCTGGGGTTTCCGGTCTTCATGTGAAGTCTGGCTATAGCCCTCTCTACGTCCTTACAGGAGGACAGTTTTTCCTTAATCCCCTCAAGGGAAGGAAGGTAGGACATCAGCTTTTCCTGTATATCCAGCCTTTCCTCTATGGATGTAAGGTCCGTAAGAGGACGTAATATCCAGTTCCTCAGCCTTCTCCTGCCCATAGGCGTGTTGCACCGGTTTAAAACCGAAAAAAGAGACGGCGTCTCGCTGTCCACCAGTTCGAGGTTGTTCTGGGTCGTCACGTCCAGATGGAGCCATTTATCGGAGGTCATAGGGATTATCCTGGACACGTGTCTAGCGGCACCGTACTGGGTCTCCTCCAGATAGCCCAACAGCGCCGCTGCGACACCGGCCTCAGGGGAGTCGTCCTCCACGCCAAAACCTCTGAGGGTGTTCAGATCCCACCTACGGCACAGCCACCTGGTTCCCTCCACAGGATCGAAACTCTCCTTAGGAAGAAGGACCTCCCCCGATATTCCCAAAGAAGTGGTGACGGTCCTCTCCGGTCCTCCTTTTGGAATTAATATCTCCGCACCGGCAGAAGCGGAGATTATCCCTCGACAGCCTTCGGTGTCCATCAACCCCACCTCTAAAGTACCGGTGGCCGACTCCAATATGCCTGTGGCCCACAGGCCGCCTTTAAGCCCTGCGAAAGCCATAAGCCTTCCGTCCTGCCCCGACTCCTCGGGGACGTAGGTTCCAGGGGTGACGACCCTTATAACCTGCCTCTCCACCAAAGACCGTCCATCAGGCTCGGTGATCTGTTCGCATATGGCTACTTTAAAGCCCTTTCGGACCAATTTGCCGAGATAGGACTCCGCCGCATGCTGAGGTACTCCCGCCATAGGAATTTTCTTGCCCTGATCTCTGGCGGTAAGGGCGATATCAAGGGCCTCGGAGGCCACTTTAGCGTCGTCGAAAAAAAGCTCATAGAAATCCCCCATCCTGAAAAACAGCAGAGCGTCAGGGTGTTTCCCCTTCCAGTGGACGTACTGTTCCAGCATAGGGGTCATCTTTACACCTTCAGGAAGGGTCAAAAGATCACCTCCTCAGGGAATCCAGATATCCCTGTAGAATGACGGTGGCGGCGACTTTATCCACCTGGCCTTTTCTCTTCTTTCTGGAGACATCTCCCTCTATGAGAATTCTATTCGCTATGGTGGAGGTATACCGCTCGTCCCACATGACTATATCCAGATCGGGAAAGGCCTCTTTTATCCTCTCCACCTCCAGCTCCACCCTTTCGGCGGAGGGGCCTTTGGTTCCGTTCTCCCTCATAGGGAGCCCTATAACCGCCTTCGATGCCTTGGTGGTGGTCAAAAGCTCCCCTAACTGGGATAGCCAATCTCCCTGAGCGTCCCAGACCCCGACCCCCTGGGCGAAAGATCCCAGAGGGTCACTGACGGCAACGCCTATACGGACGGTCCCCATATCCAAAGCGACGATCCTATCTAGCAAGGTAAAAAGCCTTTCAATATAGACGGGGCCTGATCGAAAGCCTCTTTGACCTTATCGGACTTAGGTCCTCCCGCCTGGGCCATATTGGGCTTTCCTCCTCCTTTACCTCCGAACAAAGAGGCCACTTCCTTCACTATCTTTCCTGCGTGGAGCCCTGATTTTACCGAATCGACCCCTAGCATACATATCATCTGGGTCCTCTCTTCGTCGCTAGAGGCCAGTAGGACCACCGATAGAGGATCTCTGTCTTTTATGCTGTCCCCTATCTCCCTGAGCTGATCGGGATCGCTGCCGTCTATGGAAGCACTGTAGAGGGACACTCCACCGGGAAGCTCTATCTTGACCACCTTCCGACGAAGCTCCTCCATGGCGGATTTAAGGGAATAGCGCTGTATTTCCTTAGAGAGCTCTCTGTTATCCGCTTCCATAGCCTCCACTTTCTCGACCAGCCGAGCAGGACGAACCCCTAGCTTGGCGGAAAGCTCTTTTATCGTTGAGGTCATGTTCTGGTAGTTCCTGAAGGCGTTCATTCCTGTGACAGCGGTGATCCTCCTGATACCTGAGCCGATACTCTCGTCGGTTAAAATTTTAAGAAGACCTATCTCTCCGGTGGACCCCACGTGAATGCCGCCGCACAGTTCGGAGGAAAAGTCCCCTACCGATACGACCCGAACCTTATCTCCGTATTTCTCCTCGAAGAGGGCCTTAGCTCCTCTTTCTTTGGCGGTAGCCAGATCGGTCTCCTCGACCTCTAAAGACGTGTTGCCCTGGATCTCCTGGTTTACCAGCAGTTCAACTTCCTCTAGATCCGATGGCTCCAGAGGCTCGTAGTGGGTATAGTCGAAACGAAGGAACCGGTCTGAGACCAAAGAACCGTTCTGTCTTACGTGGCCCCCTACAACCCTGACAAGAGCCTCGTGGAGTAGGTGGGTGGCGGTGTGGTTTTTAGCCACCGAGTCCCGCTTATCCCGGTCCACCGATGCCTCTACGGAGGACCCAACGGATATCTCTCCCTCCACGACCTTTCCCCTATGGACCGACAGGTCTCCTACAGGATGGATCGTGTCGTCGATCTCGACGAAAAAGCCCTTACCTTTGAGGACGCCGCTATCGCCGACCTGACCTCCTCTTTCTCCGTAGAAAGGGGTCCTGGAGAGCACTATCTCCACATCGTCTCCAGCCTTTGCGGACTGGACCGACTCTCCGTTGACCAATATAGCGGTTATCTCGCTCTCACAGCACAGAGAGCTATACCCCACGAAAGGAGTGGGGCCATGGGAAGCAAGGAGCTCGGTGTACAGGTCGCCGGTCATGACCGAGTTTGCCTGTTTGCTCGATGCCCTGGCCCTCTGTCTCTGGGCCTCCATCTCCCCTCTAAAGCCCTCCTCGTCCACGACGAAACCCTTTTCCTGACATATCTCCATAGTAAGCTCCAGAGGGTAACCGTAGGTATCGTAAAGCTCAAAGGCCACCACCCCGGAAAGGGTGGCTTCCCCTTCAGCGGCTAGGGCCTCTATCTCGCTGTGAAGCAGGTCGCTCCCCTGCTCTAAGGTCCTGCCGAACCTCTTTTCCTCCACCGATACGACCTGCTCTATGGTAAGCCTGCTATCCTTAAGCTCTCTGTAGGGGTCTCCCATTATCTCTAGGACTTTCGGCAGAAGATCGGTGAGGAAAGCCCCCTTAAGGCCGATGAGCCTGCCGTACCTGGCGGCCCTTCTGAGAAGCCGCCTGAGGACGTAGCCCTGGCCGTCGTTGGCGGGAAGTATGCCGTCGGCGATCATAAAGGCCACCGCCCTGATGTGGTCGGAGATGACCTTCGCCGCCATATCCCCCTGAGGGGTAGCGCCGTAGGATATTCCCGCCATGGAACATACCTGGTCCATTATGGGCTTAAAAAGGTCGGTCTCGAAGTCGTTGGCGACGCCCTGTACCAGGGAGGTCAACCGCTCCAGGCCCATTCCAGTGTCGATGTTCTTTCTTGGCAGAGGGACAAGGGAGCCGTCGTCCTGCCTGTCATACTGGGTGAAGACGTGGTTCCATATCTCCAGATATCTGTCGCAGTCACAGCCAGGAGCGCAGTCTGGTCCGCAGGAGAAACTAGGTCCCTGATCGTATAGGATCTCCGAATCAGGGCCACAGGGACCTGTAGGCCCCATAAACCAGAAGTTCTCCTCCTCGCCGAACCGAAGAATGTGGTCCTCCGGCACCCCTACCTCTTTATGCCATATGTCGAAGGCCTCCTGGTCGTCGTTGTATATGGTGACGTACATTCTGTCTCCGTCCAGGCCGATCACATCGGTGAGAAACTCCCATCCCCAGGTTATGGACTCCCTCTTAAAATACCCTCCCCAGCTGAAGTTGCCCAACATCTCGAAAAAGGTATGGTGTCTTGCCGTTCTGCCTACGTTGTCTATATCGTTGGTCCTGACGCACTTTTGGGAGGTAACGGCGCTTGGGAAATCGGGCTCCGCTATGCCTAGGTAGTATTTCTTGAAAGGCACCATGCCCGCTATGGTGAAAAGCAACGTAGGGTCCTCGGGGACCAGTGAAAAACTATCGTAATGGTGGGCTCCTTTGGAAACCCAAAAATCTATAAACAGCTGGCGTATTTCCCTGCCACTTCTCCACTTCATAAAGTTCACTCCTAACGGCGGACCATATCCGCCCTTGAAATCGCTGCCTTTGCGACTATATCATCTACGTCTAGCCCTGAAAACTCCCCGGACCTGTAGATCCATCGACCGTTAGACATGGTGCCCTCTACATCTTTAGAGGATCCTGCGTAGACCAAAAACATCCCCAGATTATCCTCGTCAACCCCTATGTAGTTAGGGCTATCGAGATCGATAAAGGCCAAATCGGCGCTCCAACCCTGGGCTATCCGCCCGGAGTTGGCGAAGCCAAGGGCACGGTATCCGCTGTAGGTCGCCGACTCTATGACCTGTCTCGCCGTGACCACCGTAGGGTCTTTGAGAACCCCCTTGTGTATCAGGGCGGTGGACCTCATCTCGTCCCACATGTCCAGTCTATTGTTGCTGGCCGCTCCGTCGGTACCTAGCGCCACCGATAACCCAGAGTCCATCATCTCCCTGATCGGTGCGATTCCGCTGCCTAGCTTGAGGTTGCTGCCGGGGTTGTGGACCACAGTCACATCCTTGGAGGCCAGTTCTGAGATATCCTCTTTAGGAATCCAGACTCCGTGGGCCAGAATGAGCTCAGGGACGGAGAGAAGGCCCGATCTGTCCAGATAGTCCATTGTGGACAGGCCGAACTGGTCCTGAATGTAGCCCCTCTCCCACTCCGCCTCCAAGTAGTGAAAATGGACCGATAGTCCTCTTTCGCAGGCCACATGAGAGATGGCTTTCAGAGCCTCAATCGGGACGGTGTAAGGAGCGTGAGGACCTAGCTGGACTGTGACGTCGGCGTCGTCTTTAAAGGTATCCGCCAGCTCAAGGCCCTGGTTCAGCCTAATTGGGTCGTCGCCTATAAGCCCCCGACACAGACCGCACTTCATGCCCCCCTCTTTGGCGGCTCTGGCGACTTGGTCCATCTCGAAGTACATATCGCCGAAACAGACCGTGCCGGTGGAGGCCATCTCCAGCAGTGCCGACTTAGTTCCCCAGTAGACCCTCTCTGGGTTGAGGTTAGCCTCTACAGGCCAGATACTTTCCTCCAACCACTGCTTTAGGGGCCGTTCCTCCCCCAGTCCTCTGAGTAGGACCATGGCGGCGTGGGTGTGACAGTTGACGAACCCGGGAAGGAGTGCCTTTTTACCCCGGCAGTCTATAACCTCGTCGCCGGTCAGAGAGCCTGGCTCCGATATGGCCTCTATAATCCCCTCCGAGACCGTGAGGTCGACCCTCCTAGCCCTTTCCATGGAGCCGTCCAGAGCCATGACGTCTTTAAACAGCAGTCTGGACATCACTCTTTCCAGCCTTCCATGTACTCCTCCTGAGCGGAGGTGAGCCTATCAAGGGCTACCCCTAAAGAATCCAGCTTAGTCGAGACTACCATCCGGTCTATATCCTCAGGAACCGGATATAGACCGGCCTTCATGTCTCCGTGATTTCTTAAAATGTGAAGCGCCGACATGAGCTGGAGGGCGAAGCTCAGGTCCATAATCTCTATAGGGTGGCCGTCTCCGGCGGCTAAATTAACCAGCCTGCCCTCGCCCAGGAGATAGAGCCTGTTGCCTGAGGCCATTTTGTAGCAGGTGACGTTAGGGCGGACCTCGTACACGTCGGTGGCCATGGAGCTGAGGTCGGCCTTGGATATCTCCACGTCGAAGTGACCGGCGTTGCCGAGTATGACCCCGTCTTTCATCTTGGCCATATGGTTGGAGGATATAACGTCGACGTTGCCCGTCAAGGTCAGGAATATATCCCCTAATGGGGCGGCGGCCTCCATGGTCATTACCTCGTGGCCGTCCATCAATGCCTCGAAGGCCCGGTGGGGATCGATCTCGGTGACTATAACCCTGGCGCCAAGGGCCTTTGCCCTCATTGCCACCCCTCGACCGCACCAGCCGTAGCCAGCGACCACCACAACCTTTCCGGCTATAAGGCTGTTGGTGGTCCTCATGACCCCGTCCCATACCGACTGGCCGGTGCCGTAGCGATTATCGAAAAGGTATTTACTGTCGGCATCGTTGACCGAAATCATAGGAAATGGAAGAATTCCCTCTCGCTCCATGGCCTTAAGCCTCTTGATGCCTGAGGTGGTTTCCTCGGAACCGCCACGGACGTTAGGTATCAGGTCCTGTCTCTCCTCCAGCAGTGTGGCTATGAGATCGGCACCGTCGTCGACTATGACCTCAGGTCCACAGTCCAGAACGTTCTTCAGGTAGGAAAAATACTCCTCCGAGGTCATTCCCCTGTGGCTGTAGACGTGGATTCCCTCTTTTACCAGTGCGGCACAGACGTCGTCCTGGGTAGACAGAGGGTTGCTTCCAGCGGCATAGACCTCCGCCCCCAGCCTGGAGAAAGTCCTAAGTAAACAGGCGGTCTTAGCCTCCAGATGGAGACAGGCCGCCAGCTTTATTCCCTCGAAGGGCCTCTCCTGACTGTACCTTTCCTCCAAAGAGGACAGAACAGGCATATACTGCCAGGCCCAATCCAGCTTCTGCAATCCCGATGGAGCCAGCTCTATATTTGCTATTGAGAAATTCTTCATAAAAAAAGCCTCCTTATATTTCTTTTATGGCTTTCGCTATGGACACACCGTAGGGAGGTCTGAGAACCCCGACCTCGGTTATTATGGCGGTGACGTTCTCCCCAGGGGTAACGTCAAAGGCGGGGTTCCATACCTCTACGTCCTCGGGAAGCAGCCTTTTCCCGTAGGGGGCACGAACCTCATCTCCATCTCGCTCCTCTATGGGAATACCGTCACCGGAGGATAGGGACAGATCGAAGGTGCTGAGGGGAGCGGCGACGTAGAAAGGAACTCCGTGGGCCTTGGCGGCCAGAGAAAGGCCGTAGGTCCCTATCTTATTGGCGGTATCGCCGTTGGCGGCTATTCTGTCCGCTCCCACTATGACGCAGTCCACACTGACTTTTTTCATCAGCCATGCCGCCATTCCGTCGGAGATAACCGTAACGTCAAAGCCGTCCTCCATGAGCTCCCAGGAGGTGAGAAGCCCTCCCTGGAGCCTAGGCCTGGTCTCGTCGGCGTAGACCTTTACGCTTTTCCCCCTCTCTCTACAGCTCCTTATGACCCCGAGGGCTGTCCCCCAGCCAGCTGTGGCAATGGCTCCGGCGTTACAGTGAGTAAGGATTACCGATCCATCGGAGACCAGGGCCTCGCCGTTGTCGCCTATGGCCCTGTTTATCTCCAGATCCTCCCTGTGAAGCCTCTGGGCCATGGCGATAATATCATCAGGGGATCGGTCAATAACCGAGTCCATCCTCTCCAGAGCCCAACGGAGGTTTACCGCCGTCGGCCTGCTTGAGAGGAGGGTCTCCCGCGCCCTCTTCATATCCTCCCCTGCCAAAGACGCCAGGGCCATACCGTAGGCCGCAGCTACCCCTATGGCAGGGGCTCCTCTCACGACCATAGACGATATGGCCTTAGCGACGTCCTCGTAGGTCTTACAGGTAACGAAACAAGTCTCCCAGGGAATAGCTCTCTGATCCAGCAGGACGAGCTCTCCGTCCAGCCACTTAAAGGTCTCCGGCACCATAGGATAGTTCTCCTCTCTTTATGGGCTCAACGGACTTGACCTCGCACTGAATAACACCGTCGACGAGGTCCAAGTATAAAAGGTCTCCCTTTTTTACCTGATCGATGGACTTGATCGGAATATTACCTCCATCTCTACAGGCGATAAAACCTCTTGCCAAGGTAGAGACGGGGGAAACGCCAAATAGACCGGCGGAAAGCTCCGCCAGCCTGGTCTTTTGGGTGGAAAGGGCCGATTTTATCGATAGGATAAGCTCTTTATCCAGCAGATCGACCTTGGCACTACCGTCGTAGATCGATCTTGTGACAAGCCTATCAAGCCGTGATTTTAGGTACTCCAGATTCCCTCTAGACCGCTCAACCCCGGATAGGGCGGCTTTCATAAGCTGATAAAGCTTATGATCCAAAAGGGAAAACATCGCCTTAGAGCTAGGAACCGAGGCCTCCGCCGCCTCAGAGGGGGTGGCACAGCGAAGATCGGCGGCCATATCGGCGAGGGTCGTATCCACCTGATGGCCTATGCCTGTTACTACCGGAACAGGGCAGGAGGCGACAGCCCTTACTACGTCTGGATCGTCGAAAGGGACCAGATCGTCCCTGCTTCCTCCACCTCTAACGAGAAGGACGGTATCCACCGATAGACCTTTGACAAGGGAGAAGGCCTTCACGATGCTGTCAGGGGCCTCCAGACCTTGAACCAAGCAGGGAATTATCGTCACGTCCACCGATCGATTTCTCTCACCTGATACCTTGAGGACGTCTCGAACAGCTGCCCCTGTAGGGGACGTTATACAGCATATCCGGCTGGGATATGGCTCTATAGGACGTTTTTTAGCGACATCAAAAAGGCCCTCTCTTGAGAGGACCTCCATGGCCTCCTCTTTCGCTCTGTCCGCCGCCCCCCTTCCAAGAGGCATCATCCTCTTGGCGTATAGCTGGTATGTGCCCCTTTGGGGATAGGTCGAAATTCGGCCTCCCACCAGAACCTCATCGCCAGTTTGAGGCCACTTCAAAACAGAGGCGGCATCGGACCGGAATAGGACACCGGAAATCCGGCTATCTCTACCGGATAAAGTGAAATAGCAATGTCCGCTGGAATGCCTCTTAAGATCGGAAATTTCGCCTCTGACCGCCACTCTCGCCAGCTCGGAGGTGGATTCTATAGTCTCTTTTATGAGGATGGAGAGAGAATCCACCGATATAGGGGAGGTCGGCAACTCGTTTTTTCT
The DNA here is from genome assembly GCF_900177735.1 of Dethiosulfovibrio salsuginis. Lineage (NCBI taxonomy): Bacteria > Thermotogati > Synergistota > Synergistia > Synergistales > Dethiosulfovibrionaceae > Dethiosulfovibrio > Dethiosulfovibrio salsuginis. The sequence goes on along the minus strand of NZ_FXBB01000001.1, from coordinate 17,402 downwards.
CAAACTACTCCGCCAGATCGGAGGCTTTCAAGACCTTGGCCAGAACTCCGTTCACGAACTTTCCCGATTCGTCGGTTCCGAACACCTTGGCCATGGAAATCGCCTCCGATATAGCTACCGCTACAGGAATAGACCTAGCGACCATCCCCTCGTATATGGCCATCCTTATGGCGGCTCTATCCACCGCGACCATTCTGTCGGCTCTCCATCCGACGACGTTGCGGTTTATCATGTTATCTATGGTCACTAAGTTGTCCACAACACCTTTGACGATTGAGGATACCTCGCGCTTTACATCTTCCTGTTCGGGATCAAACTGTTCAAAATCAAAGTTATCCAGCGATCGGTCAGGCTCCATGTTCTTGGTCACATCCATACTGTACAGAAGTTGCAGAGCTATCTCCCTTGCCATGTGCTTTTTGTGGTGAGGCGGCTTTTTGCTCAATCTAAAATCTCCTTTATAAGGCTATATATACTTTCTTTGATATTCTTACCGGAATCGGAGCCCATAAATACCGCCAATCCGTAGAAAGCCCCTCCTACCATCAGACAGGTAAGGGTACTTACTATACCCATAGCTAAAACAGCGGAAAGAGAGGTTCCGACGACACCCCAAAAGAGGGGCTTCTCCAGGAAAGAGGGCTCCTCTAGCTCTCCCTCCTCCTCTTTGTGTATCCAGGACACCATAGCCTGGATACCCATAGAGTTCAGGTCTTTTACCAAATTCTCCGATAGCCTCAACTTATCCAGATAAAAAGAGTCCTCTGCGGTGACCAAAGACACTAAAAGATGGTTATTATCGTCCATTATATCTATATCCCGACAGATAACACCTTCGTAGATCCGGCTTTCGACAAAGTCCCTCAATCCTGGCTTGGAAAAAAAAATTGATCCTCCGTTGCCGCTGACCCATTTCAGATACACGAAGACCCTCCTATATTAACGAAAAAGGTCGACTCGCTAACGAGCCGACCCTTAAGCTATCCCTGATCCTCCGGGAGCACGCTAGGATGCCCATCGGTTTTCCCGTCGGGGTAAAGGTCTCCGACGGACTTATCGGGGGGAGTTGTTTCCTCCAGGGAAGTATCGGTCTTAGGGTCGTTGAAGTAGACGCCCTGAACGTATATGTTCACGTAATTAACCGTGTATCCCGTCATAGACTCCAGCTCGTTCTTGATGGTCTCCTGGACATCCCAGGCGAGGTCTGGAATCCTGAGACCGTACTTGACCATTACAAAAGCGTCAACGGAGATAGAGGGAGAATCGCCTTCGTCGATAGAGACCTTTACCCCTTCGGTTACCTTTCGTCCAAGACCTAGCTTAGAGGCTATGCTCGAACTTGCGGGCTGTATCCCAGAGATTTTGACCAAAGACTGTCTCGCCAGCTCTGTGATTACATCCTCGGAGATATGGACCTTACCAGATACATCGGAGAGGTTCTCTCTCTCCGCCTCATCTATGGCTTTATCGACGTCGACGACCTCTGCCATCTCGGTCTCAACGGCACTACTCATCTCATCCATAGGTCATTCCTCCTCAAGCTCAACCTCCGAGGGGGCAAAAGTCCTCTTACAGTTAGGGCAATTAATCAGATCGTCTTCCTTAAATAGGTCCGGTCGGTAGTAAAACATAGTGGAACAGAAGGGGCACAGAATCGACTCGTAAAGATCCATCTGCCCATCTTCCTCGACGGGCATAAGATCATCCTCTTCGTAGTAATCCTGATCTTCCCAATCCTCGTCGAGGGCTCCTAGCTCCTCTCCGATCGCCTCACAGTACTCCACCAGGTCCATCATCTCGTCCACCAGTTCGGCAAGACATTCTTCCTGATCCTCCACCTGGTCAACGACGGCGTCGAGGGCATCCACTATGGCACCGTAGAGGGTCATGTCAAAACCCTCCTTAGGCTTTCCTGCATCAAGCAATCCTTTGATATAGGCTATCTTTTCCCTCGCACTCATCGAAAACCTCCTTGTAAACGACCGACCCGCCGGAGATATCTACTTCTTCGCTCTCTCCAGATAATCTCCAGTTCGGGTATCCACCACTATATCCTCTCCTACCTCGACGAACATAGGGACCGTTACGGTCAGACCGGTCTCGGTAACCGCCGGTTTTCCGCCGCCAGAGGCGGTATCTCCCTTAAAGTTAGGGCTGGTATCCACGATCTTGAGAACTACGCTGTTAGGAAGCTCCACTCCCATGATCCTCTCTCCGAAGGTCTCAAGGGTAACCTCTAGGTTGTCTATAAGGTATTTTACCGCTCGGCCCAGGGTATCGCTGGAAAGGTATACCTGGTCGTAGTTCTCCATGTCCATAAAGACGTAGCTATCGCCTTCCTGGTACAGAAACTGAGCGGCCTTCTGCTCGAAAACTATTCTGTCGAATTTTTCGCCCGAACGGAAGGAGTTCTCTATGATGGATCCGGTGTCTATGTTTCTGAGCTTGGTCTTGACAACCGCGCCCCCTCTTCCCATCTTGTGATGCTGAAACTCCACGACTTCCCACATTCCATTTTGCCAGGATATCTTTATACCGGGGTAAAACTTGCTTGTATCAACGACTTGTGCCATCCAACGAACCTGCCTTCTCTGATATGAGTAAGAATACTCTTTAGTAAGATTTCCTATTAAATAGGCTTGACCTCCCGACGTTCACCGGTAGTGTCCTTTTACAGAGGACAAATCTGTGAGGATAATAATAAGTATATATAGGTGAACCTGTCAATGCCGCAGGGTAAAATCACATATCCCAACTATCGATAGGGGCGTCCTCAACGTCAAGTATATAGGGAATCACCACCATTACAACCTCGGTACGATCGCTGATCTTGGTCTTTGACTTAAAAAGCTCACCTAAGAGGGGAATGTCCCCTAAAATAGGTATTTTCGTGGTGTTGACCGAGTTCCTCTCGTTGAAAAGCCCCCCTACCACGAAAGGCTCTCCGTCTCGGACTCGAACGGAGGTAACGACCTCCCTCTTGCTTGTCTGGGGGACTTTCTCTCCCTGGTTTCCCTCTTTCCAGGAGACGACCTCTCCGGTGGAGATAGAGAGCTCCACCGATATTATACCGTCCCTCCCGATAACCGGGGTAAACTCCAGCTTAGGCCCGACCTCCTCGTCGCTGTAGGTGGGGTTTCCCGCCTCGTCCCTGGCTGAGATGTATTTGAGGTTCTCAACCAGCTTTATGGAGGCTTTTTGACCGCTTATGGTTATCACCGAAGGATTGGCCAGCACCTTACCTTTGTTGCTGGTAACTAGCGCTCTAAGCCCCATATCGAGAAGCCTGGTCTTTGCGTCCCCAATCTCGGAGATAGGGACCCCGGGAAAATCGATTCCTCCCGGCCTCTTATCCCCTGTAGGAGGATTGTAATTATCGGGGTCTTTTACGTAGGAATATCCCCCTCTGGCTCCTGAAGAACTGGTACTGAGCCACCAGTGTTTGTACACCGCGTTTAGCATCGTCTCAAGTTCGTCGGTAGCGTCGTCTTTTATCTCCACTATCCTCGCCCTGAGCATAACCTGCTGGCCTGGATGATCTATCCTCTGGAGTACCCGCTCGAACTGGGCAAGCTGGTTTTCCGAGCCCTGAACGAACAGTCGCCTCAGCCTCTCGTCCACCAGTATATTTTCCTTCGGTATGGTGGTGAGACCCTGAAGGATATCGGGCATAGCCTTCACGTCCGAATAGGCCACCTGGAAAGACCTGGTCTTCTCATCTCCCATAGCCCGGGAGATGGACTCCGGTGCCCCTATTATAATGGTTCTACCGACCTTGGCATAGGTAAACCTGTAGAGCCTCATAAGATATCCGAACACCTCTTTCAGAGGTGCGTCCTCGAACTTCATCGTGAGAGGAGGAACGTCGGACATAGAGGGATCGAGCACTACGTTTAAGTTCATTATATCCCCTAACATACGAAAGACATCCTGAATTGCCACGTATCTAAAGTCTATGGTTATCTTCTTGTCGGTCTGAAAGGGATCGCTTTGGTCTACAGGAGGCGCCTTAGGGGCAGCCATCACCCTCTCCGACTCCGCCCTCTGGGCGGAGGTCCAGGTACGAAGGTCAAAGGTCATCCTGTTTGCCCCCTCTTCCCCTTTAACTCCTCTCACCATCAGCCTGTCTCCGGTGGTCAGAGTCATCTTAAGGCCGTCCTTCACGTGCTCAATCTCTATCTTGGACAGAAGTGGAAAGGAATACTCTTTTTCCCATCTAGACGCCGGCATAACGGTGTTTCTAAAAAATATCTCTATCTTGCCGGGATCGCTGTCGTCGATCTCGGGCCTCGGGAGTCTCCCTCCTGTAACCGATAGACTAACCCTGTCCGCTCCGGCCTGCTGAGGCGTCACCCCCGATACGGTGCTCATCTCCGACAGGGGATCGGCGAAAGCGGAACCATACAGGGCAAAGACGGTAAGTAGAATATAGACGATTCTCATTTTAGCTAATCCCCCTTTACAGATCCACCGGAACTGTAATATTCTTGCCGTTCCAGCGAAAAACCAGTTCTTTTGAGTTTATGGAGATAAAGCGGCCTTTACCCCCTAAAAAGGACATACCTTTTTTTATCACTATACCCTCTCCAACCCCTTCTATATCAACCACAGCGGCGCTGTTTCGACCTATAACCATTACCGCCCTAACCAGGACGATAGGAGGAAGGTCGACTAGATCGACCACAGAAGGCTCAGGTGAAATGAGAGCGACCTCTTTAGGGGACTCCATTTTCATCAAAGGGTTTCTGCCTAGCCTCACTATATCGTTGGCTATTCTCTGGCTGTCCCTTCTGGTGGCTATTATGGTGCGGTAGAGTTCGACTGACTCCTCTACCTTCTTTCTGTCCTCCTCCACCGAGATAGGAGGCATAGGTCCAGGAGCTGGAGGGTTTACATTATATACCCTATAAAGTGCAAAAGACGAACCAGCGATAGAGAGAAGCATAACGGTAAGAGCCGCCCATCGGATAATCCTCCTGTCCCTCTCGTCTCCTTCGAGTATCTCTTTATACCAGTTTTTCAGCGTATCGGAGTTGTAATCTAAGGTCAGCATCGAATCACTTCCCGAAGATGGTCTCTAGGAGAATATCCCCTTTTACCAGATCGCCCTGCCCAGTAATGGACAGCTGTTTTACCCTAAGGGCTACTTCCATCTGTCTCCAGTCCGCTAAGGTCCTTATGAAGGCGGGGTATGCCCCTTCAAAACTGATTCTAACCCCTCTATCACCTTGAGGAGTCGGTTTTCCCGCCTCGTCTATGACCCTGGAGAGAACGCCGTTAGCGGTTAGGTGTCTCTGAACTATTGAAAACAGCTCAACCCCGCTCTCCGGGGTCTCGGAGGTCCCGAGATTGACCGCCGCTAAGACATCTTTATACATAGTGATTCTCCTCTCCGTCGACATAACCTGTCTGCCGTAAAGGGAGAGTTCCTTCTGAACCCTGCCTATCTCCTCCCCTAGCTCCGTAACCCTGGAGAACATAAACCAAGAGAGGCCTAAAAAAAGAAGAGGAAAAAGAAACAGCGACGTAAACAGCGCAGCTCTCATCGTTCTCTCGTTCATGGCATCACCAAAGTACAGCTCAGCCTGAACTCGACCAGACTATGACCGTCCCTGGTTACCCGCCTGGTATTGGGAAAGCCCACCTGACCGACGATAGGGGACTGCATAAGCCCAGTAGCGAACAGGACCACGTCGTTTTCGTTGTAGGAAAAGCCGTTAAGCTGGGCCTTTTCCTGCTCCGCCGAGAGGGAGGACAGCCATACACCTCCAGGAAGGGAAAGCTCTATCTGGCGAAAAAGCTCAAGCAACGGGATATCCCCTTTTAACAGGTTAGTAGTGGCGACCACTACCGACTCCTTCTCCTTCAGCCTTCCAAGCTCCATTATAAGCTTTTCTCCCTGAGCTCTCAGCACATCCCTCTCCAGTATCAACCCCTCTAACCGGTGGTTGAGCTTTACGTATTTTAAAGACCCTACACCTAAAGTTAAAAGGGAGATCAGTAGAAAGGATACCATAACCACAGGGAAAAGGAGCTTAAGGGGATTTAGCTTTTCCGTGCTGTCCTTTACCCTGTACTCCTCTGGCAAAACGTTAAATTTTGTCATAACAGATCCCTCACAGCCAGTCCTACGACCGACTCGCTCTCCCCGGACTCCTCAGGGGCACCGGCTATATTCCAGTTTTGCCAGGGCGAGACCACCAGCACCGGAGTCTCCATACTACGGGAGATCCTCTCTCTGAGGACCTCCCTCACCGAGTGATCCCCTCCTAGGATTATGCTGCCGATAGGCAGATCCCTGAAAATGGTCTTTATGTAGTTTAAAGTAGCCTGAATCTCGCTGACAACCCTGTTGCCGAGCTCGTCAATTCCCATAGCCAGATCGGCGGGAAACGGGACCGCCCTGTAAAAAAGGCTGCTCTCCTTGAAGCCGATGACGAACTGCACTCCTTCGGAGTAGACCATGAGGACCATATAGCCCTGTTCCGATTCATATCCCTTCCCCACCATCGCCCTGAAGGCCGCTACGTTGTTGGGCTCCATGGACAGCATAGGCACCCCGTGGGCCTTAAAGCCGTCCAGAAGGGGCTCTATCTTGCTCCTTTTAACCGACGCCACCAGAAGATGGACGGTGTCCTCTTTATCGTTCCCCGAGGGCAGGTCTACGTTGGATACATCGTAAAGCGCCTCGGTAACCGGATAGGGAAAGTGTTTTTCAAAATCCCACTGAACCGCATCTTTAGCCATAGGCAAATCCATATTAGGAAGATCGACGTTTCGGATCATAAAATCCCTGGAGGGCAAGCCGATGGAGACAGGACAGGAAAAGCCCCCTATTTTTGCGGATAGCTCGTAGACCGAATCCAGAACCGCCATAGGGTACACCAGGCCATTTTGTTTGACCGCTGCCCTTGAGTATCCCACAAACTCCTGTCTTTTGACCGATAGACCTTCGCCCTCTCTGGCCAGATCGAGGTAGTAGATACCGCTGGTCATAATGGCCAGTCCGGCCATAGCGTCTTTAGCCTTTTTTCTTTTCCAGAAAGCCATAGGAAACCTCCGTCACTGTATTTCCAGGGAAACCGCTATTTTCTGAGCCAGGAGGTTCTCCCCGTCGTCTATAGCCGAGAGCCATATAGGTCTGGATGAATATAGATCGAAAAAAACCGCAGGCGAAACAGCGCCGTCCTTTCCGTCGAGGAAGATAGTCTCCTCGTTCCATAAGACGGGAAAGATAATGCCCTCCCCTTGATTCAACTCCATTCTCCTGAGGGGCCGCTCGACTTTTGAGATTCTACCGGTCAGTTCAAGGTTCTCTGCGTATGAACCACAGGGAACTAGGAGGAGCATCAGCAAAGCGATCACCCCGACGTATTTGGTGTAACTCACCATAATATCCTCCAGTATCCCGAACGGGCTATCTCTTTATCGCTTTTTACTGAATCGTCATTTTTGGGTTCCGGCACGTCGATGGTCAGAATAGATCCGTCCTCGTCCTGCTTTGCCTTAAGATCCGGCGGTATAGACAGATCTTCTGGATTTTTGCCTGAGGGATTCGTAATGCCCGCGAATATCCTGTTATCCTTTACTTCCAGACTGGTGATTCTGACTCCCTTAAGCTCGATGTACCGTTTTTTACCGCTAGCGCCGTCGTCAAAGAAAGGCTTGCCATCGAAGGCCCCTAGGACGTAGAGTCTGGCGTTTCCGGGCTCGCATGGATTTCCCCCGGAGTCGATATAGGTGGCTACGAACACCTTGCCCCCAGCGACCACCGGAGGGGTCGTCGAAAACTCCCCTTCCTCCAGAGACAGAAGCCATCCCTCGTGGTCGTCCTCGGGATTCAGCTGATCCTCCTTGCCCGAAAGGGCCTTAAGATCCTTCAGTTGAAGGGTCTCCGACTCCGGCTCCTTAAAACCGACTATACAGTCGGCGGAGATGGTCCTCGAATTCCTTGGAACTATATCGAAGGGATCTCCAGTTGCGCCGAATATCCACATTTGGCCCAGTTTCTTAGATAGATCCAGACCGTGAACGAATGGAGGAACTCCCTTAGGACCGGACAAATCGGCTAGTTTGCTCAAAGTCCAGTTGCCCAGAACGCTCTCGTCCCATCGCAGACGCCATATCTGTCCACGCGTATCTCCTACGTAGCCTTTGTCGATCTTAAGGTACTCCGCTCTGCTTGCCCCCTTAGCCACCGCTATCTCCCCTATGACCTGTCCCAGGTCGTCGTGGACGATAGGATCGTGAAATCGTTCTCCGTTAGCTACGTCAAGGGCGTAGATAGCCCTTCCGCCTTCATCCCCTCTGTTTGAGAGGGAGATAGAACCGTCGGACCAAATCTGAGAGGAACCGGCCCCTGCACCGAACAGGGTTATCCACCGAGTCTCACTGGAGTCCTTAACCCAGCCGATGAAGGGACGCCCGAGAACCCGCCTGAGGTCGGGGATGGATTTAGACACGTCCTCCCCGGAGGACAGGGTCGATCCGGCGTTAGAGTATCTCCAAAGAAGGTCGTTTTTATCGGGATGAAAGCCCACTCCATCCTCGGAATAGACGGTGCTGTCCCTTGCCCAGAGGAAATAGGGCTTCGTGGGGTCGGTGACGTCGAGAGCGTAGAGACCTGTCCCTCCGTACCCCAGGGTCCCTATGAGGACCGTTTTGTATTTATCTCCAGGGTCGTAAGGAGGGTTGATCTTCACGTCCTCCACGACCATAGGGCCAGACAGAAGATACCGAGAGCTTCCCTCATTTCTCTCTACCAGATTGTCCACGAGGCCCGCCATCCTAGATCGATGAAGGACATTGGGAGGTATAAAGGCCATAATCTCATCTCCCGAGTCGTCGCTGATTATCTGTAAAATTCCTCCGTTACCCTGGTTAAACAGGACCGTTCCTCTCTGTCTGTTCTCGTAGGCAAAGGCGTTAAAATCGCTGTCGGGACGGCTACCAGGAGGGGGACCCATGACAAATAGGGACCCTCTGTAGGAGTCGATCATAACGTGAACCCTGTTAGAGCTCTGATCCCAACGACCGCCCCTTATCCATCTGGTAAAGTTATCCCTGTATCGATCCTCCACCCCGGCGTGGTAGGCCACAGGCCCCGCTCCTCCTCCGGTGGAAGGGAAGGGGCGAAGGTTGCTGTTCCACAGGAATCCCTCGGAAACATCATACCACGGAGCGTGGTATATCGGCCTCTTATCCCAAGGCTTTATCCGGTCGGTACCGTCCCACAGGGTCTCGTAACCGTCTTTTGAGGTGAGTTCCTTTTTGTAGAGATATCCCGGCCACGCCCCATCCACCCGAGGGACAAATGACGTGGCGTAGACGATATTGCTGTCCTCGTTGCCGCTCAATACCTTAGGCGGTGCTGAGGAGGACTTTTTATTGCTCTGAATTGTCCTGAATATGAGCCTGAAGGCCTCCAGCAGAGAGTCGGTGTCGGTGGCATAGTAGGCTTCGTTCCTTTTTATGTCTGAGTTGACCTCCCAGGCCCTGCCCTGAAAGGCCATGTTGTTCAGGGTGGTCGACGGAGGATCTATTATGCCTATGACGAAAGTCCTGACCGGCTTGGCCTCCTGTCCAAGAGGTTTAGGCCAGTGGGGATCTTTCTTGTTCGCCTCGTACAGGTTTCTGACAGCGGTAACCGGCTGGGTGCTGGAATAGGAGTCCTCCCCGTCGGTGAGAACTATGAGCCAGTTGTCCTGACAGGGATACTCTATGGCCGGCTGGATAAAGGAATAGGCGCAATCTTGGGGGGGGTTCCCTCCTGAATGGATGGAGTTGCCAAGAGGTGTTGCCCCTACCCCCCTCACCTCGTCGTTGTCCGAGTTCTCCACCCCGTCGATGAGGGATAGAAGATCGTACCACTGGTTGGAGCCTATTTTATCAACAGGAACTCCGCCGGAGAAAAGGGAGGAATCATAATAAAAATGGGGTATCAAACCGAAATCAAGCCTCATCTTTCCCCTCCTCTCGCCGGTAGGTTGCCAGGAAAGGCCCTGCCTTGATCTCCACCTATTCGAGTAATCCCAGAACTCGTAGGTTACGGGACCGGGGATGTCGTATCTTCTCTCCTGATGATAGGTCGAAAGACCGATCTTCAGGCCCTCCACCATGGAGGGATCGGTGAAGACGGTCCAAAGAACCTTTTTAAGGATATACATTCTGCTATCGTTAGGGTGAAGATACCTGCCGTCAGGTGCCCTTCCCATATAGCGAAGCCTGTAGGGCCCTAGATCGTCGATCTGGGCCTGGGTCAGATAGGTCGCAGGAGGATAGTAGGAGAGAGAACCGTCATCGGGGTCGTTATTCCTGTTATCGGTGTCATATCCGTAATAGAACTGACCTCGATAGGGACCACCTCCGTCCCCGTGTGTATATCCCCCTCTCAGGTTAAAGAGCATGGATCCGCTGGTGTCTATGAGAAGCAGGACGTTTGGAGGTACGTAGGTGGCGTACTCCTGAGGGATCGGCTTGAAGACGCTAGGAAGGTTTGCGTCTCCAAAAACACAGTGGGAGGACAGTAACACCGACATAACTATCGCAAAAGACAAAAATGTTTTTTTGAGCTCAGACCTCATAGCTTCACCTCCTGTACCTCATTTTAGTTTTAGTATCCTTTGCTCTAAGGTTATGGACCTTCCCTGATCGTCGGAGACCGTCGTCCTGATCAGGTAGACCAAAAGATTGGAGATTTCCTCCCCTTTGTAGTTCTCCTCCTTCTCCGACTCTCCACCTACATCGCCGTAAAATACCCCCTCTTCTCCTTGAGGCACCACTTTGACGTAGCCCAGATTGCTTTTATAGACCAGATCGTATATGACGGTCCTAGACGTAAATATTCCCGATGTCCTATCACGGACCACAGGGCTCCCGTTCTTCAGAACCACAAGGGAGTCGAAGGGGACGCCGTCTGCGGGTTTTTCGTCCCACGCCGGAACGTATTTATCGTTGTACTTGCCTACAGGATAGGGCTTTGACTCAGTCTCCTGACCGAGCCAGCCTTTTGCTCCCTCCAGCTCCGACATAGCAAGGCTGTAAAGCTCCATTCGCCGTACCGACCTGGAGGAGGAACTGTGAAAGTTCTCCACCATGTACAGGGCGGTAAAGACGAAAGCCGATCCGACCATCAGCACTATAAGCACCATGATAAGCGAAAAGCCCGACCGTCTCATAGGTTTCTCACCCTCCATACCGCCGATGAAAGGACCAGTTTATACCGATAGTCGTCGGCGGTTATAGGGTTTCCGCCGTCGGGCCAGGGAATGGCCTCCTGAGGAGAGGACAAGCCCTCTCTAGCGTCCCCTCTGGTTAGGACGGAAACCTTAAGGACGTTGCCCTCCAGTTCCTCGAAGTAGATCTTTAGGACCCCTTTCACCACCGGCTGGGCGGCACCGTTATTGTCCTTTACGCAAAATTCGTCGTTCTGTACGTAGGCCTCCATGGTCCTCACCAGCAGTAGAGGATCGAAACGAGCGGAGGTTACAGGGTCTCTGCCCAGAAAAGACAGGGAAAGGGGGGACGCACTCGAGCCAGTCAGCGATGGAGTTCCAGTCGATAGGAAGGAGAGCCACTTACTGTCGGAAGGTCCATAGGCGTAATTCAGATTAAGACCATCGGTATTGCCAGTCAGGGCCACTGAGGTCGTTCCACCGGGGGAGAAGTCCACCATATCGGCGGTGACCGCTTCGAGCACCGTGGAATATACGATCCTTATGGTTCTGCCGTTATCGGCCAGGGAGAGAGGGCTTCCCCAGGAGCTTAGCAGGGGGTCGCCATTCACGACATGGGTATAGAGGTCTGGGCTTGAGGGGAATCCCAGCCCCGCGGAGAGGGCCACCGGCTCCAGGTAGGACAGGACCATCTGGCCCCTCTGGAGGGCTGTGGTGTACTCCGAGGACTGTTCGTAGTTTTTCAGGTAGGTGTAGAGGAGGGACACCGTCGATCCACCTATGACCGACGTTATCATCAAAGCAATTAAGACCTCCACCAAGGTGAAGGCCTTCCGTCTTTTCGATCCTGTTTTCGGCCAATAGGTCATATCACTTAGTCCACCCTTCTGTCCCGGGATGTCCCGTAGTCCCGAGATAAGGTCAGGCTTCCAGCCCCTCTGAGACCGTCCCAGTTTACCGCCACCGTGACGATGTGGAGATAGTCGGATGTCTTAGCCACAGACCTGGACCAGGAATACCCTCCATCAACGTCGGAACTGACGACCCAGGAGGTGTTGTCCAGATCGACTCCCTCGACCTCCTCGAGCCTGGCCATGGCCACCGAAAGGGCCTTCTCCCTCTGGACGCCGTGGACCATGAGCCTGGTGGTGGCGACGGGAACCGCCGCCAGTCCCACCAGGGCTATGGACAGTATGGCCATGGCTATGAGGGTCTCCACAAGGGAAAAGGCCCTCCTGGACATGTTAGCGGAGCCTCATCCAGACACCATCTTCGCTATCATAGTCTCCAGCTGCTGTAGTGGGCCCTGCCGTTCCGCCATAAAGCCCCGACTCTTTAGCCATTTTCTTAAGAGCACCCTGGACCCCGGTGTTCTTGATCAAGTCGCCAGTGTATCCCACAAATTGATCATCAGAAGCTAAGGCAAAACCAGTAAAATCTTTATCTATGTAGGGCTTAAAATCAGTTGCCATATTTGCTGCAGTAGGCCATTTATTGTTATCCGAGTAATACATCAAAGCAGCGGACTTCAATGTCCTCAGGTCGCTGACTATCTTCGTGGCGTTGGCCTTGTCGGTACTACCACCTGCAACCAACATCATACCTCCTGCCAGTATACCGATGATGATTATGACTATGAGCAACTCAACCAGTGTGAATCCTGGCCTTCTGTTTCTTTTGATATCCTTTTTCATGCTAAAGCCCTCCCTTAGTTTAGTATCAAAAATCATTTATGTAACCTTTTGTATTATACCATACAAACCACAATAGTAAATCCCTACAGCATCTCCTGTATCGCCGTGACTATAGGTGAGAAGATGGCCAGCGCCACTATGGCCACAACACCTCCTACGAAGACTATGAGCACCGGCTCCAGTATGGAGGTCAGCCTCTTTATCTTCTCGTCAAGCTCTAGCTCGAACCAGTCGGCCACTTTGTTCAACATTTCGTCGACCTGGCCCGTCTCCTCCCCGACCCTCAGCATATGGGCCACCATAGGAGGGAATATCTTGATGTTCCTGGCGGTGTCCCCTAGTCCCGCCCCCTTTCTGGCCGCTAGTTCCATGGACTTGAAGGCGTTCTCAAACACCGAGTTTCCCGATATTCGAGAGGTCATGTCCAGCGCCTGTAGTATAGGTATTCCCGAGTGGGTCAGCGACGCCAGAGTCCTGGTCGACCTCGCCATATCCGCTTTGAAGATGAGGTCGCCGAAGATAGGCAGTTTCAGCTTGACCCTGTCCATGTAGGGCTTTGTTACCTTCCATCTCGCTATGGCCGAGAGGGATACTACGATGGCGATCACAGAGGATATAAAGAGTATCCAGTTGTCCGCCATCCATATGCCGAAGTTGAACATAAACTTTGTTACCGCTGGCAGCTCTATGTTCAGGTTGTTGAAGACCGTTGCGAACTTGGGCATTACCACCGTTATCAGCAGATATAGAACGAACATAGAGAAGGCCATTACCACCGCTGGGTAGGTTATGGCGGAGACTATCTTCTTGTGAAGGGCGTCCTGTCTTTCGAGAAAGTCCGCTACCCTCTCGAGACTTCCATCTAAGGTTCCCCCTTCCTCCCCCGCCTGTATGATGGATATGGACATAGGGGGAAAGAGGGAGTGAAGCTTCATCGCCGCGCTGAGGGCGTTTCCACTGTCCACTTTCTTTTTAACCTGAGAAATGGCGTCGGACAGCTTCAGGTTTTTCGTCTGGTCCGACAGGATATTTAGGGAGGATCCTATGTTGACCCCCGCTTTTATCATGGTGGAAAGCTGGCGAAAGAACACCGCCTTGTCCTTCAGGGGAACCGTGCCTATGAGCTTCATTTTGTGTATGAGTCCTTTGGAGGACCCTGTATCTTTAGCCTGTTTACCCGCCGCCTTTTTCTCCTCGACCTTGTCTATGGAGATAGGGAGCATCCCTTTTTTTCTTATCTGCTCCACCACCGACTGAACTGTGGTTCCCTCCATTATACCCGATTCTATCTTACCACCCTGGGCTCTGGCTTTATATCTGTACTTCAAGGCAATTCCTCCTCAGGGCTAGTTCTCTCCACCTTCAAAAACCAGTCGCTCAAAGTCCTTTCTATCGTAGGCGTAGTTTGCCGCCTGATCGAAGGTCAGTATACCCCTCAACACCAGTCTGGCGAGGTTCTGCTCCATGGTGTGCATTCCTACGTCCGAACCGGTCTGCATTACCGTCTTTATCTGGGTCGTCTTGCCCTCTCGGATACAGTTTCTGACCGCCGGGTTTACCCTCAAAAGCTCGGTGGCCACGGTCCGCCCTCCTCCGGGCATGGGGATAAGCTGCTGGGAGCAGATACCCACCAGAGATGAAGCCAGCTGAAGCCTTATCTGTTGTTGTTGGTGGGGAGGAAAGACGTCTATTATCCGGTCTATGGACTGGGAGGCGTCTCTGGTGTGAAGGGTTGCAAAGACCAAATGCCCCGTCTCGGCGGCGGTTATGGCCGCCCCGATGGTCTCTAAGTCCCTCATCTCCCCTATAAGGATGACGTCGGGGTCCTGTCTCAGCGCCCTTTTAAGGGCCTCGGAGAAGGACTTTGTGTCGCTACCTATCTCCCTCTGATGGACAATGGAATTTTCCGACCTATATAGGTATTCTATAGGATCTTCGATGGTGATGATATGTTCCTTTCGGGTCAAATTTATGTGCTGTAGGCACGCAGCGAGAGTAGTGCTTTTCCCGTGCCCTGTGGGCCCAGTGACCAAAAATAGTCCTCTTTTTTGATCGCATATATCCGCCAGTGCCTCAGGCAACATCAGCTGGTCTATGGTCCTGATATCGGTGGGGATCAGCCTTAACGCTATGGCAAGCTGGCCTAGCTCGTAAAAGCAGTTTCCCCTAAACCTTGCGCTGTAGTCCTGTGCCTGAAAAGAGAAGCTAAAGTCCATCTCTTTGGTCGATCGGAGGGTCTCCATCTGCTCTTCCGAGAGAAGCCCCGATACGATGATCTCCATATCCTCCCTTTCGACTATTCCCGCATTGGCCATTTTTATAAGGTGACCGTCCAGCCTCATAGCAGGGGGATTTCCTACACTAAGGTGCAGATCGCTGGATTTTTTCTTTATGACGTCCCTCAGGAGATCCTGCATTCCCACGGTAAGACCCATTTATTTTACCTCCTATAGGGTTGTGACGTTAAGCATCTCTTCCACCGTGGTGGTTCCGTCTAAAACCTTGGAGAGGGCTGCCTCTCTCAGTGTCCTCATACCCATCGCTATGGCGGCTTTCTTTATGCTAACCGCAGTCTCCTGGTCTATTATTCTGTTTCTTATCTCTTCGTTCATCTCCATTATCTCGAAAACAGAGGTCCTTCCTACGTGGCCTGTTCCGCGACAGGTGTCACACCCTCTTGAACGGTAGGCCTTGCTTCCCTCTGGAAGGGCTAGAGATCGACATATAGGATCCTCTACGGTGTACTCTACCTTGCAATCTGGGCAAAGACGACGGACTAGCCTCTGGGCTATGACCGCTACCACCGACGAGGCGACCAGAAAAGGAGGAACTCCCATGTCCCCTAGCCTTATAGCCGCGCTGGGAGCGTCGTTAGTGTGAAGTGTAGACAGGACAAGGTGTCCCGTAAGGGCCGCCCTTATGGCCAGGTTGGCGGTCTCGGTGTCCCTCATCTCCCCTATCATTATCTTGTCCGGATCCTGCCTAAGTATAGCCCTGAGCACCGAACTAAAGGTCCTGCCTGCCTTCTCGCTTACCTGAACCTGGTTGATACCGGCTATAGAGTATTCCACCGGGTCCTCTACGGTGACAATGTTTACGTCAGGGGTGTTGATCCTCTCCAAAAAGGAATAAAGGGTCGTCGATTTGCCGCTTCCTGTAGGTCCGGTTACCAATATAATTCCGTAGGGGACCTTGAGAAGTCTGTCTATTTTATCCCTGTCCTTTTGGTCGAAACCAAGTTTTTCCAGTCCCACCATGGCGTTTGACTGGTCTAAAACCCTTATGACCGTTTTTTCGCCATAAACCGTAGGCAAGGTCGATACACGGAGGTCCACTCGCCTGTCCATTACCTTGATAAGGATTCGGCCATCCTGGGGCTTTCGTTTTTCCGATATGTCAATATTGGCCATTATCTTGATACGAGAGGTTACGGCAGGGTGAAGCCCTCTGGAGAAGTTGGTAGCGTTGAAGAGCTGTCCGTCCACCCTGTATCTGACCTGGGTGTCCTTTTCAAAGGGCTCGATATGTATGTCCGAGCTTCTGTCTTTGACCGCCTGTTCGAGAATAGTGTTGACCAGGTTTATCACCGGCGCATCGTCCGCAGCGGCGGTGGATATGGCCTGACCAAGGTCTAGTTCTATTCCCTCGGAGCCTGAGGAGACGATCTCGAGGTCCTCCGCGCTG
Source organism: Dethiosulfovibrio salsuginis (assembly GCF_900177735.1). Lineage (NCBI taxonomy): Bacteria > Thermotogati > Synergistota > Synergistia > Synergistales > Dethiosulfovibrionaceae > Dethiosulfovibrio > Dethiosulfovibrio salsuginis. The sequence goes on along the minus strand of NZ_FXBB01000001.1, from coordinate 850 downwards.
TTTAAGGTTTCCTGCATGGTGTAAATTCTGCTTAAATCCCGCAGTATATGGGATGCAGGGCAAAGTCCAAAATCGATTTCTCTGCCGGACATCATTCTTAGCTCGTCGGCGGCGACGATATTCAACGGATCGGAGGTAGCGACCATCAGATGGTCTTCGTCGGTAATCCTCATAGGGATGACCTTCAACCTCTCTGCTATTCCCTGCGGAATTAGCCTCAAAGCCTCGGGTTCTGGACGATATCGAGAGATCGATACTTGAGGTATGTGGAGCTGGGTAGAAAGCGCCTCTATAAGCTGGTTTTCCGAAAGCCAGCCGTTTTTTATAAGTATCTCCCCTAGCCTCATGCCGCTTTGACGTTGTTCCTGTAAGGCGGATTCCAGCTGAGAAGGGGTTAGAGCGTTAGAGTCTACGAGAATATCCCCTAGTTTTACGTTTTTTAAACTGTCCACATTTACCCCTCCTTTCTCTTTTGATTATACCATCGAGGGCATATGCCAAAAGGCCCTGTCTCTAAAGAGACAGGGCCTTTTTAAAAGCTGAAGAAAAGATCCTTGGCAACGACCTACTCTCCCACGAAGCAAATCGCAGTACCATCGGCGCTGGAGGGCTTAACTGCCGGGTTCGGCATGGAGCCGGGTGTACCCCCTCCGCAAAGGTCACCAAGGACCTTCTCAAAATATAAACACCAAGACATAGGAACTAGAGAAACCAAAAGAGGTTAAGGCCTCGGCGTATTAGTACCGGTCAGCTCCACACGTTGCCGTGCTTCCACCTCCGGCCTATGTACCCTGTCGTCTACAGGACGCCTTACTTGCTTATGCAATGAGGTATCTCATCTTGAAGGCGG